>JAQVLF010000034.1 GCA_028704295.1 Minisyncoccota bacterium | reverse complement strand
TTGGATTCCCGCTTCATACCCTTGGGATTTGTTTAATATGGCAAATTCTCTTTTCAAAGATTTTAAATTTAAGAAATTAGGAAAAATTGAAAAAGGGGCAGTGATCAAAGGGAATATATATTTAGGAGAAGGTTCAATAATTAAAAGTGGAACATATATTGAAGGACCTGTATATATTGGAAATAATTCAAAAATTGGACCGAATGCATATTTAAGAGAAGGAACGGTTATTGGAAATAATTCATCCATTGGGGCAGCTGTTGAAATTAAGAATTCTATTATAGGAGACAATACAAATATTAATCATTTGTCATACGTAGGTGATTCTATTATCGGCTCAAATGTTAATTTAGGGGCGGGAACAATTACAGCCAATTTAAGGCATGATAACGCGACTATTAAGACTTTGGTAAAAGATGGTTTAATAGATACTAAAAGAAGGAAATTCGGAACTATTATTGGAGATAATGTTAAGATTGGCATTAATACGATTATTTATCCAGGAAGAAAGATATGGCCGTTTAAGACTACTTTGCCTGGAGAAAATGTGAAAGAGGATTTAAACTGATTTATATTTATATCGTTAAAAAAAAGACTATTTTTAAGATACAAAATTTTTAAAGATCATATTCTTTCAAAGAAGAGCATTATAAAAAAGATTTTTGCAAAGATAAAGAAAATAAAGAGAGGGAAAAGTTCATTTGCTTGCATATGCAAAACATTCAAATATTTTTAATTTTACGGAAAAAAATTAGAAATAAAGTGAGTTTTAATTACTTACCCTTTGTAAGGGGTAAGTATTGACAATTACTTACCCTTTATGATAGGATAGTAATATATGAAAAACAAGGAACTTCAAAATTATATACAGGCGCAAATTTCACAATCCCAAAAAAGACTGGAGAGCTTATCTTTTAGTTTAGAGGGGAAAAGTTTTTTTAAAAGAAACATTTTTTATGATTTGAACGATCTTTTAAATAATTTTTTAAAAAAAAGAAGCGAGCCTAGAATAATTGTGATGCCTGGGCTCCGAGGGATGGGTAAAACAACTCTTTTAGCTCAGCTTTATTTATCCTTAAAAGGCGATGTTAATAAATTGTATCTATCTGTAGAAGAAGCTATTAAAAGGTTCGATGTCAACTTATGGGATATCATTGAAAACTACGAAGAATTAACGGGAAAGCATATTGAGCAACTGGACAAGTCATTAATTCTTTTTCTTGATGAAATTCATTATGATAAAAAATGGGCATTTTTCCTGAAGAGCATGTATGACAGATCAAGGAATATTATGATATTCTGCACAGGCTCGTCAGCGCTTCTTTTAAAAGAGCAGATTGATGCAGATGTCGCAAGAAGGGTATATTTTGTGGATATTAATCCAGTGCATTTTTCCGAATATATGCTTTTAAAGCATGGAAAGTCTCCAATAAAAAATATTGGTGAAGATCTTAAAAATATTTTATTCTTATCAAAAAATGCAAAAGAAATTTGGGGCGGGCTTAAGAAAAATGAAGCTAAAATTAAGAATTATTGGCTAGACGTCGATAAATTTGAATTCGAGAAATACATTAAATTTGGAACTTTTCCTTTTACATTAAGAATAGAGAATGAGGCTATCGCACTAGACTTTATCTCGCAGATAATAAATAAAGTAATATATGCTGATATTCCCCAGTTCTACAGTTTTGAAATCGAAACCTTAAACAGGATAGATAAAGTTTTGTATTTGATTTCAGATACGCTCGGAGTAAGTTTGCTTAAATTAAGCGAAGCTTTAGAAATTAAGCCAGACACTTTGCGCTTGATTTTAAAATCACTTGAAACTTCGGGCATCATTTCAAGAGTTTCTCCATTTGGCGCACATTTTAAACAAGTTAAAAAACCGTCTAAATATCTTTTTTCAACCCCTTCTTTGAGGTTTTCATATTTGTCTTCTAAAGAAAGCAATCTTCTATTTGAGAATTATAAAGGGGGCTTACTCGAAGATATAGTTTGTATGTATCTAAAGAGTGCATTAAAGCATTTTTCTTTGAACTATGATGCAAGAGAAGGAGGTGCTGATTTTGTTATTTCTACTTTAAATAGGAGAATTGTTCTTGAAGTTTCTTTCAAAGAAAAAAGCTGCAAACAGGTTGCAGAAACTTCTCAAAGAATAAAATCATCTTATAATTTAATCGTCTCAAACAATGATTTAGAATATTCAGAAGATTTCAACACTGTAAAAATTCCTTTGAAATATTTTCTGTTAATGTAATTGGTATAGTATAGCATGCCTTGTTTTTTTGTTGATTAAATTTTATAATCAATATATGAATCATATTCATAAGAAGATGGATCTATGAAAAGAAAAAGCAAATTGCGATGTCGATTTTATAATCTTAGCGAGAGGAGAAGACGGCAAAAGAAATTAAGAAATTTGCAGGCAGCAATTTCAGAGATTTTCTAAAGCTCGAAAGCAGAATTAAGTTTGAGAAATAAAACGAGACGGACATACGAAATATCCGCCTCAAGTGTAGTAATCAAATAGTAGCGCCATTTTAAGTTTTTTCAAGTAATTTTAAATGGCGATTGGAGAGTAATAATATTTGTGATATACTAACAAGTAATGACAAGAGTAATTGCGGTTGCAAATCAAAAAGGAGGTGTTGGAAAGACTTCAATAGCTGTTAATCTGCCTGTGTTTCTAACTGCTTATGGAAAGCGCGTTCTTTTGGTTGATTTTGATTCTCAGGCCAATGCTACTTTTTCTTTAGGAATAAATCCAAGAGATTTGAGAAAATCAGTCTACGAAGCCATTTTAGGAGAAGTGCATCCTAAAGAAATTATTAAAAGAACTGTTTTTTTAGGATACGATGTTATGCCAACATCGCATGATCTTGCGGGAGCAGCAGTTGATTTAGTTTCAATGAAGGATAGGGAATATAGATTAAAGCAAGTTATTGATTCAGTAAAAAATGACTATGATTTAGTTTTTATTGATTGTCCGCCATCACTAGGACTTCCTACATTAAATGCACTTGTTGCAGCAGATGATGTTTTGATTCCAGCTCAAGCAGAATATTTATCTGTTGAAGGGTTAGGGCAACTTCTATCTAATGTTAAATTAATTAATGATAATTTAGAAAGCAATATTAATGTTTTAGGAGCAGTTATAACAATGTATCAAAGAAGGAATAAGGTGAGTAGAGATGTTGAAAAAGAGCTTAGGAGAAATTTCCCTAACTATGTTTTTGACGCTATGATTCCAAGAGCAACTGCTCTTGCAGAATCGCCTAAATATGGAAGAACAGTTTTAAGGCATGCTCCAATGTCAAAAGCAGTAAATGCTTTTAGGGAACTTGCACAAGAATTTATTAAAAAATTATGAGCAGAGGTTTAGAATCTTTAATACCAAAAAAAGGTAAACAAAATTATGATGATGTTCCTTCAAAAAAGGAAAGCGTCTTTTGGGTTGAAATAAGCAAAATAAAGGAAAATCCTTATCAGCCAAGAACATTTTTTAAAGAAGATGAAATTAGTAGTTTGGCAGAATCTATAAAAAAGTATGGCATTTTGCAGCCACTTGTCGTCACTAAAATAGAAAAAAATGATGAAGGGGGCATTAAAACAGAATATGAGCTTATCGCGGGAGAGAGGAGGTTGAGAGCTTGTCAAAAATTAAATATTGATAGAGTGCCTGTAATTGTTAGGGAACCTTCCCATCAGGAAAAGTTAGAATTAGCTTTAATTGAAAATGTTCAGAGAAAGAATTTGAATCCAATGGAAAAAGCAGAAGCATATTCTAGATTAAAAGAAGAGTTTGGGTTATTGGAGCGAGAAATAGCAGAGATTACAGGAAAAAGTAGGGAGGTAATTTCAAATGCCCTTCGCTTATTATCTTTACCGGAAGCTATAAAATTAGCTTTGAGATACGAGCAAATCTCAGAAGGGCATGCCAAGGTTCTATTATCTATTGAAAATGAAGAAGAACAAGTTAAGTTGTTAAAGCTTGTAATCGAAGAAAACTTATCTGTTAGAAAATTAGAGCAAAAAATTAGAGAGTATAAAAACCCAAAGCAAATCTTAAGCATAAAGGATAGGGCATATTTAGAAGAATTTGAGAATAAATTCAAGGAAGCTTTTAAATTTGATAATGTTAAAGTTAAAAACAATAGCAAAAACTATCAAGTAATCCTAAACTTTAAATCAGAGCAAGAGATGAAAGGATTCATGGATAATTTATGAGCACTCTTTATTCGAGCAAATAATCTTTTTCCCTTTTTCTACCATTAAGGAATTGCACTTAGGACATTTTTTTCCTGTTGGCTTATCCCATAAGGCAAAGTCACAGTCCGGCCATTTTGAGCAGGCATAAAATATTTTTCCTTTTTTTGTTTTCTTTTGGATAATTTCTCCAACATTGCATTTAGGGCAACAAACGCCTGTTTTTGCATTTTTATTTTCTAAAGGCTCTGTATATCTGCATTCAGGAAACCCAGTGCAGGCTAAGAATTTTCCAAATCTTCCTGACTTAATTGCAAGCGGCTTTCCACAATTAGGGCAAACTTTATCAGTTAATTCTTCTTTTGGCTTTTGCTTGTCAACTTCTTCGTACTTCTTTTCCAAGTTTTCATTAAAAGGAAAGTAGAAGTTTTTTACAACTTTTTTCCACTCTTCTTTTCCTTCCGATATATCATCCAATTCTTTTTCCATTTCAGCAGTAAATTTGTAATCAACGATATTATTGAAATGTTCTTCAAGCATTTTATTAACAGCTGTTCCTACTTCAGTTGGGACAAATCTTTTATCTTCGTTTTTAACAACATAGTTTCTATCTTGAATAGTCGAAATAATGGTTGCATATGTTGAAGGCCTTCCAATTTCAAATTCTTCTAATTTTTTAATAAGAGAAGCTTCGGTATATCTAGCAGGAGGCTCTGTAAAATGTTGTTCTTTTAATAATTCTTTCAAATCTAATTTTTCTTTTTCACTAAGCTCTGGAAGTTCATTTTCTTCTATTTTCATTTTATAGATTTTTAAGAATCCATCAAATTTTAAAATAGATCCATGTGCTTCAAACGTATAGTTATTTGCTTTAATTTCTACTTTCTTAGAATCAAAAACAGCTGATGCCATTTGGCTTGCAATGAATCTATTGTATATGAGGTCATATAGCTTCTTTTGCCTGTCGCTTAGTTTTACATTATTTTGAAGTGTTGGCCTTATAGCTTCATGCGCTTCTTGAGCTCTTCCTTTTGTTTTAAATATTCTTTTTTGAAAGTAATTTTCTCCAAACTCGTTTTTAATAATTTCTTCGGCTTTTTTAAGAGCTTCATTTGCGATATTTAATGAGTCGGTTCTATGATATGTAATGTATCCATTTTCATATAGTTGTTGTGCTACGCTCATTGTCATTTTTGAAGGAAATCTTAACTTCTTTGAGGCTTCTTGCTGCAATGTAGAAGTTGTAAAAGGAGCTTGAGGATGTCTTTTTAATTCTTTATTTTCTATTGATTCAATAACGTATTCTGCGTTATTCAAATCTTTCTCAATCTTTTCTGCCTCATTTTTATTATTTATTTCTAGTTTATCAATTTTCTTTCCATTGACCTTAGTTAAATTTGCTCTAAACTCTACCTTGTTTTTATTAAATAGGGCAGCAATAGACCAATATTCTTCAGGAACAAATTTTTGTATTTCATCTTCTCTTTCACAAATTAATCTAACAGCAACCGATTGCACTCTTCCAGCAGATAAATGTCTTGCAATTTTTTTCCATAAAAATGGAGATAATTTGTAGCCCACAATTCTGTCTAAAACTCTTCTTGCTTGTTGAGCATCAACAAGATCTTCATTTAATTTAGAGGGATTCTTTATGGCTTCTTCAATAGCTGATTTTGTAATTTCATGAAATACAACTCTTTTGTAATCTTTTAATTTAAGAGCATTGATTAAGTGCCATGAAATAGCTTCTCCTTCTCTGTCAGGATCAGTTGCAAGAATGATTTCGTCAGCTTTTTCTGCTTCTTTCTTAAGTTCATTTAAGTTTTTTCT
>JAQVLF010000033.1 GCA_028704295.1 Minisyncoccota bacterium | reverse complement strand
ATAAGGAAAATACCTCATTCGATGCTGTTTGTTACAATGTTGATGGATGGACGAAAAAAGATGAAGAAGCAGCAGAAGAAATAAAAAAAAGATTTAGCCTCTCAGGGGATAAAATTAATCATGAACATGAAAAGGAGTACCCCGACATAGAATAAAAGTGTCACTTTTGTCACTTTTTTGCTATAATAAAACCACACACGAAGAGCGTAGAGCAAGAAAAAGTAAAAATGCTTGAGAAAGCTTTGCGGACATTAGAGATTTAATATTTCTAACTTGAAGAGCTCAGCCACTTTGAGCGCGGTACGAGATGCGTTAAAATATTTTTAATTAAAATGATAAAAGAATATGTTAACTAAAAAACAAGAAGAATGGATTTCTCATCTTTCAACTAATTTTAAAATCGAAATAATTCCTTTTGATAAAAGTGCTGAAGAAAAATTTCAAAAAGTTAAGTCTATTATACGGGAAAAATTAGGGAAAGATAAGGAAATTAAGCATTGTGGATCTACCTCTTTGGGGATATCAGGGCAGGACGAAATAGATGTGTATATACCTGTTGCAAAAAATGATTTTAATAAATATATAAATCCATTGATTGAATTATTTGGAGAGCCTAGGAGTAATTATCCAATGGAAAGGATTCGATTCGTAACCGATATCGAAGAAAAACATATCGATGTTTTTTTAATTAATAAGGAAGACGAAGGCTGGATCAATAGCTTCAAATTTGAAAATTATCTTAGAGAACATAAAGATTGTCTGAAGGAATACGAAGACTTAAAGCGATCCTTAAATGGAGAGAGTCTGCAGAATTATTATAGAAAAAAGACAGAATTTATAAATAATATTTTGGGAAGGAATAATTAAAAGTAATAAAAAGTTAAGGGGTTTAAATCAAAAAGTAAGAATGAGTATTGGGTTTAGTAAAATTATTGATAGTATAAATCAAAATGAAAAGATTTTTGATTTGATAAAGAATAAGCACGAGAAAGAAAGGAAAAATGTTTCTTTAATAATTAGGAATATTAATAAAATTAGTGAGGAAATGGAAGAAGATGTTATTAAAGAAATTTTCGATTTTATTCACGCCCCATACAAAGAAAAAAACATAGAATATATAAAAAGGATATTTACTAACGATGTTTCAAAAAAAGAACCCTATAAAAATATACCTATTAAATTGACAACCATATTGGGAGCAAAAGGATTAACTAAGGATTATGTTTTTTTGGTTAATTTTGATGATAATTTTTTATGCAGAAGGGTGTTAACGATCAGAGTATTTGCGAGTTCTTAGTGTCTTTAACTAGAGCCGAGAAAAGGAACTATATTTTTTTATCAAAAAACAAATTATCAACCTTTGTTGAATGGATTGATGCTAGTAGACTAGATATAAATTAGTATTTATTATTATAATAAAAACACGCACGAAGAGCGTAGCATAAAAAATAAAAGAGATTAAGGAAGTTTTGCAGGTATTGGAGATTTAATATTTCTAACTTGAAGAGCTCAGCCACTTTGAGCGCCTTGCGAGATGCATTAAATAGTAAAAGTAGAATGGATTATGAATATTATTTTTGATACAATTTATAATTATTTATCAATATTCTTATCTTGGCCTGTTGCTGTTTTTTCTCTTGTGTTAATTTTCTTTTTCAACTTTGAAAAAGAGATAAAGTTTTTTATTTCTAATATGTCACAAATTAAATGGGGACCATTTGAAGCTAGTCAACAAGAAAATAAATTAATAAATAAAGAAGAAGAGATCGAAAAAAAATTAAGAGATCAAGGACTAGAAATTAAAAAAGGTGGTGTATCAAAAACAATAGAAGATTTAGAAAACGAAAAAGCCACAAAAGATAAGGAGATAGAAAATAGAGATGAAATAATTAAATTTTTAATAGAAAAATCTGAGATTTATGAATTTTCTTATTTAAATCTTTTTTTAGTTGAAAATTCAAAACTAGCTCTTCTTAATTGGTTTAAAAATCCAACAACCAAAGATAATTTTATTGCTAATTTTGTTTTAAGTGGACAAGTTGCAAATCCCGCAGGAGAAAAAGAAGCAATTTTTAGCGTTTTGTTATCAAATTTTTTAATTAAAGAGGAAAAAACCTTGTTTCAAATTTCTGAAAAAGGAAAAAAATTTTTACGATACATAAAATTATTAAATTAATATTATAAAATAATACAAATATCATTTTTATCATTTTTTCACTATAATAAAAATATGCACGAAGAGCGTAAAGTAAGAAAAAATAAAAATGCTTAAGAAAGCTTTGCAGATATTAGAGATTTAATATTTCTAACTTGAAATGCTCAGCCAAGTTGAGCGTCTTATGAGACGCTTTAAAATTACAGAAACTTATGATTAAGATATTAAGTAAATTATTAATAATTAATTATGACGGGAACACCCTTTGATTTGGGTGTTTTTTATACGAAAAATATGATTAATAAAATTAATCCAATTAATAAATATCCAAATATAGTTGGCGCGACAATAAGAGATATAATAGAAGATGGCGACAAAGAGGATTTAATTCAGAAAATTGATAGAAATAAAGAAAATTGGAGCGCTTGTTTGTTTATGGAAGATATAAAAAAGAAAAGAGGTAACGATGAATATAGAATTGTGTTAAGATTTGATTTTGGTGATAAGGATGAATTTGGAAATTCTGTTTTAGACTTGGAAGTTTTTAAGAATGGCATCAAGACAAGTGAGTTTAAAAGGAGTCATCATACTGTAAAGGAGAATGATATATATATTCTTAAGATAGATAATTTTTTAGAATTAGAATTGGAACTTGAAATCACGGCAGCGAATAACATAGCTTGTTCTGCTGATTTAGAGCGTCCTAATCAATAGATAGAGATATAATTTTATGACAAAAACAGAAGAATATTATTTTTGTAATAATTGTAAAAAAAACTTTGATTCCAAAGATAAGATATGTTCGATTTGTGGAGAAAAAAGTAAAGAATTATATATTAAAGTCATTGAAGATATAAAAGTCAAGGAAAGTACTATTGGTAAACTTAAGAATTTATTAAGTAATTTTAAGAACCATATTAAATATGAATTTTTTCAAGGATGGAAAAAGTCAAAAGATAAGGAAAAGCATCCCGAAGGAATTAATTTATTAAGACAAATAGATAGAGGAAAAGATGAATACATTGAAAGATGTGTAGATATTTCTTCTGGAAAAGAGTTTGTCAATAAGAATAAAAAATTAAGCGAGCATCACAATACGAAAAAGAAATAATTTTATTAAAAGTATTATTTTTGTCATTTTTTTACTATAATAAAAAACACGTACGAAGAGCGTAGGATAAGAAAAAATAAAAATGGTTGGGAAAGTTTTATAGACATTAGAGGTTTAATATTTCTAACTTGAAGTGCTCAGCCACTTTGAGTGCCTTACGAGACGCGTCGAGATACTCTAGAAGTAATGATTTTATTGAAAGATAATATCTGCTAGTTATTATTTTGATAATAAATATGTGCACAAAGAGTTTGAATTAATAAAAAATAAAGGAATTATCACTTTTGTCATTTTTGTTTGGAAAAATAAGATATTATGAATGCTAAACACAAGAAAAATCTTCTCATCCTCAAGAATGACATTAAAAGAAAGAATGCGATCCGCGATAGGTTTAAAAAGATTCGAGTACAATCAATCACCCCCGCTCAATCTGTTCTTTTTAATGCCCTAGGGTTGCTGGCGGAAGAGTACGCATTCAAGGTTGTCAAAGAAAGAGAAATATACACCAAAGAAGGTGTCCGATTTGCTGATCTTTTTATAAAGAAGTATGGATTAATAATCGAAGTCGATGGTGGGTACCATTTTACTTCTAAGCAGATTGAAGAAGATAAACGGCGAGACGAGGAAATATGGAGCAAGAAAATGATAATTACTTTACGGTTCAAAAACGAAAATGTTATGAGCGATATGGATGGCGTGCTAACATCAATTAGATCGATGATAGCGAGGTTATCCGCATTATACCGAACTAAGTGCTCAAAGACCGTCAAAATGAACGGGGTTTTTAGTTTGATCATATCTATGCAGATTAGTGATTTTATGATAATATATTTATACAATTTAATAAAAGTAGCCGAAACTCCTAATTTTTATTAAAGGCATAGCGAAAGGACGAGTTAAGCATAAAGGACCCATCATGGGGTTGCTTAACTCGCCATATCGGGAAACTGGTATGGATGGCTTCAGCCATTACCTGTGGTGGGCTTTTTATATAAGCAAGCCATAGGAGAGAAAAGATAAATAAAAAATACATGAAACAAAAAGGAATCGCTTCTATCGCAATTATTGGAATAGTTATCCTGTTTTTAATTGCTGCTGGTGGTTTTGGTTATTATTTAATAGATAAAAATAAAAAGCAAAAAGAGGATAATCAAAATATACAACAGAATCAAGAATTAAAAATTAAAAATAATCAAGTAGAGGAAAACCAAGAAAAAAATCAAAAAGTATATCCTGACAAAATGACAGATGAAGAAGCAAAAGAATATTTTCACGCAACAGAAATAGTTAATAACAAATTACCAAAATCAATTACATTTTGGACTGAAGCATATTGTCCGGGCATGGGAATAGTTTACGAATATATTATACCAGAAGGTTTCAAATTGTACCGTTGTGTTAATTATGAACAAGAGAAAGGAACTCATGGAGGGTGTCCTACTTGTGCAATGGTAAAAATTTCATTAGAAACAACCGAATATAAAGAAAAAGAGGAAAAAGCAACTTTTATTGATGGAGACCATAACATTACTTATAGTAGAGAATGGGACATAGCCTCTCAAGAGCTTACGGATGATATTTTTTATTCTAATGAAAAATTAATTGAATATATTATATCAAGTTATGATTTAGCTGGTCTCGAATTGGATCAAGAAATTCAAAGAGGCAAATTTGATGTTATGAATAATAATGATGTTGTTTTAATTAATCTTATATCTTCTTTAATGGAAAGAGATTATTTTTATGTAATTGAAAAGGGGGAAAAATATTCTGTTTTGTCTTTTATTTATTCTATTCATCATATAGGAACAACCATAGATGTTATTCCTAATTATTTTATCAATAATGGAAAACCATTTTTTATAGCTTATAACGGTAATGCCACTACTGGTGGATGTGTAATGATTGATGAAAATATGTTGCTTTATAGAATTTATAATGGTGTCCCAAAAGAAGTTTTTTCTTTTCCAAGATATTTAATGGAAGACGAAAGAGAATTTAATAGTATTTATTACAAACAAAGCAGGGATGGCTTATTGGTTCTTTCTGGGCATTCAAATTCATTTGCTGGATTGTGTTGCAATGATTTTTGTGATAATCCAAATGAAGCTATTAAAGAGGATATTTTTAAAGTATTTCAGTGGAACGAAGAAGAACAAAATTTTAATTTAGCAAGTCAATCAGTAATTAATTCTAAATATTCAGAAATGATTTTATCTAAAGATATAGATGATATCAAATTTTATTTTAATGCTAAAGATATTGTAAGCAACAATCTTCCAGAATCAATTACTTTTATAACCTATTTTAATAATGGTGGATGCGAAGAATATATTGTTCCTAAAAATTATAAGATTTATAATTGTTTATCCGACGAAAGACATGACTATATAACAATTACTCTGATTAAAGAACAATAGTTTTAAAAACTTTATATTTTTTACAATTTTATTTTATCTATTTAGTCCTAAATATATTTTGATAAACAGCAATGAATCAAAACTTTAAATTAATAAAAAATTTAATAAATACTAAAGATAGAAATAATAATTTTTGGCTTGGTTTTATTCCCAAAAAAAGACTTATCTAATACAAAACCGGCATGAAATGATAAACGTTTTCTAATACAAAATGAGCATGATATTCTCCTATCCTCAAAGAAGCTGCTCTTTCCCGCGAATATATGATTCTTTAGATACAGCTTCTTTTAGCTAAGACAGACAATCTGCATTTAAGGCCTAGCGGGCCTTGCGTCAAGGCTATACTTGAAAGGCAATGCAATGTATTTAACAAAAAAGAGTATGAGAATCTTGGCAAGATTTCCATTTCT
>JAQVLF010000032.1 GCA_028704295.1 Minisyncoccota bacterium | reverse complement strand
TGAAAAGCAAAGTTAGGGAGATTAGGAAAGAGGAAAGAAATGTTTATCAAAAAAAATCTGAGATTGAATCAAAAGAAAAACTGGCAAGCGAAGATCAAAAACAAGATATAGAAAAAGAAAGATGGAAAATTGAGAATGAAAGAGATCGGCTAGAACAGGAAAGATACCAAAAAGAAGATGAATTCAAGTCTTTAAAGCTTCAATTGAAAGAAATAGATTTAAAAGTAGGGGATTTTAAAAAAGAAATTTCTAATTTGGACGATAAGAAAAAATCTCTTTTTAAAGAAAAACAAAGCATTTTATTATTGAAAGAAAAAGCTTCTCTAGAGAAAGAATTAAGTAAATTAAACAATATTTATGAGGAGGCAAGGGAAAATCTTTTTAAAAACAATGAAGAAAAAGAAAAAGTAGATTCAGAGTATAATGAAATCGCAAGACAGGAAAAAGCAATTGAGGAAGAAATTTTCGTCTTAGAAAAAAAAGATAATGAGACAGACGATGTAATAGAAAAAAGGAGGATTGAAGAAGATAGAAGACAAAAAGAAGAGGAAAGGAGAAGCGTAGAAAAAAGAAGATGGGAGATTGAAGAAAAAGTAAAGAAAGTAAAGCAAGAGAGAGAAAAGATTAAGGACAATTATAGGAAATTGACTGAAGAAAAAGAAGATTTAGAGAAAAGGATTAAAGAGATCGAAGAAAAAATTGCATGAAAAGACCTTCGACATTTTCAAAAATTATGATAAGATTGTTTTGGTTTACTATTTTTATAGCCTTTATTCTAGCCATAGCTTCATTAATTAGATTATTAATATTATAATAAATATATGTTTGATAAAGAATTTTTGGAAAAACAAAAAGAAAGATTAAAAAAAGAAAAAGAAGATGTGACGAAGCTTCTTTCTAATTTTGCTGAACGAGACAAAGAAGATGCTCAAAATTGGGAAACAAAATATCCAGACATGAATCATAGTGATATTGATCCTGAGGATCAAGTGGATGAGGTAGAAGAATTTGTTGATCTTTTGCCTGCTGAATATGCGCTTGAAGTTAGGCTAAAAAATGTTAATGAAGCCTTGAAAAAAATAGAAGAAGGAGTTTATGGTGTATGTGAGAATTGTAATAGGCCAATAACAGTAGAAAGACTGGAAGCAAATCCTTCTGCAAAAAAGTGTCTAGATTGTTTAGAAATGTAAAATTTTAAAACGGCCTATCAAAGGCTGTTTTTTAGTAAGAAATTTTTGTTCCAATTTTGTATTTTGCTAAGGGGTTTGTTGTTCCTCTTACATCAAAATGCAAGTGAGACCCATCTCCTCCAAGAGAGATGCATAGGCCAGTATTACCCATATATCCAATAATTTGTCTTTGAGAAACTTTTTCTCCAGGAGAAACTACTGAATATGATAAGTGTCCATAATATGTTATAACGCCATTTGGATGCAAAATGGTTACATAATTACCAGAAGGCCAAGCATATTTAGAGGTTTGAACTGTTCCAGCGGCGGCTGCAACAATAGGTGTTCCTTTTGTATTAGCAACATCAATCGCATTGTAATAATGGAGGCCGTTCGTAATAATTCCTTTTGCAGGAGATATGAAATAGTCTGAAGCAATGTTGATATATCCTTTTGGAGTGGTTACTTGAGGGGTTACTATTTTTGGCATTTTTCCATTAGGAACAAATAAAATATCTCCTACATAAATATCGCTGCTATCTTTAAGATCATTGAATTTAACAATTTCTTCTGAATCTGCTTGATATTTCCTTGCAATAGAAGAAATCGTGTCTCCTTTTTCAACCATATGCAAAATTCCTTCAGTAGGCAAAATAATTAATTTTTGTCCCGGCTTAATAGGAGTATTTTTGCCAATTTCATTAGCAAGCAATATTGTTTCTAAAGAAATATTATATTTAGTAGCAATACTTGATAATGTTTCCCCTTCTTTTACAGTGTGATATATAATATCTTTTTTTAGTTCTTCTTCATCATTCTCTGAAAAAATTGCTCCTAAACTTACATTATTTACAAATAGAGGAGAGTTTATAGAAGCTAAGGTTGTACCGTTTTCAACAATCATGTCTTTTGCCGGAGTCATTATGCTAGGCTCTAAGCTTATAAAAGCTCTTTCAGGATTTTCTATGATTCTTTTAGAGCTTATATTAAAAATACAAAAAATAGCGATGATGATTCCCGCTATAAGCAGCGATATTATTCTTTTTTTACGGAAAAACTTAAAAAGCTTTCCTTTAATTGCTAGAACTTTTCCTCTAGGGAAAATTTCTTCCTTAGTACTAATATTTTTATTACTTACAAATTATCCGAATATATTTAATTTTAGCAGGCTTAAGGCCAAAATGTCAAGCAATTAGACTTGACAATTCCCCAAATTAGCGGTAATATGGGGATATAATTCCCCAAATCAACGGCAATATGTATAAAAGAATTTTAGAAGATACAATTAAGAAGAAGTTATTTAAAGGCAAGGCTGTTATTATTATGGGCGCTAGGCAGACTGGAAAAACAACACTTTCTCTAGAGGTTATAAAAAGTCTTAAAAAAAAGATGCGTATTTTTAATTGCGATAATCCTACTGACAGAGATTTGTTGTCTAATAGAGATTTAGAATTTTTAAAAAAATTGGTTAATGATGCAGAAGTTATATTTATAGATGAAGGTCAAAAAGTTGAAACATTGGGGCAAACTCTAAAGCTTTTGGTAGATTATTATAAAAAGGAAAAACAGATAATTGTAACAGGATCTTCAAGTTTTAATATTTTAGATAAAACAGAAGAACCATTAACAGGCAGAAAATTTGTTTTTAATTTATTTCCCTTGAGTTTGGAAGAAATATACGAAGAAAAAGATTTGCTTAAAATTTTAAAAGAAGTCGAGCTTAACTTAATATATGGTAATTATCCCGAAGTAGTGGATAAAAAATCTTTAGAAGAGAAGCAAGAAACTATTCGTGAAATTTCTAGCAGCTATTTATATAAAGATATTTTAGAGTTTCAAAAAATAAAAAGCTCAGCTGTGCTTAATGATCTTCTAAGGGCATTGGCTCTTCAAATAGGAAGTGAAATTTCTTATAGGGAAATTGCTAGCATTATTGGAGTTGATAAAAAGACTGTTGAAAGCTACATTGATATTCTTGAAAAAAACTTTATTATTTTTCGATTGCATCCATATGCAAGCAATAAAAGAAAAATTATCTCAAAATTGAAAAAAGTTTATTTTTGGGATCTAGGAATAAGAAATGCTGTAATAAATAATTTTAATTTATTGAATTCAAGGAACGATGTTGGCGCCTTGTGGGAAAATTTTGCTATTGTGGAAAGATTAAAATATCAGGCCTATCATAATATATATGCCAACAACTACTTTTGGAGAACTTATGGGGGAGCGGAAGTGGACTTGATCGAAGAAAGAGAAGGAAAGCTTTTTGCCTATGAATTTAAGTGGAATGATAGAAAAAAAGCTAGAAAATCTTCTTTCTTAGCAGATCATCCAAATAGTTTATTTAATAAGATCACGCCAAAAGATGTTAAAGGTTTTATATTATAAGCAGTTGAAAGTATTTCGTTAATAATATATAATTTGAACTGTAAACCCTCAAAAATGGGTGTTAATAGTTCAAACTTTATGAAAAAAGATTATTTATTAGATTTAATAAGGGCAAAAAATACAGTCTTTACAACAAAAGAAATAGCTTTGCTTTGGGGAGAGTCAGATGTTAACTTTGTGCGAAAGAAAATAGACCGTTATTTAAAGTTTAAAAAATTGTATTCTATTCGCAGAGGAGTTTATATCAAAGATAATAATTACGATAAATACGAATTAGCCACAAAGATTTTTACCCCGTCATATGTAAGTTTTGAAACGGTTCTTGCAAAGGCGGGTGTGATTTTTCAATTTTATAGTCAAATCTTTACAGCTTCGTATCTCTCAAGGGAGCTTATAATTGATGGACAAGCATATGTGTTTAAACGAATAAAGAATTCTATTCTTTTAAATAAGGCTGGCATTCAAAATGAGGAAACGTATTTTATTGCGAGTCCGGAAAGAGCTTTCTTGGATGTTATTTATTTAAATAAGGAATACTATTTTGACAATCTTTCAAATCTGAATTGGGAAAAAGTATTGGAAATTCTGCCTATTTATGGAGGGAATAAAAGAATGGAGGCTAAAATAAAAAAATATTATGCTCAATATAGAAAAACATAGAAATATTTTAATTAAAATTTTAAAAAATATTTATACTGATAATAGCGTTGGTCCGATTTTAGGATTCAAAGGAGGAACAGCCGCTCTCCTATTCTATAATCTCAACAGATTTTCAGTTGATTTGGATTTTGATTTGCTTGACCCTGAAAAAGAAGATTTTGTTTTTGAAAAAATAAGTAAAATAATTTCAAAATATGAAATACTCAATTATTTTGGAATTCCAATGAAAGTAATGGGAAAAGAAGATATGTTTGCAAATAAATTAGTTGCTTTAAGCGAAAGAATAGAAAGAGCAAATCGTGATATTTATGATATTTGGTTTTTTTTAGAAAATGGATGGCCAATAAATAGAGATTTGGTTGAAAGAAGAACAGGGATTGAATTCAAGGATTTTATTGAAGGGTGTATAAAAAAGATAGAAAAAGTTCCAAATAGATTCATTCTTGCCGGAATGGGAGAGCTTCTCAATAATGAGCAAAAAGCATGGGCAAAGGCTAAATTAAAAGACGAAACATTGTTTTATCTCAAAGCAATGCTTGCGAGTAAATGAGTATTTAGGAAAATTAAGATGAACGCGACGTAAAAAATAAAAAACTAGATTTAATAATTTGCTTTAGATAAGCTTAAATTAAAAGATTGTTTTTATTATAATATAAAACGGCCCCCGTTAGGAGGCCTCGGAGCCCGAAGGCGTAATTGAACAATTGTCTAATTTTGCAAAGAAAAATGGTTTTTCCCTTTTAAATTCAATGCTATTTTTTTCTTTGCAAGCTAAAGTGCAAAGAAAGATAATCATTTTTAATCTCATTTACATTCGCTAATTTGTATTTTGTCAATTTTGGATTCTTATTTTTCGGTTCAATTTTGATCAACAATCCTTGGTTTGCCCATTTCTTGAATAATCTTGAAATTCTATAAACTTGAACTTCTCCAATAATTTCTCTCGCGATTTTATTATTAATATATTTATTTTTTTCTAAATATTTTTTGATTTCTCTACGCGCTTAGCTGTTCTTCGTTAAACAAAACTCTTAAATGTTTGACTATCAAATCATGGATTAGCTATGAAGTTTGTTAATTTTTGGTTTTCCATTGCTTAAATATTAGCACATTATTTGATGAATAAAAAGATAGCTTCTAAGCCATCAAGTGCAATAAAATTGTAATTATTCTTAATATATTATATAATTCAAACTACAAAAATGTTAAAAATGGATGTTAATAGTTCAGGATTTAAAATATGAGTAATTTAGAAGAAGTTAGAAAAATTTTAGATAAATACGATATTCATCCTAAAAAGTCTTTAGGCCAGAATTTTTTAATAGATCAGAACATTATAAATAAAATTGTTAACTCTGCAGCGATTAAAAAAGAAGATAAAGTATTGGAGATCGGCCCAGGCTTGGGACTTATTACAAAGGAGCTTAATAAGTATTCTGAATCTGTACTAGCAATTGAAAAAGATACGCTGTTTGTAAAGATTTTAAATGAATTTGGCTTTGAAAATACAAAAGTTGTTGAAGCAGATATTTTGGAATATATAAAGGAAAATGATATTTCAGACTTTAAAATCATTGCTAATATTCCTTATTATTTAACTTCTAATTTGATTAGAAATCTTTTAGAATCTGAAAATCAGCCAAAAGAAATATACTTAGTTATTCAAAAGGAAGTTGCAGAAAGAATTTGTTCTAAAGATGGCAATATTTTATCTATTTCTGTTAAATATTATGCAGAGCCTAAAATCTGCTTTTTTATATCTAAAAATTCTTTTTGGCCAAAGCCTAAAATAGATAGCGCTTTAATTAGAATTAAGCCCGTAAAAAAATATGAAGAACATGATAAATTCTTTTTCAAAGTTATTAAAGCAGGCTTTTCTTCTCCGAGAAAGAAGCTAATAAATAATTTAGCTTTCGGGCTTAAAATGGGAAAAGAAGAATTAGAAAAAGTTTTTGGAAAGCTTAATATTAATAAAGATATTAG
>JAQVLF010000031.1 GCA_028704295.1 Minisyncoccota bacterium | reverse complement strand
AGTTCTTGACTACTTACTTAAAATATAGTATTAATATACTGTTCCGCTTTTTAAGAGCGGGTTTAATTTTTATAAACATTTATGGAAATAAGAAACATTGCAATTATCGCCCATGTAGATCATGGCAAGACAACATTAACAGACGCTCTAATGAAGCAAACTGGAATGGCAGAAGAAGGAGTAAGTATGGATAGCAATGAATTAGAGCAAGAAAGAGGTATTACAATTTATTCTAAGAACGCCTCCATATATTATAAAGGTGGAAAGATTAATATTGTTGATACTCCAGGCCATGCTGACTTTGGTTCAGAAGTTGAGCGTGTTTTGCGTTCCATTGATTCCGTAATTCTTTTGGTAGACGCTAAAGAAGGGCCGATGCCTCAGACAAAGTTTGTTTTAAAAAAATCTCTCGAACTAGGCTTAAAGCCAATTGTCGTACTTAATAAAATTGATAAGCCTGGTATAAGAATAAAGGAAGTTGAAGATATGATATTTGAATTATTCATTGATCTTGGAGCAAATGATGAGCAGCTTGACTTTACAACTCTTTACGCAATTTCAAGAGATGGAATTGCAAAAAGACATATTGACGATGATTCAAAAGATTTAACTCCTCTTTTAGATACTATACTAGAGGAAGTTTCTCCTGCATCAAGCGAGGAAAAACTTACAAAACCATTAGTTGCTCAATCTTTCAATCTAGCTTATGATAACTTCCTAGGAAGATTAGCTATCTCTAGAATATATGAAGGCGTGATTAAAGATGGGATGAATGTTTTTGTAAAAAACAACAAAAATGAAACCTATACCGGTAAAATTACGAAACTCTTTACCTTTGAAGGACTTCAGAAAAAAGAAGTAAAAGAAGCTTCTGCAGGAGATATCATTATGTTTGCCGGACTTCCAGATATATTTATTGGAGAGACAATTTGTCAAAATGAAGATCATATTCCAATGCCATCAATTAATATTGATGAGCCAACCATATCTTTAAACTTTTTAGTCAATAACTCTCCATTTGCTGGACGAGAAGGAAAATTCGTCACAAATAGACAATTGAAAGAAAGGCTTGAAAAAGAGCTCGAAGTTAATGTAGGTCTCAAAATAGATTTTTCTTCTCCTGAATACTATAAAGTGTATGGAAGAGGTGAAATGCATATTGCGATTCTAATTGAAAACATGAGAAGAGAAGGATATGAACTTCAGATTTCTCAGCCAACTGTAATTATTAAAGAGGAGGGTGATAAAAAATACGAACCTTTTGAAGAAGTTACAATTATCGTGCCAGAAGAAATGTCTGGAAGCGTAATTGAGAAGCTATCTAAACGTTCCGGAATTATGACATCTATAGTGACTGAAAACAATAATTCTAAAATTATATTTGAAATACCTACGAGAGGAATTTTAGGGTTTAGAAATGAATTTATAGTTAATACAAAAGGAGAAGGAATAATTTATTCAAGAGTAATTGGCTTTAAGCCTTATGTCGGTAAGATTGAAAAAAGCAAAGTTGGTTCTATGGTTTCTATGGCTACAGGAAAAGCTCTCGGATTCTCATTATGGAACTTGCAAGAAAGAGGAGCTCTATATATTCATCCAGCTATTCAAGTTTATGAAGGGATGGTTATTGGAAACGTGTCCAAAGGAATGGATTTAACTGTAAATCCAATCAAGGGTAAAGAATTAACTAATATGAGAGCTTCTGGATCAGATGAAGCAATCATATTAACTCCTCCAATTGAATTAACTTTAGAGAGAGGTATGAGTATTATGAACGATGATGAGTATCTAGAAATCACTCCGATAAGCATACGCTTAAGAAAAAAATATTTAACAGAAGTAGAAAGAATAAGAGAAAGTAGAAAAGCTAAGTAATTCTAGCTTTTTTATTTTTATGCTACAATATCTTTATGATAAAGATAAAAGACCCTATAAGCGGGTTTTCACATTTAATCGGGGCTATATTAGCTATTATAGGAACAAGCTTTCTTGTAGCAAATGCTCAAAATAACACACAATTAATTTGTTTCCTTTTCTTTGGAATAACGGCAATTTTTTTATATTCCATAAGTGCCACATATCATCTATTTGGAAAACCTGCTTCAGATATAAGTTTTTTAAGGAAATTAGATCACGCCTCAATTTATTTTTTAATAGCAGGAAGTTTTACCCCTTTCTGCGTATTAGTTGTTAAAGGATTATGGGGATGGTTGACTTTAATACTCATTTGGATTCTGGCTATCGTAGGAGCCTCAACTGTTTTTAAAGATTCTTTCTGGAAACACTTAGGAAGAAAAAGTGCGACTAGTTTATACATTATAATGGGCTGGATTGCTGTTTTAATTATTTATCCAATGAGATTTTATCCAATTATACTCTTATGGATATTTATTGGAGGAATATTTTATACAATAGGAGCAGTTATATATGCCATAAAAAAACCAAACCTTTTTACTGGTTTTGGTTTTCATGAATTATTTCACATATTTGTTCTCTTAGGAACAATTTCTCAATTTATTGCAATTTATAAAATATTATAATAAATTTTCATTTAAAATTAAAAACAGCCAATTTCAACTATGTTTGCTGAACAATTATGTCTATTAGTAACAATATAGCAACATCCATGAATGTCACAATCATATCCAGTACAAGTGGGGCCACATACATATTCCTTTTTCCTCTTATTATAAGTACAATTAACGTTGCAGCCAGTTACTGCGGGAGCTTGATTTCCCCATTCATGTCCTGGTGCAGTAGATGCAATACACGCGTCATTACAACTACAAGTAACCTGGCATTCTGTAGCTCTAGAAAAATTTTTATACTGATTCCACCCCCCTTCCGAAGGACATGTCGCAGCCTCAAATCTACATAATTTAAGTTCAACATCACTATCCTCCACTGTTCCACCGGCAGCCTCGCACTCACTCCAAGTATGAGCTCCATTAACCAATGTTTGAGCTCCACTGACAATTGCTCTAACTAATGCAATTTGTTCGTCAACATAACCCTTTGTAGTTACCTGATCAGCTTCTGTAGGGCGTGCTGTCACAATATTTCCTGATGTTGTGATACTTCCTGAGATAACGCTATCTCCGCTAGGGTTAATATAATAACCATTATTATCAGAATCTCTAAATTCCTGTGCCCCCAAAATACCGCGTTTATATTGCGCTACGATGCTTTCATTAATAGGAGGTGTGTAAGTACTTGGCATGTTGCCAGTTGGTTCAGACCAGCTGTATACTATAAAAGATACAGTAAGGAATAATACTCCTGATAATGAAAAGATTAGTAAATTTTCTTTATTCATATGGCTTATATTTTATTGATTATTTTTTATCAATTAAAATATACCATATATATATATAGCGCAAGTTGGTTTAAATCTAATTTTAATTAGTGCTTAAAACCACTTCTTAACCATAAAGACATAAAGGAAGGCAAATGAAATTAAGCAGGATATCGCTAATATAAAAAGAAATCCTAGAGGATGGCTTTGAAGTGGAATTAGAACATTCATTCCAAAAAAACTAGCAATCATTGTTGGAATAGTTAAGATAACCGTAATAGAAGTTAAAACTCTTATTGTCTTATTCAAATTATTTGTAAACATTATTTGATACGATTCCCTCAAGCTTTCAATGCTTTTTAAGTTTGTGGAACAAATTTCAACTGACTGCCTAATGCTAATAATCATGTCTTCTATTAAATCCTCATCATAGCTATATAATGGAATGTATTTCCCCGTCTCAATTGCCTCAAACACAATCTTCATTGGATTCAAGGCTGAAATGTATCCACTTAAAAGCTCCTCGTGTTCAATTAATTTTAAAATATCAGCATTGCTTACCTTTTCTAATTTATCTTTTTGATATTCAACATCATTATTTAAAGATTTTACAGCTTTTGTAAAATTGCGAGAAATATTTAGCAAAGTGTAAATTAAGAATTTGCTTCTTTGCGTTGTGGAAAAATCAAAACCATTAGCCACAAAACGCCTAATTAAATCGCTCTTATTTATCGAAATAGTAATAATATATTTTTTTGTGATAACTATTGTTAAAGGCGTTGTTGAGACATCCTCGTTTCTATCAAAAAATTGAGCGTCTCTTACAAAAAAAATAGCTGCGCCACTTTTCCTCTCTATACGAGGAAGCTCATGTACATCTAAAGCATCTTCTAAATCAATAATATTTAAATTCGTTATTTCAGCAACAAAGTCCAAGTCATCTTTTTTTGCATCTTCTACATTTATCCAAGCACCTTTTTTTACGTTCTCTAATTTTTCCAAAGACTGACTTTTTATATTCTTAAAAAATATTTCTATCATGAATAAATCTTAACATAAATTATTAAAGCTTTCTACTCTGTTATAAGCCCAATTTAAAGCGTCTGCCTAGATTTTCTTGCACAAGAAAAGAATCCTGCAATACTTTTTGCTATCCTTATAAATTTTTTATTTGCATTTTTTAATTTATCTTTCATTCTTCCTGGGAATTATTTTTGCCACGTGAAACCTTACTTATTGTAATTAGCAATATTCCAAAAACAATAAATGAAAAAATGTTATAAGGAAAGACATTGTTTACCTAAAAATGTCGAACATAATAATAGTAAATATGCCCGAAAACAAAACAAGAATTCCCAATTATTAAAATTACTCTCACTATACTTCTAATAGTGTTATATTATTCGTATTATGTAAAAATTACTTCTAAAATATAGGCGATCATTGATAAAACTATACTGAAAAGCAATGCCCACCAAAAATTATCAACCATAAATCCTTTTGATAGAAAGGATGTTATTAAAATTATAAAAGCATTTATAACAAATGTAAATAACCCAAAAGTTAAAATATTTATTGGAAGAGTAATTAATAGAATAAAAGGTTTTACGAATACGTTTAACAAACCTATGAGCAAGGCTACTATTATTGCTGTTCCCAAGCTTGCGACTTTAACTCCTGGCAAAATATACGAAGTCAATAAAACAGCTAAAATTAAAATAATACTATTCATTATAATGTTCATATTTTTTTCCTTCAGGCAAAGCCTGAATTATGGCCCATGGCTTATTTCTCTTAGTTATAACCACCGGCTCTTTTTTGTAATGAACTTCATCAATAACATCTTGAAAATTATTTCTTACAACTGTAGCTCTGATTTTCTTCATAGATTACTATGCTTTATATTTATTAATTATTTCTAATTAAATTTTAATATAAGTATACAAATTGTCAAATATATTCAAAATTGACAAATTGTACATTTGAATATAAAATATAATTGCGCAGATTAGTCGGCTGCGCCATAATAAATTAATGTATGTATTATGGCTACAGACGAACAAATCAAACAAAAAGTTACTGATGAAATTTTTTGGGACGCAAGAATCGATGACTCAAAAATAAATATTGATGTGGAAAACGGAGTAGTGAAATTGACAGGAGAAGTGCCAACCTGTTCAGACTTATTCAATGCTGAAGATGATGTATGGAGCATTCCTGAAGTTTCAGGCGTAGATAATAGATTAATCGTGGTGTTGGAAGAAACTCCAATTGATACTGAAATACTTAATAATGCAGAAAGTGTTCTTGCATGGAATCCATATATCGATGGATCTAAAATAACAGTTGATGTTGACGGAGGGCTTGTGACGCTTACAGGCTCTGTTGATGCTTATTGGAAAAAAATAAGAGCGGAGAACCTTATTTTTGATTTAAGAGGTGTAACTGGGGTAAGCAATAAATTGTCAGTCGTTCCTACACGAGACTTTGATGACGAACAAATTGCAAACAACATCGTCTCTGCGATAGACCGCAATGTATATGTGGATGCTGAATCAGTAAATGTCGAAGTAGAAAATGGCATTGTCACTTTGTCTGGAATGGTGCCTACTTTTGCTGCCTATAAAGCGGCTTATAATGCTGCATCTTATACCTTAGGCGTTATAGATGTTATTGATAATTTAACTGTAGGAGGAACTTAAGGCTGAAATAACTCTTCTGGCATAAACTTTACTATTTTCACTCCTCCAAATTGTTTTGCTGTTTCGCTAATTTGATTCCATAAAATAGATACTCGACAAGAACCCCCGCCCGTTTTATCTTCAAGATCTTCAAAAGTTAAAGTAAGAATTCCATCTTTTAACGAAGCAGCTTTAAGCTCTAATCCTTCTAAAGGAAATTCCGTTGTAATACCCGATCTTACTTCCTCATGTGTAAGTTCTCCTTTTAATAATAATTTTATTGTATCTTGGATTGGAGTCATTGTTGTAGGAATTTCTCTTTTAACTTGAACCAAACCTTCTTTGGAGCACATTTGATTGTCCTT
>JAQVLF010000030.1 GCA_028704295.1 Minisyncoccota bacterium | reverse complement strand
TTTATAAGTCTTCCTCCAATACCTTTCCCCTCTGCACTCTTTTAAAACAGCGACCCTCTCTATCCTCGCAAATTCTTTCTCGAAGTATCTAACTCTCAATGTTCCAACCGCTTTTTTGCCAATATATACGACGAATTGATCTGAATTATCGTCATATCCATCAAAATCCGACTCCTCACTAACCCCTTGCTCTATCTGAAAAACCTTGCGCCTTATTTCCCTCGCATCTGACAAATCTTCAACTTTTTTAACATTAATTGTTTCCATATATTATTCTACAATTTCTGGAATTTTTCCCCTTGGAATAATTCTTACATTAATAATCTTGTTTCCTTGAATATATAATTTCATTAAACGATGCAATCCGTCAAGTATAACCCACCTTCCTTTATTTTTCATTATATCAATTGGATATCAATTGGATAGCTAAGATCAGCTTTTAAAGTTCTCTCATATTCTTCTTTGTATTTCTGCGGATCATCAATTACCTGCCTTGGACTAAGATTATAATCCTCTCCATTATATGGCCAAAAAGGCACATCAAAATGCCATATTAATTCTTTAATATCCATTTGAGCAATCCAAGCGCCCAAACTTTTACTTCGCCCCAAGAAAAATCAAATCCAACTTCTTTTATTATGTCTGGTATGCCACTCGCATATTTTGAAGCAACCAATTCCTAAGGCTTTTATATTGAATTTTATCATCAATTAGCCATTTGGCCATCTGCCTCATTATAATATATGACTTTCCACTTCTTCTTGCCCCAGTAATTACTTTTACTTGTTCATTTGAAAGTTATTTTTCCAACGCATTTAAATGCAGCTTTCTTTTAAAGCCTGTGTTTAAATCCTTTGCCCAAAAATTCCAATCCTCTAATATTCTTATGATTTCTATCTTGTTCATTTTGTATCAATATTTGTTATAAAATGTTAATATTTTATCACATATACAATATATATCATCTAAAATAAACGTCGATCAACTTTTTTTGCTTCTCAGCGAAAGCATTTCGGATTCGTAGTTTATATTATAATTTTTATTATAATATTTTAACCTTTTCTTAAACATTCTTTCTAAGTATTCAATCTTTTCATCCCTGTAATCATATACAATTT
The DNA here is from genome assembly GCA_028704295.1 of Minisyncoccota bacterium. GTDB lineage: Bacteria > Patescibacteriota > Minisyncoccia > Minisyncoccales > Minisyncoccaceae > JAAZMU01. The sequence continues at coordinate 5,319 of JAQVLF010000030.1, read as the reverse complement.
TTCTGCCTTCGCTGCCGTGCAAAAGCCGGCCGATATATTGAGTTAGCTTTCCTTCAAAGGAAAATGGGTATGCTAAAAATAAACAATCTAAATCATCAAAATGCGTACCCTCGCCAAGCAGTTGACCAGTGGCGACAATAATCTCAAAATGCCCTAATTCAATCTGTTTGATTTTTTCCTGCTTCTTTTTTAAAGTTAAATCACCGGTCATGTCTATCACTTCAAATTCTTTCTTAAAATAAGTGGCTATCATCTGAACATGCTCTTTGCGTTCAGTTAATATTAGACACTTTCTCCCTTTTTCTACCTCCTTTCTCGCATCGCTTGCAATCAGCTCATTCCGTTTTGTATCAAAAGAAATAATTTTAGCTAATAATTGATAATCTTCAGCTTTAACTTTATATGGAAACTCAAGCTTAGTATTGTTAATTTTTATTTCAAACTTATTATTTTTTACAACCTTTATTTTAAATTCTTTGTCAATCTCATGAATTATTTCTCCAAGATAAACAAAAATCAGTTTTTCATCATTATGTTTCCTAACCGGAGTTGCTGTTAGGCCATATAAATAATAGGGGTTTAATTGAACAATGGTTTCACGAAACATTTTAGCCGGCACATGATGGCATTCGTCAACTAATATCAATCCAAATTGCTCTGATATTTCTTTTAAATTATCCATTCTCGCCAATGTCTGCACCATGGCAACAGTTAATGGAGTTTTTACAAGTTTCTTATTGCCTCCAATTTGACCGATCTTTCTTTTAGGAATTTGCAGAAAATCTTCAATTCTTGACAGCCATTGATCATAAATCTGCTTGCGATGAGTGATTATCAGCGCAGGCTGCTTTCTTTCAGAAATCAAAGATAGAGCCATGATGGTCTTTCCGGATCCAGGCGGAGCGACTAAAATTCCTTGCTCAGCATTTTTAAAAGCATTTAACGCATCCTTCTGATAATTAAATAATTTTAAGCTTGATTTGTATCTTGCCTCATCGCATCTTTTGCGCCTATCATAAATTCTATAAGGAATGCCATTATCATTGAAATAATATACGAGCTTATCAATAAAGCCTCGAGGAATTAATATATTCTCATCATCCTTGATTACGGTTTTAAAAAATCTTTCTGTCTTGTAAACTGAAAATCCCATTTTTTGTTTAATTGCATATTCATTGTTGAAAAAATTTAACTCTTCTGTTAAAAAATTTGCTATTTGCTTGTTTATATACTTTTTTGGAATTAATGCATAGTTGCTTAAAGTGATTGGTATTTTATCTCCGTTATGAATAATTTTTCTTTTTACAGGATTATCATCGGAGAATCGCTCGAATAGATCGTCTAAAATTTTTGTCGGGATTCTTTCAATAGAATTAAGCAATTTCCACTGGTCAGCTACCATCTCAAAGTTATCGTCGGAATCAAGAAAAACACTATTATTATACTTTCTAGACTTTCCCTGAAGCGGCAGAGCTATAAGATTTCCCAAGCCCTTGCCTGTATGATAATCTTGATTTGGAAATAATCTATCAAAGCTTTCTTCTTTTTCAAAATCATCCATATTTTTTGACTCTTTAATAAGATGTAAAAATATTTTTCGCGATTTAAACGCTGGATAACGACTTTCAAAAAACCACCAAACATGTCCTCCATTGCCAGAACGAGAACGTTCAATGTATAAAGGCAGATTATATTTTTTACACTGTTTAAGCAGTCTTTTAATCGATTTAATCCAACCATTGCCATCAAAATCAGCAGCAACAAATAAAGAAGTATTATCTAATAATAAAGGATAAACTCCCACCGTTTTATATCCCCTTAAATGCTCCTCGATAACATCTTCCGTGAGCTGTGCAAACTCCTTTTTCCCCTTATTTTTATACACAGGAAAATATCCGCTTGCGTTGCCATCCCATTTTTCCCACCTTAGGGCATAGACATCGCTTCTTCCGCTGAAAATTGATGCAAATAATTTTATTTTCTGCTCAGGAGTAAAATTAATCATAGTTTTAAATGCCAGCAATTAAAAAAAGCTCATTAAAAATATCTTTTATTTCATCTTCAGAAATTTTTTTAAATATTTGCTCTAATTCAGCCTCCTTCATTTCGCTGGCTTTCTTTCTAAACCTTTCATAAAATTCATCCTTGCAATATTGCCTAAAATCTTCCAAACGATCGAAATCCTCCGGATTCTTTAGGTTGAAATTGGATAGCTTCAATAGTAAATATTCTGAATTATATTTGATAAACTGGACAAAGTCTCCGCCCATTTTGATCATCTGCTCTATTTCTGAAGAATCATATAAATCCTCGTCTAAAAAAAAGAAAAAGGTTTCATCTGGATAATATTTCTTCAAAATCAAATATTTTGATTTGAAATTAGTTTTATCCCCGACTCCGTTTAATTTTCCATTCGATATGATTATTTCTCCTTGAGTAATGTTGATTGCGTCTCTAAATCTTATATCAGATTTTAAAAATTGGCCTCTAAATCTGTTTCTGGTCAGATACGAAAATATCTTATATTCCGTATACCCCTCCCATGCCAGGAAATAATGTATTTTAAGAGACTTTTTCATGCTGATTACAATAAGTTATTTATTATTCTATTGAAATCAATCGTATCAGGAACGCCGCCTAAGGAACCAGCCTTATATTTTTTCTTTATATTATCTCGTTCTTTAACATCATAGTCTAAAACTTTGTTCACTGTTATTGCATCATTCTCTTTTTCCATTATATGTGCCTGGCTATTGTGCAATAAATCAAATGTTGCATGATTGTGAGAAGAAAAAAATATCTGTGCATGATTTTTATTGACATCCCCATCTCTAAATAAATTCAAAATGGCAATTTCCATATCAGGGTGATAATATTTGCTAGTTTCATCATAAACAATAACTCCTCCGCTTTTCAAAATATCAAGAATATTGTTTATATAGGCTATAAGCTCTCTTGTTCCGGCCGAAGCTTCGGTTATAGGCAAGAGCTTGTCGCAATTCTTATATTTTATGCCATAATCAGCCTCAATATTATTTGGGTCAATAGATTTTTTTTGCTTAATCACTATCTTATCTAAAGATGGCTCAAAATATTTTGCAATGCTGTTTATATTATTTAAATAATTCTCCTTATTTAAATCAGCATTATTAATATAGTTAAAAAAAACAGCAAACAATCCTCCAATATTATTTTGCCCCAATGCCACAGCCCTCTTATCTGTAATAAAGCATGTTTTTTTGCGTATAGCCTTTATATCATTTAAACCCACAACAGCTTCCAAATCCTTTGAAACTATTCTGCCATCAAGAAGAGCTGACAAAAAAGAAGATTTTTTAGGAAGAACATAATCTTTAAAAGTGTTTCCCAACTGCTTATACTTTTTTTCAGGGAAAACAATCGAATCTTTATTTCTATCAAAAATTCTTACCCCATTTCTAAAAAAGACCTCTCTTCCGATTATCCTTCCGTTTATGATGCAAATTTTATAGGCATATTTGTTATTTCCCGAAATAAAATCAATTTCTAGCTCAGTTGGATCTTTAACTGCGTCAACATGATAATTGGGCAAGCAAATAATGGTCTCTTGCTGTATTCCAATCGGAGACACGGAAAAATCAGGTCTCTTGACTAGCATTAAATCTATGATCTTATCCATTGCATTTAGTATGGTGCTTTTACCAGAAGCATTAGCTCCATAAAAACCATTGATCAAAGAAACTCTTTGATTGCTTGCTATCTTAAAATAGCCAGATTTATCTATCTTTCCCCCCTCAATGAATTTTACTTCTACCGCATCTTTAATTCCATAAAAATTTTTAACTTTGATTCTTGTTATTAACATAAATTTGTTTAAAAAAGTATTTTTTGTAATTTTATTTTAAAATACCTTAAAATTTTAGATTAGTCAAGTTATTTTTGACAGGAAAACGTCTAAAGTACAAAATTTTCATGTTTTTATTAAAGCGTAGTAAAAAAACATAGTCTTTCGGCTATGCCTTAATACAAAAATTGTGCAACAAGCAAACCGCTTTAAAATCCATTTATTCTTTATTTAAGACCCTGCACAAAAGTTTTTTGTCAATTGTTTTCTAATTTTGTTTATTTTGCAACAAAAAAACCTTTTAAAGAAGGGCATTGATATATTTATTAATGCTTATTCTCTTTACCTTTTGGATCGAAAAATAGAATACAATATAAATCATCCCTTTGTCCTCCAAAAACCCTAAAAGGAGTATCTGCCCCATCAACTCTAAAATGAAAATATCTGCTTAAATTTGGTTGCCTATTTTTAAGATTTTCATAATTTTCATTATCATTTTTTTCAACTGTTATCCCTTTTTCTCTAGGGAGTTGATTAAGTTGGTTCCATGTTAGATTCTCAAATTTTTTGAATTTTTTATATAATGCTTCCAACTCTTTCTTTTCTAAGTTAGTTATACATTCTCCCTTCTTAAAACTGCAAAATCTAAAGCTAAAACGAACAGGCATATCAGATACTCTTAATGTTGAGTCTGCATTAGAAAGAAATCCTTTTGTTGGAATGCGAACAAAATCTTCACTTATTGAAAATCTTTTCTTCTTAGGCACAATCCTCTAGCTTAAAAATTCCCTTATAGTATTGTCTTAGAACCTCGTTTTCTATTACAGAATCTTTATCTCCTGTATATGCGTTTTTCCAAGGTGCGTGCATATGAGTAATATTCACTAATTCTGTAGTGGAAAATTTTGAAAAATAATTCCATATATCATCTAGAAAATCTTTAATATCTTCATCTAGCGTATTTTCATTGAAATTTTTATCTTTCTGCAGTATTTTATTTTCTTGTACTTTATACTTATCATATATAGAAGAAATTACTGGGCCATATTGCCAAGCTTTAATTTCATCATCAAAAAGAGGCTTATTGTATAAAGATAAATATGCACATTGTGCAAAGTATAAAATTTTTTGTAGTTTTAGATGTGTAATCCCTTCAACGGTTCCATCATCATCAACTTTATTCTTAAGAGAAAGATGTATAAAATAGTTTGCTACATCAAAAACATCAATATTTCCATTGATAGATTTTTTATATTCTGTAGTCATTTTTTTAAATTTAAGAATAATAAAAACACTTAAATTGACAAAATTATATTTCAACGTTCGTGTTGCTTTTATAGTAACATGGAAAATTAGATTTGACAAGTATTAGACTTATCCAATACAAAACCGGCATGAAATGAGAAACGCTTTCTAATACAAAATGAGCATGAAATTAATCATACTCATCTTGCAAAAGCGTGTAAACCGAAGCATCATTGTTGTATGAATATAGT
>JAQVLF010000002.1 GCA_028704295.1 Minisyncoccota bacterium | reverse complement strand
AAAGCCTGCCTTTTCCAGGACTTCCCTCAGATCTCTTGCCATTGTTTGGGGTTTTAGCAAGCCAAGCACAAGGCGCAACAGTTATTCACGATCCCTTATACGATGGAAGATTAGAATATTTAAAAGGGTTAAGAAAAATGGGCGTAGATATATTCTTCTCAGATCCTCATAGGGCAATAGTTTCAGGGCCTAGCAACCTTTTTGGAGCAGATTTAGGTTCATTTGATTTAAGAGCGGGAGCTTCGCTCATTGTTGCAGGACTAATTGCAAAAGGAAAAACCGTTATTAGAGACATCTACCAAGTTGACAGAGGTTATGAGGAAATAGACAAGAAATTAAAAAAGCTTGGCGCAGATATTAAAAGAGTAAAAGATGAATGAAATCATCGGCCACAAAAAACAAAAGGATTTTTTAAAGAAGATTGTTTTAAGTGGAAAGATTCCACATGCTTTTCTTTTTTCAGGCGAAGAAAATATTGGAAAAACATCTCTTGCAATTGCTTTTTCTAAATTTCTTTTATGTGACAACAATGGATGCAATAATTGTAAGATTTGTGCAAGCATTGATAAAAATATTTTTCCTGATTTGTGTATTATTTCAAAAGAAAACAATAATATTGAGATTGATAAGATAAGAAGCTTGAAAGATTTTTTAAGCTTAAAAAGCTACAATAACAAAAAAAAGATTGCGATTATAGAGGAGGCTCATTTAATGGGAATCGATAGTCAAAATAGCATTTTAAAAATATTAGAAGAACCAGGGGATAATTCAGTTATTATCCTCATTACAAGCTTTCCTAATATGATTTTAGGAACAATCAAGTCAAGAGTTCAAAAAATTGAATTTAATCATATAGGAAGAAAAGAGATAGAAGATTATTTAATATTATTGGGGGGAGATAGAAAAGAAGCAGAAGAGATTAGTCAATTTTCATCAGGAAAGATTGGAAAAGCAATTACTCTTTTTCAAAATAGAGAAGAAAAAGATTTCTTTTTTGGAACAATTAGAGATATTAATCTTTTAATTAAAGAGGGGGTTGAAAAAAGATTCGAATATGTTAAAAGCATATATGAGGACAAAGAAAAAGTTTCTGAAATCTTAAACATTTTAGAGCGGTTTATGAGGCGAGAGATGCTATTAAAATTATATAGAAAAGAAGATAATGTTTTTAAAAACTATACACTTTTAAGAATTAAGGATATTATTGAAGAAATACAAAAAACGAAATATTATTTTAATAATACAAATACTAATAAAAAATTATTACTAGAGAATTTAATAATTAAATTATAAATATGTATAAACAAGAAATAGAAAAAATTAAGCCAGAGTTTGAAAAAGCTTTAAACTATGTTGTTCAAAAACTAATGAGTATAAGAACAGGCCGTGCAAATCCAGCTTTAATTGAAAATACGCTTATTGATGTTTTTGGATCAAAAATGCCTTTAAAGCAATTAGCTGCAATATCTGTTCCTGATCCAAGAAAATTAAGAGTTGAGCCATGGGATAAGTCATATATTGACCCTATTAGAATAGCAATTGAGACAAATACATCGCTCTCCCCAGCAGCTGATTCAACAGGTTTATGGATTTCTATGCCAGAATTAACAGAAGACGTAAGAAAAGATATGACAAGAACTGTCGGACAAATCGATGATGCGGCAAAGAAGACTATAAGAAAGTATAGAGATGAGGTCTCCTCAAGTATTCAGAAAATGCAGAGAGATGGACTCATTTCAGAAGATGATAAGTTTAGAGCAAAAGACGAGCTTCAAAAGGTTGTTGACAGTTATAACGTAAAAGTAGACGAATTAATTATAAATAAGAAAAAAGAATTAGAAGGATGATATTAGATTTTTTATTAGCATTAATAGTATTTGCCCTTATTATAACCATAGTTGTTACGGCGCATGAGCTAGGGCACTTTTGGGGTGCCAAAAAGACAAAAACAAAAGTTACTGAATTTGCAGTAGGCTTTCCTCCCTTTATTTGGAAAAAGCAGAAAGGCGAGACTTTATTTGGAATAGGGATTATTCCTTTTGGAGGATATAATAAAATTTATGGAGAATCAGTCGAAGCAAAGGATAAATCTGATCCAGCAAGCTATACCTCTAAAAAGACAAGAGAAAAACTTTTAATTATTGTCTCAGGAGTGATAGGCAATTTCATATTGTCAATTATTCTTTTTTACATTGTTCTAATGCCTTCTCATTTGACTAGTACAATTGGCTTAATTAATCCAGACTACAAATTTCCTTTAGGGTACCAGGAAAATTACCTCATGATAAATTACGTTGAGGAAGGATCTCCTGCAAATTATGGAGGATTAAATAAAGACGATATTATTCTAGCAATAAATGGTGAAAGAATAAAAAATGCAAACGAACTTAAAGAAACTTTGAATAGCACAAAAGGAGAAGCTCTTGCATTTTTAGTAGAAAACAGAAAAACAAAGGAGAAGAGCACTCACATTATAGCTAACATGGAAGAGAAGATTGGCATCGGATATAGCAATATTGCTGAATTATCATATAATACTAATTTAAAAGATAAGATTTTTGCAGGAGTATTTCATACATATAACTTTACAAGTTATTCCATGTCTACTTTGGGAAATATGATAGCAAAATCGTTTGCAGCTAAAGATATATCTATTGCAGGCAATGCTGTTGCTGGGCCAGTTGGAATATTTGCCATTACAAAAGTAAGCTTGAGTGAAGGCTTTTTATACATGCTTAACATTACAGCTATTATTTCTCTTGCGCTTGCAGTGACTAACCTGCTTCCGCTTCCAGCATTAGACGGAGGAAAATGTATTTATTTAGTTTTGCAAAAATTAAGACCGAGGTTTTTCACTGACGAATTAAGCGAGAAGATTGACGGAGTTGGATTTATTGCTTTAATGGCTTTAGGAGTTTTAATTGTTGTTAAAGATGTATTCCAATTTAAAGATTTAATATTTTAATACATGAAAGCATCTAAACTATTTTTTAAGACTTTAAGACAAGACCCATCAGGTGAAGCAAGCTTAAATGCAAAGCTTCTAATTAGAGCTGGATTTGTTGATAAGCTAGGAGCTGGAATTTATTCATACTTGCCTTTAGGATTAAGAGTTATTAAAAAAATACAAAACATTGTAAGAGAAGAAATGAATAGAATTGATGGACAGGAAGTCTTAATGCCTGGATTAAACCCAAAAGAGAATTGGCTTAAAACAGGGAGGTGGGAAGTTCCTGAAATGTACAAGATTTTAGATGAAGATTATGGTTTAGGATGGTCACATGAGGAGATCATCACGCCTATTGCTCAAAAGTTTTTAAATTCAGAAAAAGATTTTCCTAAATCTATTTATCAAATTCAAACAAAATATAGAAATGAGCCAAGAGCTAAATCAGGACTACTTAGGGGGCGAGAGTTTATTATGAAAGATCTTTATTCATTTCATTTAAGCGAGGAAGATCTAGATAATTATTATGAGAAAGTAAAAGAAGCCTATTTTGAAGTCTATAATAGATGCGGACTAAAGGATTATACTTATCTTGGTTTGGCTGGAGGAGGTGCTTTTACAAAAGGATTTTCACATGAATTTCAAACAATTACAGAGGCTGGAGAAGACATAATCTACATATGTGAAAAATGTAAATTTGCTTTAAATAAAGAAGTTAAGCAAGATAAATGTCCTAATTGTGGAGGAGAAGTGTTTGAAGAAAAAAAATCAATTGAAGTTGGAAATATATTTAAATTAGGTACAAAATATTCAGAAGCATTTGATTTTAAAATAGATAATAAGAACATTATAATGGGCTGTTATGGAATGGGTGTATCTCGTTTAATGGGAGCAATAGTAGAAGTATTTAATGATGAAAAAGGAATAATTTGGCCAAAATCAGTTGCTCCATTCGATGTTTATCTAATTGATATTGGTAATCAAAAAGAAACAGAACAGGTTTCAAAAGCTTTAGAGTATAAAGGCTACGAAGTTTTGTTTGATGATAGAGATAAGGCTCCAGGAGAAAAGTTTTCTGATGCTGATTTAATCGGTATTCCAATTAGAATTGTTGTTTCAGAAAAAACATTAAAAGAAGATTCAGTCGAAGTTAAAAAAAGAGGGGAAGACAAAGCAGAATTAGTTAAATTAAAAGATATCGCTCAGTTTCTAGAAAACTGTTGATTTTAAAGCAAAAACTTGTTAGTATAAACAAAAAATATGAAGAAATTTTTTGACAGATTTTCAAATGATATTGCTATTGATTTAGGAACAGCCAACTGTTTAGTTTATGTTAGAGGAAGGGGAATAATCTTATCTGAACCTTCTGTTGTTGCAATAAACCAAAAAACAGGGCAGGTTTTAGCTATTGGAAGAGAGGCTGAGAAAATGGTTGGAAAGACTCCAGGACACATTGTTGCAACAAGGCCACTCGTAAATGGCGTTGTATCTGATTTTGAAGTGACTGAACAAATGCTTAGATATTTGTTTGAAAGAGCAAGGGAAGACAAGATTAACATAATTAAACCAAGGGCTGTTGTTGGTATTCCTTGCGGTGTCACAGAAGTTGAAAGAAAGGCTGTAATTGATGCAGCTAAGTCTGCTGGAGCAAGAGAAGTATTTTTAATTGAAGAGCCGATGGCAGCAACTATTGGAGCAAGACTTCCTGTACAAGAAGCAGGAGGTAATTTTGTAGTTGACATTGGCGGAGGAACAACTGAAATTGCAGTAATTTCGTTAGGAGGAATCGTTGTTTCTAAGAGCCTTCGAATTGCAGGAGACAAACTAAATCAAGATATTATTAAATATGCGCAAGAAAAGTACAAACTTTTGATTGGAGTTAGAACAGCTGAGAATGTTAAAATCAATATTGGTACAGTTTACTTTGACGAGAATGATAAAAAGAACAAATTGAAAAGAGTTGCAATTAGGGGAAGAAATTTAGTAACAGGCCTTCCAGAGGAAATCACTGTCACAAGAAATGATATTAAAAAAGCAATGGAGAAGTCTATTAATCAAATTGTTAGCGAGATTAAAAACACTATTGAAATTACGCCTCCAGAGCTCATATCTGATGTAATGAAAAAAGGAATTTGTCTAGCTGGTGGAGGAGCGCTTCTAGGAGGATTAGACATCCTTCTTACTAAAGAAACTGGTGTTCCTGCTTATGTAATAGAAGACCCAATGACAGCCGTTGCAAGAGGGGCAGGAATAGTTTTAGAAAATCTAGATAGTTATTCTGAAGTTCTAGTTGAAACAGAAGAACTAATGCCGCCTAAATAGAGATAATACTCTTTATTGTAGAGTTGACTCAACTGATATAATCAATGCTTGCAAATGAAATTGTATCAGAAAAAGAATACAATCAAAGACTAGAAGCTTTAGCAGAAAAGTAAGTTGATTTAATAAAACATTTGTACTATTATTAAGCTATGATAGATAAAAACGAAGTGCTAAAAATAATGAATTTATCAAGATTAAAGATTGAAGATAGTAAGATTGATAAATTCCAAAAAGATTTTTCAGAGATTTTAAATTATGTTTCAGAGCTAAAAGAAGCAGATACAGAAAACATTCCTGAAATGTCTCATTCAATTGATGTCAAAAATGTTGAAAGAGAGGATTTGGCTTGCGAATATAATGGAATCAATCTAATTCCAAAAGAAAAGCAAGGATATTTAGTAGTTAAGAAAATATTAAAAGATGAATAAAGGTATAACCATAAAAGAAATAAGGGAGAATTTAGATTCAAAAAAATATTCCGCGCTTGAACTAACAAAAGATTATTTAGACAAAATCAAAGAATGGAATCCTAGTATCCATGCTTTTTTAGATGTTTTTGAGGAAGATGCAATAGAAGAAGCTAAAAAAGCTGATGAAAGAATAAAAAAAGGTGATGCTCATATTTTGACAGGAATCCCATGTGCAATAAAAGATAACATTTTAATTAAAGGAAAAAGATGTACAGCAGGATCTAAAATGCTTGAAAATTATATAGGAACTTATGATGCATTTGTTATTTCAAAATTGAAAGAACAAGGCGCTATTATCTTAGGAAAAACAAACATGGATGAATTTGCAATGGGTTCTTCTACTGAAAATTCATACTTTGGGCCAACTAGAAATCCGTTTGATTTAAATAGGGTTCCTGGCGGATCTTCAGGCGGATCAGCAGCGGCAGTTGCTGCGGACATATGTGCATTTGCTTTAGGATCAGATACTGGAGGATCAATAAGACAGCCAGCATCATTTTGTTTGACAGTTGGATTGAAGCCAACATACGGAACAGTTTCAAGAAATGGTTTGATTACTTATTCATCATCACTAGATCAGATAGGGCCTTTTGCTAAGACAGTAGAGGACGCAAAGATAGTATTTGATGCAATAAAAGGAAGAGACCCTTGCGATTCCACAAGTGTCGACGTGGTAAAAAATAATGGTTTTGATTTAAAAAAGATTAAGCTTGGTATTCCAAAAGAATATTTTGGAGACGGATTAGACTTAGAAGTTAAGGAAGCCGTAGAAAAAGCGATCGAAGATTATAGGGAAGCTGGAGCTGAAATAGTTGAAGTTAGCTTGCCTAATTCAAAATATGCACTTGCTTGCTACTATATTATTGCTACAGCTGAAGCATCGGCTAATTTGGCTAGACTTGATGGAATAAGGTATGGATTTGAAGCAAGTGGAGACAAATTAGAAGATATATACCTTAATACAAGAACACAAGGTTTTGGAGAAGAAGTTAAAAGAAGAATTATGCTTGGAACATACACCTTGTCTTCTGGATATTATGATGCATATTACAAAAAAGCTTTAAAAGTTAGATCTCTTATTAAAAAAGATTTTGAGAAAGCTTTTGAAGAAGTTGATGCAATTTTAGGGCCTGTTTCGCCGATACTTCCATTTGAGATAGGGGAGAAAACTAATGATCCGCTTTCAATGTATTTAGCAGATATTTACACAACCCCAGTAAACCTAGCAGGTCTTCCAGCAATTTCTGTTCCTATTAAATTATCTAAAGAGGGTTTGCCAATAGGGCTTCACATCATTGCTCCACATTATGAAGAAAATAAATTATTTAATATAGCAAAAATTATTTATTAATGGAGAATATAACATATTATACACAATTAATTTTATCGCCTGAAATCCAGACTCTTTTAGAGCCATATAGAAATGTCTTTATTTTAGTTTCTGTTTTTTTCTTTTTTATTTCCTTCATTCTAATATTTAATGAAAAATATTATTTATCAGACGTAAAAAGAAGAGTGGTGGATTTTTTATCTGATCCAAAGAAAAATAAAAAGCCAAGAAAGTTTGTTAAAATTTGGCTTAATGCAGAAAAACACTTTAAAGAGGGTAAGCATAAAAGAGCAATTATTGCCCTTGACTACTTAATGATCCAGGTTTTAAAAAGGTGCGGATGCGTCGGCAAAGATTGCTGTGCCCTTATTGATGACTATGGATTAAGAGAGGGAGCCATTCCTAATTTAGAAAATGTCAGAAAAATCTCTAATCTTAAAAAAGCTATTGCAAAAGGAGAGGAAGTAGAATTAGAGAGAGAAGAAATGCAAAAGATATTTGATTTAGCAAAAGATACATTAATCAAGCTTACAATATTAGACAAATGAGAACAAAATCCTTTACTTTAATAGAAGTTATTGCCGTCATATCCATAATAGCTATTATGGCAAGTATTATTGTATATGGAATTGGCGAATGGAAAGAAGATGCGAATCTTAAAAAAACTATTGCTTATGCAAATGAGGTAAAGTCTAAATTAGGGGCAAGCCTTATAGCTGAGTGGAAGATGGAGGATGCTAATATAGATATGATATATGATTCAGGAAGACTCGGTATCACAGGAACAAGGGAAGGAACATTTACTAGAGAAACAAATTGTCCCGAGGGGAGTAGATGCATCTATTCTAATTACGCAGAGATAGATTTTAGCGCAAGCCCTGCTTTGAAATTTAAAACAATCTGTTTTTGGGTTAAATCTAGCAATGCTTCTTTTGATATAATAAATAGTGATAATGATTTTCATATTTATTCTAACAGTGGGGTGATAGCTTTTGATGTATATTCTGCTGATGAAGTATATACTAGCATACCTTTTGCTGGAACAGCTGTTAATGATAATGATTGGCATTTTATTTGTGGAACAGTGGATGATGATTCTACTTTTTATGGAATTGTAGATGGAGAAGTTAAGGCAACTGGAAGTGCTGGTGTTTCTAATTTTGGAAGAAAGCCATTGTCTAATATGGTAATAGGCGGCGATGCAAATTCTTTTTATCTCGATGATTTAATAGTTTTTGAAGATTCTATTTTTTAAACTTGCCAAAACTAAAATTATTAGCTAAACTTTAATACTATAAAGCAGCTTGATTTTATTTGCTTTTTAGTGTATTAATATAATGTATGTATTTAAAGCGGTTTGGAGAAGTAGTATCTCGCCAGTCTCATAAGCTGGAGGCCTTGGTGCAATTCCAAGAACCGCAACATTTTTTATTTGTCAGAGGCCAGAGTAGCTCAGGGGTTAGAGCACTCGTTTCATAAGCGAGATGTCGTGAGTTCGATTCTCACCTCTGGCACATAATAATATATGGACCCGTGGCGAAATTGGTCATCGCACCTCCCTGTCACGGAGGGGGCTGCCGGTTCGAGTCCGGTCGGGTCCGCCATTGAGCAGGCTTCAAAGCCTGCTTTTAGCTATTTACAAATCTTGCAGATACGTATATAAGTTGAATGGGTGAAAAAAGGTGGTGGAGAAGTTAACACCTAAAGAGTTTGTTGAGGCGTTAGAAAAAGAGAACAGAGACATTAGAAACTTATTTTATTCCGATGACATTGACATGTCTCCTAGAGAAAATCTTTTGAATTTCTCTATTAAGGCACTCAAAGATCTGGATGGAGCAAGAAATTGGATGTTTGATAAGGCGAAACAGGAGATAATTCTTAAAAAAAATTGCTTTATGGGAAAAGAAATGGAAAGAATGGGGTGTTATAGAAAAGTGCATGATCAGTTTATGATGTGGAGATCAGAAGAGTGTCTAGAACATAATTTTTTCCGCACTCTCCGCGACTATCTTTTAATCTACTATTTTATAGAGTCGGAAGGCAACCTGTAAAGGCGACTTAAAAGCCTTATTTTTATTAGAAGAATATTTGCTTTTTTAAATAATATTGTTAAAATCAATGATAATGAAAAATTATATTGAAAACTTAATTAAAATTATTAAAGTAGGGACAAGAGAAGAAGTTAAACAAGCTCAGAAGAAAGTTGAAGAATTTTTCCATAATGTCTATATTGAATCGCGCGATGATGGCGAATGGGCTTTTTCTGCTTTTTTAGAAGAATTAAAGACTTTCGAAGAAATTAAAGATATAGAGCATCAGGCTTGGTTTATCAACACGCTCAAGTGGCCTATATACGCAATTGGAGAAGAAAATTTTGAAAGATGGTCAAGCTTTTTGCTTAATTGCGTTCGCCATCCTTCAGGCAAAATCCGTCAAGCAGCCATTCGTGCAATTGATAATTTAATAATATTTTTAAGGCTGGATAAAAGTGAGAAACCAGATTCAAAAAATGAAGAGTTTGAAGAAATCGTCGATGACAATAGGAAGCGTTTTGGATGCTTTGTCTTAGCCGTTGAAAAATTAACTGAAGAATACAATGAAAAGAGATTCAACCGCTATAAATACATTAATAATCTTCCGGTAGGGGTGTATAAAAGCTTGCAAAGCCTGCTCGTAGACGTTCTTTTAAAGAGTGAATTTTTTGAAAATATATACAAAGAATTTCTAGAAGAAATTAATGAGGATTATAATCGTCCGAAGATAACGGAAGAGAGCATTATAAAAGAGCGCAAAGAAGCAGAAAAACAGCTTGAAAATTTAGTAGAATCTACAAATAGTGAATTATCTCTTCAAGATGTAAAAGACATTATTTTTAATGAGAAAGATCGCGATGGCAGCATGAAAAGGCTTATTGACAATTTCAATAAAGGGCAGGAAATCAATGAATGGGACGAAATATTGCAGATTATAGTAAAAGCTTGGAATTATTGGCCGCATAAAAGGCTTAATGGACTTTGCCCCGCTGAAAAGGTTCTAGAATATCAGCAACGCGAACAATAGAGCCTTTCATTTAGTAGAAAGTCTATTAGAGAAAACTAGGCGTATGCAAATATTGTTTTTTTCTTTTTTTGTGTCATTATAACTTTAATGAACTAAAAGCTTAATGTTATGCCTATTCATTCAAAAAAATACAAACAAGCAATTCTTTATCTTTGCTCTAAATTGGATGGCGAGATATGGGGAAAGAAAAAATTAGCGAAATTACTTTATTTCGTTGATTTTGATTTTTTTGAGAAGTATCAAAAATATTTTACCGGGGATAAATACAGGGCTTTGCCAATGGGTCCTTTTCCCGTATCTTTAAGTGAAATTACAAGTGAAATGGAGAAGGAGGGGATGAAATGCCTTAAGAATCCGCAAGTTTCTATTTTTTCAAAAGAAGAAATAGAAATGCTTGATAGGATAATAAAAAAATATGGCGATCTTAATGGGAAACAGCTTGAAGATTTGACCCGCGCAGAGGCTCCATATATAGGTACCGAGCCTAAGGGAGAAATTTTATATGAATTAGCCTTTTATAGAGGGACTGATTTTAATTGCCGTGCTTGATTTCCTTTGTTTGAAAAAGAAGCTGCTAGACTAAAGCGGCGTTTTTTTTGATAGAGGGATCGATTCTTTAAAAGGTCGTGCGAGGTTCAATTTTATCCCATAAATCCTAAGCGAGTAATTGCTCCCGCTAAACTTCGTAGATTGATAATTACAATAGATGGAATGGCACTTGAAAGAGTGTCGGATATTTTCTAATTTGCTTTTTTAGCGCTTATGGGCTAAAATTGGGGTATGAAAACAGAAAATCTTAAAAAAGAAGCCTTAGAAAAACTAGAACAATCTAAGGATTTAAATGATTTAGAGAATATAGAAAAAGAATATTTAGGAAAGAAAGGAAAATTAAGAGAGCTATCTTCAAAAATGAAAGATTTAACAGGAGAAGAAAGAAAGGAGCTTGGAGCTCAAATTAATGAGGCTTTGAATTTTTTAGAAGAGAAGATTGAACTAGAAAAGAAAGCTTTTAAATTGGAGGAGCTTAAGGAAAAGGAGGAGATGGAGTCTCTAGATATCACTTTCCCAGGTGTAAAAGCTTTTCAAAGAGGACATATTCATCCATTATCTATTGTCAAAAAAGAAATAGAAGATATATTTACTTTTCTTGGTTTTTCAATAATTCAAGGCCCTGAAATAGAAGATGAGTGGCACAATTTTGATGCCTTAAATTTTCCAAAAGATCATCCTGCAAGGGAAATGCAAGATACTTTCTTTATTAAGCAGAAAAACAGGGAAGAATTAGATAGTAGAGAAAAATATGTTTTAAGAACACATACTTCAAACATTCAAACAAGATATATGGAAAGTCATGTGCCTCCTTTTAGAATTGTTGCCCCAGGAAGAGTATTTAGATATGAAGCAACGGACGCTTCTCACGAATCTTGTTTTTATCAGATAGAAGGGCTTTTAGTTGATGAACATATATCTGTTGCTAATTTGAAAGCGGTCTTAGAAAGATTTTTGCAAGAGTTTTTTAGAAATTTAGACGTTAAAATTAGGTTAAGGCCAAGTTACTTTCCTTTTGTAGAGCCTGGTTTTGAAGTTGATATGAGCTGCGTTGTATGCAATGGAAAAGGGTGTTCAATATGTCAAGGCGGCGGTTGGATTGAAATTTTGGGTGCGGGCATGGTTCATCCGAACGTGTTTAAAAATTGCGGATTAGATCCTCAAAATTTAACCGGTTTCGCATTTGGAATTTCGATTGATAGGCTTGCTATGATGAAATACAAAATAGATCACATTAAATGGTTCCATAGCGGAGATTTAAGATTTTTAAAGCAATTTTAGTTATGATTATATCCTACAAATTTTTACAATCATTTTTTAAAGAAGAGCTAGGAAAGCCAAAAGAATTGATAGAGAAGATTACACTTCATGCTTTTGAGGTTGAGCTTCCTTTAAAAGTTAATGGAGATTGTGCACTTGAAATAAAGGTTCTACCAGATAGAGGAAGCGATGCATTGAGTCACTTAGGCATTGCAAGAGAATGTGCAGCTATTTTAGGTTTAAAATTAGCTATGCCAAAGATTTTGATTAAAGAAGATGATTCTTTACATATTGGTAATTTCTTGGAAGCAGAAGTTAGGAATAATGGATGCAGAAGATATATGGCAAGGGTTTTGACAGGGGTTGAAATAGGGGAATCCCCTGATTATATTAAAGAAAGGTTAAAGACATGTGGAATTTCTTCAATTAATAATGTTGTTGATATCACAAATTATGTAATGCTTGAACTAGGTCAGCCGCTCCATGCTTTTGATTATGAAAAGCTTTCAGAAAACAAAAAAATAATCATTGACAAAGCAAATAAAGGAGAAAAATTTGAGTCTTTATCTAATGACGAATACATTTTAGATACAAGTATTTTGACTATAAGAGATGAGAAAGATGTTCTTGCAATTGCAGGGATTAAAGGAGGAACAAAAGCAGAAGTTAAGAAGACGACAAAGGCGATTGTATTAGAATCAGCTAATTTTGGTCCTAATTTAATATATAAGACTTCCAAAAAAATTAAATTGAGAACAGACTCTTCATTAAGATTTAGCCATGATCTTGATCCTAATCTTGCTGAGCTTGCTTTAGAAAGAGCAGCAGCTCTTATTCAAGAATTGACAGGGGCTAAGGTTTTAAAAGGCGTTATTGATGTTTACCCTCTTAAGGAAAAGCCCAAAAAACTTCTCCTAAATATAAACTATTTAAGAAAATTCCTTGGCATGGATGTACCTTTAAATGACATTAAAAGAATTTTAAGAAGTTTGGAATTTGAAATTACTAAAGAAGAGAAAGACAAAATTCAGGTTGAAGTTCCTTCCTTTAGAAGAGATATTTCAATTGAAGAGAATTTAATTGAGGAGGTTGGAAGGATATATGGCTATGATAAAATAGAGCCAGTTTTTCCAGTTTCAGCTCAAAAAATAGAAAGGAACGATAGTCTTTATTGGCAGAATAATTTTAGATCTGTCTTAAAGGAATTAGGTTTTTTTGAAGTATATAATTATTCTTTTATTGGAGAGAAAGACAAGGCAGACTTTAATTTATCAAAACTAGTAGAGCTTGAAAATCCAATAGCTATCGAATCTGAATATTTAAGATCTTCTCTTATTCCTAATTTAATTAAAAATTTGAGACTTAATTTAAGATATGAAAAGGATATTAAGATTTACGAAATCGGAAGCGTATTCAAGAGAAATGGCAGTTTTATAGAAAAGAAATTATTTTCAGGGCTCATATTTCCGCAAGATTATTCTAATTTGAAAGGATATTTAGAGGAAATATTCAATGATTTCGGAATAGTGGATATTGAGTATATCCCTAATCAAAAGGAGGACTTTATGAGTAAGAGAAAATCTGCTATAATAAAGATCAATAAAAAGGAAGTAGGAGTGATTGGACATTTGTCAAGATATGTACTAAATGCTCTTAATTTAGATATTGATCCAGTATTATTTGAATTAGATTTTGATATTATTGAAAAAGGAGCTAAAAATGAAAACGAATATACTCCTGTTTCTTTATTCCCAGTTGCAACAAGAGATATTTCCGTTATTGTTCCTAGTAATACTAGAATCGGAGATGTGACAGAGGTGATCGCAGTCTCAGAAGGAAAGCTTTTAAAAGATATTGAGCTTTTAGATGTGTATGATAATTATGCGGAAGATCTAAAAAGCATCACATTTAGAATTTTTCTTCAAGCAATGGATAGGAGTTTAGGTAGTGAGGAGATAAACAAAATTCACGAAAAAATAATAAGTAATTTAGAACAAAACCCAGAATGGGAAGTTAAGAAATAGAGCAATATGACTAATAAAGAAAATAATTATTTAGCCAGCGCAATACAAGTTCTAGAAGGGTTGGAGCCAGTTAGAAAAAGGCCTGGTATGTATATTGGTTCAACTGGGCCTCAAGGATTGCACCATTTGATTTACGAAGTTGTGGACAATTCATTGGATGAAGCAATCGGAGGATACGCAGATCATATAAGAGTTTCGCTTCTTCCAGGAGAAGTGGTTAGGGTGGAAGATAATGGAAGAGGTATTCCAGTTGATATACATGAAAAAACAAAAAAATCAGCATTAGAAACAATTTTAACAACCCTTCACGCAGGAGGTAAATTTGGAGGGGGAGCATACAAAATATCAGGGGGTCTTCATGGAGTAGGACTTTCTGTTGTCTGTGCTTTATCTACTTATCTTAAAGCCGAAATTAAAAAGGATGGCGGTGTTTTTGTGCAAGAATATGATACCGCGATACCAAGATATCCCGTTAAGAAAGCAGGCGAGACAAAGGAAACAGGGACAACTATTACTTTTCAGCCAGATCCTACAATTTTTAAAGAAATTGTATTTAATAGAAAAACAATAATAAATCACCTAAGGCAGCAGGCATATTTAACAAAAGGGGTTAAGATAGATTTTTATGACTTAAGAGATGAGGAAAATCCTTATGAATACCATTTCTATTTCGAGGGAGGAGTAAAGTCATACCTAAATTATTTGATTGGAGATACAAAAACTTTAAATCCAACCCCTTTCTACATTGCTAAAGAAAAAGATGATATTTTTGTTGAAGTTGCTTTTCAATATACAGATGAAATTGAGCCACAAGAAGAAAGTTTTACAAATAATATCTATACTTCTGAAGGCGGAATGCATTTAACAGGATTTAGAACGGCTTTAACAAGGCTTGTTAATGATTATGCCAAGAAAGGAGGAGCTCTTAAGAATAATGACAAGCTTTCGGGAGATGATGTAAGGGAAGGAATTATCGCGGTCATATCAATTAAAGTTCCTGAGCCTCAATTTGAAGGGCAAACTAAAGCAAAACTAGGAAACCCAGAAGCAAGAACGGCGGTTGATTCTGTGACGAGCGATGCCTTAATAGACTTTTTAGATAAATTTGCTCAAGATACAAGAATTATTATTGAAAAGACGTTGCTTTCTGCTAAAGCCAGGCTAGCTGCAAGAGCTGCTAAGGAAACAGTTTTAAGAAAAGGAGTTTTGGATGGATTAGCGCTTCCAGGAAAATTATCGGATTGCAGCTCTAAAAAACCAGAAGAATGTGAAATATATCTTGTGGAGGGAGAATCTGCGGGAGGTTCAAGCAGACAAGCAAGAGATAGAAGATTTCAGGCTATTTTACCTTTAAGAGGTAAAATTCTTAATGTTGAAAGAGTAAGATTAGATAAAATGTTAGCTTCTGTTGAAATTAAAAATTTAATTATTGCAATGGGAACAGCAGTCGCAGAAGATTTTAATATTGAAAAATTGAGATACCATAGAATTATCATCATGTGTGATGCGGATTCTGATGGAAACCATATCAAAACCCTTATTCTAACATTATTCTTCAGACATTTTAGAGAAATTATTGAAAGAGGGTATTTATATGTTGCTCAGCCTCCTTTATACAAGATTCAGTCGGGAAAAGATATTCGTTATGCGTATACCGAAGGTGAAAAAGAGAGAGTTCTAAAAGAAATTAAAGGATTAAAGCTTTCTATTCAAAGATATAAGGGTTTGGGAGAAATGAATCCTGAGCAATTGTGGGAAACAACTATGGATCCAGCAAGAAGAGTGCTTGTGAGGGTAAATATTGAAGATGCGCAAGAAGCAGACAAAACAATTGATACTTTGATGGGCAAAGATGTTGTGCCAAGAAAGAGGTTTATTCAATTATCAGCTAAAGATGTTAAGAATTTAGATGTATAAAATTGACATTTAAATCCCTTTTTGTTATTGTAATTCTATGAATAAAACAGGAAATTTTATGCAAGATGTTTTTAGGGAATTGAGGCGAGTAACTTGGCCTACTAAACAAGAAACGGTTAAATACGTAATTAGCGTTATCATTGTCTCTGTATTTGTGGCTGCTATTTTAGGATTATTAGATCTTGCATTTTTCCACGTACTAGAAAACTATATTATTAAATACTAATTATGGCAAAACAACAAGAAACAAATGAAAGAAGATGGTATGTTCTGCACACTTATTCAGGATACGAAGATGCGGTTGCTAAGGGGTTAAAGCAGAGAATCGAGTCATTATCTATGGATGACAAGATTTTTAATGTAATTGTTCCAAAAGAAAAAAAGATTAAGATTAAAAATGGAAAGAAAAAGACAATAGAAGAAAAGATTTATCCAGGATATGTTTTAGTTGAAATGATTGTAACTGACGATTCATGGTATGTTGTAAGAAACACGCCAAATGTAACTGGTTTTGTTGGTTCAGGAACAGTTCCATTACCAGTATCAATTGAAGAAATTGAAGCATTAAAAAAGAGAATGAATGCAGAAGAGCCTGAGTTTAATATTGATTTTAGAAAAGGCGATGCAATAAAGATTATTGATGGTCCATTTAAAGATTTTGATGGAAAAGTTTCAGGAATAGATAAAGAAAAAGGTAAAGTTAAAGTATTAATTAACATGTTTGGAAGAGATACGCCGCTTGAATTAGACTCTCTTCAGATTAAGAAAATATAATATGGCAAAAAAAGTTTCAAAAATAGTAAAATTACATATAGCAGCAGGAAAAGCAACTCCAGCGCCTCCAGTAGGGCCGGCTCTTGCTCCAACAGGAATTAATATGGCAGAATTTTGTCAAAGATTTAACGCTGATACTCAACAAAGCGCAGGATTTAAAATCCCTGTTGATATTATTGTTTACGAAGACAGGTCTTACGAATATATCTTAAAAGAACCGCCAGCTGCGCAATTAATTAAAAAAGCGATTGGGATTGAAAAGGGTTCGGGAGAGGCAAATAAGAAAAAAGTTGGAAAGATTACAAAAGAAGAATTAACTAAAATTGCTGAAAGAAAAATGAAGGACTTAAATGCAAATGATATAGAGGCTGCCTTAAAGATATTAGAGGGTACAGCAAGATCACTTGGCGTTGAAGTAATTGACTAAATGACACTATCAGACAAAGATATACAAGAATTAATCGAATCAAATAAGATTCAAATCACACCAGAGCCTAACTTGGAAAAGCAGTTAGGTTCTGCTTCATTAGATTTAAGATTAGGATATGAATTCAATATTTTTGAACACCGTAAAAAACCTTTTATAGATACAAGAGACCCAGAGACTTTCAATAATAGCACTAGGCTTATTACTTTAAAAGAAGATGAGCCTTTTGTTTTTCATCCAAATGAATTTGTATTAGGGATTACTTTAGAAGAAGTATTTTTGCCAGATAATATTACTGCTAGAATTGACGGAAGATCAAGCTTAGGAAGGCTTGGCATTGTAGTTCATTCAACAGCAGGACATATTGATCCAGGCTTTAAAGGGAAAATTGTTTTGGAGATGGAGAATATTGGCATGATTCCAGTATTACTATACCCAGGCACAAGAATATGTCAGTTGGTTTTTCACGAATTAAAGTCTCCAACAACAAAGCCTTATTACAAAAAAGAGGGTGCTAAATATTCAAGCCAAGAGCATCCACAAGAAAGCAGATTAGAAACAGGGGAATGATATTTTTCTGTTTTTTAAATAATTAAATTTATGGAAAAAGGAAAATTTATTGTTATAGAGGGGATTGATGGCTGCGGAGGTGAAACCCAGACAAACCTTCTTAAGAAACACTTGGGGGATGAAAACATTTTTTTTGAAGCATTCCCAGCATATAAGACTAAATTGGGAGAAATAATCGATGATTTTCTCCACAAAAGAATTATTTATGAGGATAAAGACGTCGAAGTTTTGGTTTATTACGCAGAAATATTGCAGTTTAAAACAAAAATTTTAAATGAATTAAATAGCGGTAAGCACGTCATCTGCGACAGGTATTTTACTTCAATGTTTGCCTTTCAAACTCTTGCAGGAAAAAAAACAGAAGATATTTTGAAGCTAGATCAAATGTTTCAAGTTCCAGTTCCAGATGTTTGTTTGCTTTTGGATATTACGGCAGAAGAATCTCAAAGGAGAAAGGCAAGTGAAAAACAAGGTTTTGATAAATTGGATAGAAATGAAAGCAACTTAGCTTTCATGAATGCTGTAAGAGAACAATATTTAAAAGTTGCAAAAGATCAAGTATTTTGCAAATGGGAAATAATTGACGGAGAAAAGCCAATTGAAGAAGTTTTTAATAATATAATTAGCAAATTATGAAAATTCAAGCAGTTAAACCACAAATATGGAATTTTAAAGTTTTGGGAGGCGAGAAGGCATGGGAAGAAGTTGCTTATTCAGCTAAAATGAGCGGGGTTCCTGCTCATATTGAAGGCAGCGATATTTTTAATATGATTATTGAAAATGATTATGGATCATCGCTCGAGCATATCATTATTAAATTTGATATTAAGATGACAAAAGGAAATGCTCCAGAATTATTAGAACATAGAATGTCTTCTCATAGCGGATATTCAACAAGATATGTCAAGGTAGACAAAATGTTTGAAAGAGAAGAAAGTATGTATGAGGTTATTGTTCCTTGGCATATTTTAAATAACGAGGAAGAGAAACAAAGTTTTTTAAATGTAATTGAAAACAACTTAGCAGCTTATGAAAAGGCAATGGAAAACAATATTCCAAGGGAATCAGCAAGATATTTGCTTCCGTTTTGTCAAGCTGTGGGGATTTATCATTTTACAATAAATTTAAGATCTTTAATAAACTTTTTAAGTCTAAGAACATGCGTGAGGACTTCTCCTGAAATGAGGTGCTTGGCTGCTCAATTATATTTTAATCTAATAAGAGAGCTTCCAGTTATTAGGGGTCATATTGGTTGTAGGGGATTTAATTTCAAAGCCTGTCCAGAGAGTGGCGTGACAGGAGTAAGGGAAGGAGAGCCATTAAAGTCGTATCCAATTTGTCCATTTAGAGCAGAAACAGATATTTTTATTCCAACAAGAAAACAATTAAGAGAAGGTATTAATATTAATAAATTTAATAATAGTAGAGCCCTAGAAGTTTTTGAAGCTTTGCTTTCAAAATGGGCCCTATGGGAAGGTTAAAATATATGGAAAAAATAATTGACTTAGTAAATAAGCATAATGAGTGGAGGCGAAGCTGTATTAATTTGATTGCATCGGAAAATACAATGTCTCCTATATGTGAAAAATTATATACTTCAGATTTAATGCATAGATACGCTGAAGGACTTCCTTTTCAAAGATATTATAAAGGGCTTAAATATGTTGATGAAATTGAAGATTTAACTGAAAAAGAATTTAAAAAGCATTTTAATATTAATTTTGTTGATATTCGTCCAACATCTGGAACGCTTGCTAATTATGCAGTATTTTCGTCCTTGGCAAAGCCAGGAGAAACCATAATGAGCTTGGGAATTGATGGAGGATCTCATATATCTCATGAAAAAGGAGGGGCAATAGGCATGCTTAAGTATGAGATCGAGCATGTAGTATATAATCCTGAGAATTTGGAAATAGATGTTCAAAAAACAGGAGAAAAAATATTAGAAAAGAAACCAAAGTTTATCATATTAGGCGGTTCAGTTCTGTTATTCCCTCAGCCATTAAAAGAAATTAAAGAATATTGCAGTGAGGTTCAAACAAAAATGGTTTATGACGCTGCTCATGTTTTTGGTTTAATTACTTGCGGAAAATTCCAAAATCCATTTGAAGAAGGGGCTGATATTATTACTTCATCTACTCATAAGACTTTTCCAGGCCCTCAAGGAGGAATCATTTTAGCTAATCTAGACGATGAAAAATTAAAAACAAAAATCCAAAATAGGGTATTTCCTGGATTTGTTTCAAACCATCACTTGCATAGAGTTCCTTGTCTTTATGCAGCTTTAAGGGAAATGCAGGAGTTTGGGGAAGAATATACTAGCCAAATTCTTAAGAATTCAAAAGCTTTAGCTCTCAAATTAAATGAATTGGGGTTTGATGTAATTGGAAAAAGTAAAGGCTATACCGAAAGCCATCAGGTACTTTTAAATGTAAGGAAGCAGGGAGGAGGAAAGATTGTTGCAGACAAGCTAGAAGATCAAAATATTATTCTAAATAAAAACATTATTCCTCATGATAATACAAGCGATCCAGATAATCCTAATGGAATTAGAATTGGAGTGCAAGAAATGACTAGATTTGGAATGAAGGAAAAAGACATGGAGCAAGTTGCACATTTTATATTTAATATTATAATAGAGAATAAAGATGTAAAAAACAAGGTCATTGAATTTAGAAATAATTTTAAAAATATTAAATTCGTATTTTAATTATGAAAAAAGAATTAAACCAATGTATCGATCATACAAAAATAGGAAAAGATGTTAAAAAAGAAGATATAATAAAAGTTTGCAGCGAAGCCAAGGAATATAATTTTAGGGGAGTCTGCGTCAATCCTAAATGGGTTAAGCTAGCAAAAAAAGAATTAAAGGATACCGATATTAAAGTTGTAGTTTTAATTGATGATCCAATTGGAGATTCAGACCACAAAAAGAGGCTAGGAGTTGCTAAAAAAGCAGTAGAAGATGGCGCAGATGATTTAGATATTGTTGTAAATATAGTAGATGTAAAACATGAAAAATGGGATAAAATTTCAAAGGATTTAAAAGCAATTGCAAAGATTAAAGATACAAAAGTCATTATTGGAAGTGGGTATTTAACTGACGGTGAAATAGCAAAAGTATCACAAATTGTAAAAGAATCGGGTGCAACTTGCGTTAAAACTGCTACAGGTAAAGATCCTTTAGAAAATAGGGAAATGTCTGAAAAAGCAAGACATTTAAAAATAATGAGAAAAAATGCGCCAGGACTTTTAATAAAAGCTTCTGGAAATGTAAAGACGCTTGAGGACGTAAAGGAAATGATAAAAGCTGGAGCAGATATCATTGGAACAAGTTCAGGCGTCAAAATTATGAAACAATATGGAAAATGAAAAATACGATGTTGTTATAGGGCTTGAGATACACATGGAATCAAAAACCAAAAGCAAAATGTTTTGCTCATGCTTGAATAATCCAAATGAAAGTGTTCCAAACACTAATATTTGCCCTATTTGCATGGGGCATCCTGGCACGCTTCCAGTGATTAACAAAGAAGCAATTGATAATATTATTAAATTGGGATTAGCTTTAAATTGCAAAATTGCGGATTATACTAAATTTGATAGGAAGAACTATTTTTATCCAGACTTGCCAAAGGGTTATCAGATTTCTCAATTTGATTATCCAATTGCGAGGGATGGATATTTAGAAATTAAAGGAGAAAATGTGCCTAAATTAATTAGAATAAATAGAATCCATCAAGAAGAAGATGCAGGAAGGTTAGCCCACGACAATGATAAAACATCAATGGTTGATTTTAATAGAGCAGGCGTTCCATTAATGGAACTCGTTACAGAGCCTGACTTCACTTCAGCAGATGAAGTTGTCAATTTTGCAAAAGAACTTCAATTAATTGCAAGGTATTTAGACGTTTCAGACGCTAACATGGAAAAGGGGGAAATGAGAATCGAGGTTAATTTATCTTTGAAGAGAAAAGGGGATAAAAAGCTCGGAACAAAAGTAGAAGTAAAAAACTTAAATTCTTTTAAATCAGTAGAAAAAGCTATTTTGTTCGAGATTGGAAGGCAATCTAAAATGCTAGATAATGGAGAGAAAATAATACAGGAAACAAGGGGCTTCCATGATGTTAAGCAAGTGACTTTAAGCCAGAGGTCAAAAGAAGAAAGTCATGAGTATAGATATTTCCCTGAACCAGATTTACCACCGCTTGAGATAGGGGAAGAAAGAACAAGCGAGCTTAAAGCTGAAATTCCTGAACTTCCTTCTTCCAAAAGATTAAGGCTCGAGGCAGAATATGGAATTTCTGATTATAAGACAATAGAGATGTTTGCAGATAATAAAGATTTTGCAGAATATTTTGAAAAAGTTGCAACAGAAATTTTAAATTGGATGCAGCATGAAAGAATAGAACAGAATAAATACTTCGAATTGATAAAAATCGCTGTAAACTATTTAACTTCTGATTTAATTGGGCTTAATAATGGACAAATTATTGATTTCAGTTCTAAAATAGATCCTGAAAATTTTGCAGAATTTACAGTTTTGATATATAAGGGAGACATTTCAAGCAAGATGGCTAAGATAATACTAAAAGAAATGTATGATTTGAATAAAGACCCAACTCATATTATAAAAGATAAAGGATTAAAGCAAATTGATGATATTAGCGAAATTGAAAACATAGTAGATGAGGTTTTAAAAAGGAATGGGGTCGCTATTCAGGACTACAAGAATGGCAAGACAGCAAGCTTTCAATTTTTGATTGGGCAGATCATGGCATTATCTAAAGGAAAAATTAATCCTGATAAGGCAAAAGAAGTACTTCTTCAAAAACTTGAAAATATTTAATAAAATGCTAATATAAAGTAGTAATAAAATTAATAGAAAGATTATGTATTTATTAAAAGCAGAATTAAGAGAAAAAAAGGAAAACGTAAGAAACGAAGGATTTGTGCCAGCAATACTATATGGACCTCAAATAAAGGAAAATGTCTTGCTTAAAGTTGATGCAATAGATTTTCAAAAAATATATAAAGAAGCTGGAGAAACTTCTTTGATTGAAGTTGAATGCGATGGAAAAAAATATCCTGCATTGCTTCATGATTATGAAAATGATCCAATGACAGGAGAATTCATTCATATAGATTTTTACAGTCCAAACTTAAAAGAAGAAGTGGAAGCAGAGGTAAAAGTAGAAATTATTGGCATTGCTCCAGCTGTTTCACTTGGAGGAACTTTAGTTCAAAATATTCATGTCTTGCATGTAAAAGCTCTTCCAGAAGATTTGCCACACAAAGTTCAAATAGATGCTTCTAAATTAATAACATTTGAAGACTATATTGACGTTGAAAGCATTGACTTAGGAGACAAGGTTAAAGTTTTAAATAATAAAGAAGAAATCATTGCTTCTGTAGTTGAGGTAAAAGCTAATGTAGAAGAAGCAGAAGTGCCAAAAGAAGAGAATAATGAGCAAGAAGAAAAACCAAAAGAATAAAATTAATTTAATAGGAATTATAGGAATGGTGGGGGTAATGTTTTTTATCCCTGCTTTTTCTATCGCAGCTTTAGATCCAAGCATAAATTTGGTGGACGTATGTGAAAATACAGCTTCACTAGATCAAAAAGAAAAAGAGCTTTCTAAAAAAGATTTTCAAGAGCTTTTGGAGAAATGTCAGTCTTATCTTAATGAAAAGCAAGTTGCTGCCAATCAGGAAGTTGAGGCAAAAGCCGAAGAAAAACAGACACTTGCAAATGAAATATATAGAATGAATCAAAGAATAAAAAATTTGAACAACGAGATTTATCAATCAAATTTAAGCATTAAAAGTTTGGGATACAAGATTGTTGATACTGAGGCTCAAATAGAAACGACAAGAAACGAAATAGATGAGCAAAAAAGAAAAATAGCCCTTATCTTGCAAGCTGTTTATGAGAATGGAGAAAAAAGTCCCTTAGAAGTATTTCTAACGTCCGGTTCTATTTCTAATTTTTTTGATAATTTCATTTACTTTGAAATATTAAACAGCAAGAATCAAGATCTTTTAAGTGGCTATCAAGATCTCCAGATTGAACTTGGCAACGAAAAGGAAGAATTGGAGACAAAGGTGGGGGAACAAGAAAGTTACGTTGCGCTGCAAGAAACACAGAAAGCTTCACAGCAAGAAACAAAAGAAGTACAGGAGTATCTATATTCAATCACAGAGCAAGAATATCAAGAATCTCTTCAAAACAAAAAGGATATTGAGAGTAAGCAAGCTGAAATAGCAAAGAGATTAATTCAATTAGTAGGACTTTTGCCAGGACAAGAACAGCCTGATTTTGGGACGCTTTTAAACATTGCGAAAACAATTGGGCCTAAAGTGGGTGTGAGGCCAGCATATGTTTTAGGAATTATTTCGCAAGAATCAGCCCTAGGAAGAAATGTTGGCAGATGCTATATTACAAACAAAGAAACAGGAGGTGGAACATTTGCTTCATCTGGCACAGGCTATAGGCAGCCAAATGGAGAAGATTATACAAATGGAGGATTAGTTGAAAGAATCATTCATTATAAGAGAGATTTGCCAATATTTTTAGAGCTTATGGGTGATCTTGGATATGATTATACAAAAGTACCGGTTTCTTGCTGGATTCCTGATTGCGTGTCAGGTGGATATCATGCGAAACGATCATCTATTACAATTGTTTCAACTGGAACCATAAATTGTCCAAGTGGATATTATGCATATGGTTTTGGAGGAGCAATGGGGCCAGCCCAATTTATTCCAAGTACATGGGATTTAGTTAAGGGCGATGTTAGTAAATATACTGGACATACAACTCCTAACCCATGGAATTTTGAAGATGCATTGACAGCATCAGCTGTGTACTTGCATGACTTAGGGGCAAAAAGCAATGGAACTGGGGAATACAATGCAGCTTCTAGATATTACGGAGGATCATCTTCTTACGCCAAAAGCGTACAGACAAGAACATGGTGCATTCAGCAATATATCGACAACGGATCGATGTCATCTACTTGCGAGGACATGATTTTTCCATAAAAAAACAGGGATTAATTTAATCCTTGTTTTAATTGTTTTACCATTTTATCTATTTTTCCATTAAGTATAGATTCAATATCATGCCACTTTTTATTAATTCTATGATCAGTCACTCTATCTTGAGGAAAATTATATGTTCTAATTTTTTCTCCTCTGTCCGCGCTTCCAATTTGCTCTCTTCTTTTGCCCTCAATTTGCGATATATTCTTTCTTCTTTCCTCTTCTTTTAGCTTAGCTGCAATTATAGCTAATGCCTGCTCCTTATTTTGCTGCAGGCTTCTTTCACTTTGGCATGTTACGACGAGACCAGTTTTAATATGTACAGCTCTTACAGCTGTCATTCTTTTGTTTACATATTGTCCTCCTGGGCCAGAAGCTTTTGTTGTTTCTATCCGAACTTCGCCTGGATTTAAATTGATTTGAGCGGCTTCTAGTTTTGGCAAAACTGCTACAGTTGCAGTAGAAGTATGAATTCTTCCAGACTTTTCTGTCTTAGGAATTCTTTGAACTCTATGAACACCCGCTTCATACTTCAAGTCTTCAAAAGCCGTATCGCCTTTAATTTCAAAAACAACTTCCTTTACGCCTCCAACCTCGCTTTTGTTTTCAGACAATACGAAAACTTCCCAATTTCTGTCTTGGGCATATCTTGTATACATTCTAAAAAGGTCGCTTGCAAAAAGAGCCGCTTCGTCTCCTCCGACTCCGGCTCTTATCTCAATAATAATTGCTTTTGGATTATTATTTTCCATCTTTTTTTAATTCTTCTTTTTTGGCAAGTCTTTGTTTGAACTTTTGAATTCTACCCATTTCACCAGCTCTTCTTTCTTGTCCAGTATAATATGGGTGGCACTTAGAACAAATTTCAACTTCCATTAATTCTTTTGTTGAGCCAATTTCAAAAACTGCGCCGCAAGCACATTTGATCTTTGCATTCTCAAAATATTTTGGCTGAATCTTTTTATTCATAACTTTTATTTATATGATTATATTAAGTACATTAACAAAATTCTTTTTTAAAATCAAGTCCTTAAAAGACAAAGGCGCCGAAGAGCGGCGCTTTGTCTGAAAAAAGAAAAACCAATCCTTTCACTTACCATTCAGTCATAGGAAAACTAAATGGCACAGTCTTCATACCCTAGAATTAAAAATTTGTCAAGAGTTAGTCACTCTATGCACATTTCGGACAAATCAGAAACAAGATTTAAAGAATGAACTTTATGATGTTTTTGTATTTCCTTTATCATAGCTTCTCTTGCATAAACTTGTCCATACTTTTTGCGTATTA
>JAQVLF010000029.1 GCA_028704295.1 Minisyncoccota bacterium | reverse complement strand
TCCTTTTCAACAAATCTTTCTGTTGGAAGTCCATTGTCATCTGTTCCAAATGGATAAATGACATTTTTTCCTTTCATTCGTTCATACCTAACAACCACATCTTCATGTGTATATGATGATGCATGCCCTATATGCATCTTTCCACTAATTGTTGGTGGTGGTGTATCTACAGAGTAGATCTCGCCTTGAGAATTTTCATCATACTTATATATCTGATTATCTTCCCAATATTTCTGCCATTTTTTCTCGATTTCTTGCCAATTTTCCATATGTTTATTATATACAAAATTAAAAAAGATAAAAGACCCCTCGCGGGGTCTTATCAATTATTCTCCTTCTTTATCTTCGCTTCCTTTCTCTTCCCCTTCAAGCTTAACATCTTCTTGTTTTTCATCATCCTTGTTTTGGCTCAATACTAGCCAGAAAATTAATGCTAGGATAACAACAATGATGACAATGGTCCAAAGTGTACTCATAGTTTTAGGGTTATAAAATTAGAAGAGGTTTTCTAAAGTTATAAATTACTTTTATACTTTTAAATTAACATTAAATGGGTAAAAATACAAGGTTATTCCGATACAAGTATTTATCGAAGCGATCAACTAGAATAAAATGGATTTATTGTAGTTTTGGATAAAGATATCACTAGTTTCTTTATTGTCTTTTTTCTTTGTTCCATATTTAATATGGTATCCAATTCCTCTTAATTCGCAGAAAGATATAACTTGGTTAGCACATTTATCGTAGAATTCTTTATCCTCTTTTTGAAATTTACTGACTTTAACATTATAATTTAATTTTCCAAAAATTAGACTATCCACGAAAGAAATCTTGCTTAAGATTTTTTCCAGATTTTGCTTGATAATATTTGTGGTTGGATACGGCTCCATACTAATCCATGTTTTTAGGTTATTTTCGCTCAAAAATTTTAAAGAGTCTATTCTTTTTTTAAACGGAGCTGTTCCTGGTTCATATTCTTTTCTAAATTTTTCATTTAAAGAAACTAAAGTTATTCCGTATTCATTGTTTTCACCATATTTTTTTATATCTAATAATTCCTTTGGTAAAATCCCTTTGGTTAGGACAGTGCATCTAATATTATCCTTATTTAATCTTTCTATAATTTTAAGCGTTAATTCTTTAACCTCTTTTTGTTTATACATAAAGGGATCTGTTGTGAAGCATAAATGCACAACATGAATTTTCCCTTTTAACTTAGGAATTTCTTTATTTAAGAGCTCTAATGCATTCATGACAAGTTTTGGATGTATCCAATCATTATAGTCCTTAATAACCCCGCATCTTTTTTTCAGCATCATTGCATAGCAAGGATACCTACATCCATGAGAACATCCTTCAACATGATTAATGCAGTAATCAGCATATTCAACCTCACTTTTGTATAGCAATGTTTTTCTATTTATTTTACTAATCATTGCTTTTATTTTAGCAAGTTTTAAATTATAATTCAAATTGGTTTTTGATGGGTGCAATTAAATTTGGCAGTGTTTGTTGTTTTCTATATTTTTCTGGCTCCATATCTTTATATTTTTTGAATATTTGCTTCATAATTTTTGTAGCGATTCTTTTATCTTTTGTAGCGAATAATAGATAATAAATAATACTATCCTTGAAAGATGACTTCATGTCATAGGCTAGAATTTTTAAATCTTCGGTAGATTGTTTTTTTAAGACTTCTTCTACGTAATGCATTAATAACTCAGAATCTTTCTCTTTTAATATTTTTTCAGAGCAATCTCCTAGAAAATTTTTGAAAGTTTCAATTGTCTTTATTTCTTTTTCATTTAAAGTTCCTTTTCTAATTACCCCTTTTGTTCTAGCCACGCCTTCTTTCATATAATTTAAAATTGTATCCTTTGGACCCATTTTAGACATAATTTTCCTGATACTTATCTTGTCCATTCCCTTTATGCCGTATGGATCAATAAAAAAAATACATGGATTGCTGTTAACTTCCTCTAGAATTTTTTCTATCGAATCGGAAAAGGTTCCGTGAATTATTTTGAAATCAATAGTAGATTTATACTTGTTAGTAAAAGATAAAAGGTCTTTATAATTTTTTATATTTTTTTCTACAAAGAAGCACTTTATCTTATTCTTTGGGATACCCTTTTTTATAAAACTTTCAATTACCTTCAATGCAATTAATGGACTTCCATCTATCGAATTTTTATTCTTTCCTTCGTGATACATTCCCCTTCCAGCAAAACAATCAACAATGAAAATTTTCTTATTTGAATATGATAGCCATTTTTTAAAAATGGTAATCGCAGGAGTTAAATATTCTCTATAAATATCAAGTTTCATCCTTGTATGAGGCTTATTTGATAAATCCCATTTATCTTTTTTTGTGTTATTCATAGTGTTTTTATAAAAATATTTTTATCGTAATCACAATTTTCAAAATTGTTTCATATTTTTGACATAATATATAAACATATTACGTGCCTTAAGAGCATCTTTGAATAATATATTAACATTTCTTTTCAAGTTAAGCAACCTTTCTAAGAAATACTTTCTTCATCCATTTTTCAAAAGTAACTGAAGACAGATACGATATTAAAATTAGAATAACTAAATAAATATAAAATCTTCCCTCTTCTCCTAATGAATCAAAAACATTAAAATCCGTATATAGTTTATAAACAATTAGATAAATTGGAAATTGAAGAATATATATTCCATAGCTCGCATCTCCTAACTTAATCAAAAGCTTGCTAGATAAAATAATTGATTTTATCTTGCTTGCTCCTAAAATTAAAAGAGCAAATATGGGAGCCAAGAGTCCATCATGATGAATTATATTATAATCAGGAACCAAAGGAAAATAGAAAAATAGAAATAGGAGTGATCCAAAAAAGAATAATAGTCCTTTTTTATTAATTCCTTTTAAGTAAGTTAATCCAGCCCAAATTCCTATCAAAAACTCATTTAAGTGGAATAAAGGATAGTATTTGATAAAATCAACATCGTAATTAAAATAGCAAAGTACAAAAACAGCTAAATTACTTAAAATCCAAAAGATAAAAGTAAAACTAAATAGTTTTTTTCTATTTGTAATAAATGGAAATACAAAAGGAAATAGTAAATAGAAAAACATTTCAGTAGATAGTGACCATCCAGGAAAATTTAGGCTTAAAGCATGTTCGGGAGTCCAAGCTTGAAGAAAAAACAAATTCAAAAAGAATTCTTTTAAAGTAAAACCATTATTAATAAAAAAGACTGTTAGAATTAAAGCTACAATATATAGAGGAACAATTCTTACAAATCTTTTTAAATAGAAATTAAGAGCTTCTTTAAATGAAAAAGTTTTAAGATCATTATATACTGTTGCCATGATGAATCCTGACAAAACAAAAAAGAAGCTTACTGCTAAGTTAAAGCTCAATGGATAGGTGCTATTGTCAAATGGATAGCTCCATCTTCCAAAGTGAAAAATTACAATGGCGATTGCTGCAAAAAACCTTAATGAATTTAATTCAGGAATGAATATTTTGCTTTTCATCTAAAAGATATTTATAGAGGTTATAAATATTTCCCGCTCCCATAATTATTAAAACATCGTTTTTATTAAGATTAAAAGTTATCTCTTTTGCATTTTCAAAATCTTTTAACAAATTAGCTCCCTTAATTTCTAAAGCAAGCTTCTCCGTACTGACTTTGTTTTTGATTTCTTGTGATTCTCTACCTTCTACTGTATAGATTGGAAATATAAACAAATGGTCTAAATATTTTTTTGACAGTGCTTCATTAAAGGCTTTTACAAAGTCGTCAAATAGGTTAAATGTTCTTTCGTATTGATGTGGCTGAAATATACAGTAAATATTTTTATCTGGATATTTTTCTCTAACAGCTTTTAAAGTTGCTCCAATTTCAGTTGGATGATGTGCATAGTCATTAATGATTGTAAAATTAAATGAGGTGTCATCAATATCCATTCTTCTCCAAGTTCCCTTAAATTTTGCTAAAGCTTTAAGAGAAGTTTCGTCATCTATTTTGAGTTCTCTTGCCACCATAATCGCATGCATTGCATTTGTAATATTAAACTCACCCGGAACATTAAGAGAAGGTTTTATCATCTCACTTTTATCAAGCACTATTTTGTTATTGCTATCTATCAAATTATCAAATTTTTTTTCGATAATAACTTGTTTAGATTGGTTGGCAAATTTGTTAAAGCTCTCTTTTACTTTTTCAAAAGTTTTGAAATAGTCTAAGTGGTCTGCTTCAATATTTAGGATAACTCCGATATCTGGATGATAGTTTAAAAATGAGTCTTCGTATTCACAAGCCTCTATAACCAAATATTTAGAATTGCCTAATCTTAAATTAGAGTCTCCGAATTCTTTAACTTTTGTTCCAACAATAACAGTTGGATCTAAGCCTGCTTCAATTAATATGAAGGCAATCATTGTTGTTGTAGTAGATTTTCCATGAGTTCCAGATACAGCAATCGTAAACAAGTCTTTAGATAATTTACCTAAAGCCTCTGGATAACTTAAAAGTTTAGTTCCTTTGTTCCGAGCTTCTTTAAATTCTTCATTATCTTCCTTAACAGCAGGACTATATATTACAAGATCAATATCATTTTCAATATGCTCTTTTACTTGTTTTCCAATAAATACTTTAGCTCCTTCTTTTTGAAGAGCTTGAATTATTTCTGAATTAAATGGATCAGAGCCCGAAACTTCATGTCCATTTTTAAGATAATACCTGGCTAAAGCAGAAATCCCTATTCCGCCTATTCCTATAAAATATATTTTCATAAAACTTAATTGACTTTTTATTTTTTAATATGTTAAACTAATAATATCTCATCTGCCACGTGTAGAAGGAGTAACGATACTGTCCTCAAAGGGCGGTATTTGCTTTTACAACTTTATACTTTTTAAAATTGTATATTCAGCTCCACCTTTTTTAAGTTCGCTTTCCATAATATCAATTGATTCGACTTCAGTATTGAAGTCAATCAATATTTCATCATTAATATTTGGAATTTCTTCCTCATTAATTTTTCTAAATTGAAATTGGTTTATTCTTGCTAAAGTTATGTGAGAAGTAAATCTTTCTACTTCTCTTTCCGTGCTTAAAATATTTTTCTTAATGTCTTGCCTCAAGCTCTCTAAAGTTTCATTTTTTTCTCCAAAAACCCAAATCATTTTTTTTGAATCTTTTGGCATAAAGTCAACTTGATTAAATGTTAAAGAAAAAGGTTTGTATTTTTTTGCAGATTCTTCTA
Organism: Minisyncoccota bacterium; assembly: GCA_028704295.1. GTDB lineage: Bacteria > Patescibacteriota > Minisyncoccia > Minisyncoccales > Minisyncoccaceae > JAAZMU01. Next base: position 2,860 of record JAQVLF010000029.1, on the reverse strand, counting down.
CACCATTAAAAATATCCACTAAGTCAGTATCATATACATAGCCAATAAAAAAGACAGTCACATGGAGATTCTGCTTTTTTGTCCACTTAATTGGATTATTTTCTAAAAACAAATAGTCAATCTTGTTTTGGCAAGAAACAAGTTCATTTTTAATAGGTTCATCAAAGTTTATTGCAACGAATATTTTTTTTTTATCACTATTTGCCATATCGTCTATTTCTTTCTTCAAAATTATTTATAGCTTTTTCAAGCTCTTTTTCACTAAAGTTTGGAAAAAGAGTCTTTGTAAAATATAGTTGGGAGTAAGATGTATCCCACATCATGAATCCCGCTGAATTATGAGGATCATTATCAACACCTGTTCTGATTAGAAAATCAACTGGAGGCAAATCTTTTGTCCATAAATTATTCTTAATATTTTCCTCAGTAACTTTCAAATTCCTTTCCTTGATTTTAGAAATGCAATCTATAATTTCATCAGTTCCATTGTATGCAAGAAAAAAAGTTAAGTTTAAAGTATTATTGTTTTTTGTTTTATTAATACACTCTTTTATCAATTTCTGTGTTTCATATGGAAAAAGTTCCTCCCACCTTCCAATTACATTAATCTTTATCTTGCTTTCCATTACTCTTTCATCTTTTAAAAGTTTTTCAAATTCAGCATGCATTAAATTAAAGAGATTCTTAATTTCGGTTTTACTTCTTTTTGTTAGATTGTCATATGATGCTCCCCAAAAAGAAAAGTAAGGGATTTTCATTTCAGCAATCTTAGTATAAAGCTTTTCAAATCTTTCTGCTCCCTTTTCATGACCTTTGCTAGGATTTAGAATCTTCTTCTTAGCCCAACGTCTATTTCCGTCAGGAATTAATGCGAGGTGTTTTAATTTCATAGTTTATCTTTTCAACTTTAATTGGCTCTTTTATTCTTTCTTTTGCAGATAAATATCCTAAGGCAAAAGATAATGAAGAAATTAGAAAAACAGCAATAAAAAGCACTATTTCTTTCTCATATTCTTTGACAAAAATTTTAATTTTTGCTATCATCTTCATGTATATATAACTAATGCTGCTTTTAATATATTTCTTAATATATATTAAATCAGTTTAAAAGGAAAATGTCAAAAACGAAAGCATCAGGAACAACCAAATTAGGAAGAGATTCACAGCCTCAATATCTAGGGGTCAAACTTTATGCTGGTGAAAAGGTAAAAGCAGGAAATATTATTATTAGACAAAGAGGTGCAAAGTTTCTAGCTGGAAAGAATGTCAGAATGGGAAAGGATGATACTATTTATGCTATTAAAGAAGGGGTTGTAGAGTTCACAACAACAAGAAAAAAGAAGTTTGATGGATCTCAGAGAATTGCAAAAGTTGTAAATGTAGAAGATAAAATTTAGATAAACACCGCAATAGATAATAAATAACGGTTACCATAAATCACTCTTTTTCAATTTATCTTGAGCTACCGTAAATTCTTTGAATTTTAATTAATTTTAGTATCAGTTTATCAATTTTATTCTTCAAAATCAATGGGTTGAGCTTATCATGTGATTCTTTCAGCTTATCCTTAATATTATCATCAATATCTTTATGCTTAAGCACTTTCATATACGGTGTTTGAGCTTTATCATATTTGCGCTTGTATCTAGCTCCTATTCTAATTTTTTCGATACATTTTCTCGAGGAAACAAAATGGTTTAAGTATAGCTCCAAGAGAACATAGATTTGATTCATAATCTCAATATCTTCTCTTGCATCATATCTTGTATATCCTAAAAATCTCCTAATCACATGTCCATTTTTTTGCTCTACATATGCATTGTCATTTTTATGATATGGACGAGATCTTCCCATTTCAATGCCTTCTTTGTCGCAGTAAAATTTAAGATTCCAGTTGATGAATTCAGAGCCAGTATCAGGATGGATTCCTTTCATCTAAAACGGCAATCTTTCTTTAATTGATTCTAAGCTATTCATAGTAGCAATCTGTCCCTTATTCCATTGTGCTGACAGCCCAATCCATAGGTCAATGTCAGTATAGTTCAAGCTGAAAGCCATGTCGCCAACAAGAGATGAGCCGCAGTGCACAACTGTATCAATCTGTCCATATCCCGGAGGCATATTGCTCCATTCGTGTGTTATAATTGGTATGACATTCTTTAGGGCTGACGGCGAAGTAGCGCTAATCCCTTTTCTTTTTGATCTCTCTTTCATGAATCTGCCGACCTTAGCTTTTACCGTACCTTCGCTCATTTGAAGGAGCTTTTCTGTTGCTCTGTCTCCGTAAGTCCATTGCTTGTCTCTTTTTATAATGCTTACATAATCAGGAATTACGGAATGCAATAGCTCTCCGCAGATTTCGCTTGCCGCCTCCCAAACAGTTTTGAGCGCTGCTATTGTCTCCTGGCCGTAGACAACAGGCCTGCCGCGCCTATCCTCGTCGCTATCTGATTTCATTTGAAGTCTTTTGAATTTGCGGATAGCTGCCTTGCGATGAAATTTAGTCACTTCGCATACAGTGTCTAATATTGCTTTCTTTCCTTGTTTTTCTGATTTTAGATATTGTGTTAAGTACCTTTTAAATATTTCTGTTTTTGTTCTCATAGTCATTAGACTACGGTAGCCCATTTATTATCTATTCGCTATAGTTTTCGGTAGCTTTATTTATTATCTAAAAGGAACACTGTTGAGGCAACATGATAATGTCATAGTATGCGCAAAATAGAAATGTCATAGTAACGCTTTTTGAGGTATAGAGTAATTGTTAAGAAATAATTACAAAACTATGCCTCAAAAAGAAATAATAGCTATGACAAAGCAGGAATTAGGGAGACTAGACATTATCAATAATTTAATCAAA
>JAQVLF010000028.1 GCA_028704295.1 Minisyncoccota bacterium | reverse complement strand
ATTGCGACTGCCAATCCGCAAAAGAAACCATTTCCTCTGCGAACAAGTAGAAAGCTTCTGCCCTTAAGTGTCTCCACATGCCATACCTGCATTTTTAGTCACCTATTCTATAATCGGAGTTAACATAAAACATTCTCAGTATCAATATTTCTCAGAAGTATTTTCTTCTAGACTATAATCAAAAGGTATCTTGTAATAATCTAAAATATATTTTGATAATTCCTTAAAAGTAGGCGCTGCAGAATATTCTGAAGTAGTAGTATTAGTTGGGCTGTCTAATTTAACTAATGCTACAAATTTAGGATTGTATGCTGGGGCATATCCAATAAAAGTCTGCCATGTTTCCGTTGAGTAACCAGCCTTATTTATTCCTAAAGAACTGTATGGAATTTGAGATGTTCCAGATTTTCCTGCGATATAATAACCCTCTATTTTAGCTCTCTTGCTATATGCGCCTTCGATAACGCTTACAAGCATTTTTGTTAGCTCTGTAGATGTTTTTAAAGATATTATATCCTCTTTTTCAATTTCCTTTTCGAAATCTTTTTCATCATTCACATTTACAATTTTTTTAACTATATGAGGAGTTACTAAATCTCCTCCATTTGCAATAGCTAAATATGCCTTAACCATATGCATTGGCGTTAGCATAATGCCTTGGCCAAAAGATATATTTCCAAATGTCACATCGATACTATACTTTAATGCATCTTTAATATTTTTATTTGTTGAATACATGCTGGGAAAACCAATTTTTAAATCTTCCATGAGCCCAAATTTATCTACGTAATCAAGAAAAGTTTTATGCCCCAACGCTTCTTCAACAAAGATGACACCAGTGTTTATGGAATTTTCTAATATTTGTGCCATTGTAACTTTTCCATAAGATCTTTCTTTGTAATTGCAAACCCTATAATCTATATATTGCTTGCATCCATATTTATCGTCGAAAATTGTTTCAGAATCAACTTTTCCCTCATTTAATCCAGCTGCCATGGTGATTGATTTAAAAATAGAACCTGGCTCAAATAACAATTGCGTTGCATTATTTTGATAAATTAAATAATTTTCAACTGAATTATAGTTATTTAAATCAAATCTAGGAGATTGGGCTAAAGCTAAAATTTCTCCAGAATAAGGATCGGCCACAATGATTGTGCCTGATTTTGCTCCATAATCTTTTATGGCTTTGTCTAGAATCTTTTCAGCCTTAAATTGAATATTATAATCAATGGTTAAATAAATATCAGCGCCATTGTTTATTTCTTCTTCTGAACTAGAAAGAAAGCCCCAAGGATTTGTAGTTTTTTTAACGATCTTTTCTTTTCCAGACAATATATTGTTGTAATATCCCTCTATTCCATATTGCCCTTCGCCTTCGCTATTGATAAAGCCGGAAACTTGACAAGCAAATTCTTTTCCCGGATAGCACCTTTTAGTTTCTTTTCCAATGTTTATTCCTTCATAATCGAGCTCTTCAATCTGAGCATATTCTTCGTCTGTCAAATTCTTTTTAATAATTTGATAGTAGCTACCTTCAACTTTTGATTTTTCAAATATTTCTTCTTTATCAATATTAACAATTTGAGATAATTTATCTGCAATTTCATTTTCAAAAACATCTTCTATTTCTTCAGGAGACAAAAATAAATATGGATTTTCTTTTGTTAAAGCAAGTACATTTATTCCATCCCTAAAATATATGTCTCCTCTTTTTCCTTTGACTTCTTTCACAATGCTCTGCTGTCCTCTAGCCATTGCCTTATACCTGTCTCCTTTATCTATTTGAAGATAATAAAGACGAGCTAAAAGTAGCCCGCATAGTAAAATAAGAAATAAAAGTAAAGTATTAATTCTTAAGTTGTTCATAAGTATTATCTAGAAGCTATGTTTCCATTAGATGATACTATAATATAGTCAATTTTTCCAATCTGCTCGAAACCCTGGTTTAAAATCTTGTTCTCAAAATTATCTAATGCTGTATTTTCTGACAAAGACACCCTAAGTCCTGCAATTTCTTTTTTTATTTCCTTATTACCTTGCTCTAAGTCTCCGATTAAATAACTCTTCTCTGAAACATCAATAAGCTCATAAATTGTCCCCCCCAAAAGCATTGAGAATAATACTATAAGTAAGCCGAAAAGTAATTTTATGTTCATTTTTTTTATTTCTTTATAACAACTCTTAATTTAGCAGATCTTGACCTTGGGTTCTCTGCTATCTCCTCCCTTTTAGGAGTGATTGGTTTTTTATTTACTATTTCTAATTTTTCTTTATTGTTTTTAATAAATTCTTTCACAATCCTATCTTCTCCTGAGTGGAAGGAGATTACCGCTAATCTCCCCCCGCCCTTAAGCACATCTAAAGCTTTCGGCAAAACTTCTCTTATATTCTCAAGCTCTTTGTTTGCTTCGATTCTGATTGCCTGGAATATTCTTTGAATAGGGTCAAAACTTTTAGCCAGTACAGCTTTTTTAACAACGTTGATTAATTCAAAGGTTGTTTTAATTGGTTTCTCTTTTCTCGCTTTTAAAATAGCTTCTGCTATTTTCCTAGCTTTTTTCTCTTCCCCATATTCTTTAAATATTCTTTCTAGTTCGTCTTTGCTATAAGTATTTACTATTTCTTCTGCTGTTGTTCCCTCCTTTCTAAAAAGCATGTTAAGTGGTTCATCTTTCAAGTAAGAAAATCCTCTTTTGCTCTCATCTATATGCCACGATGACATTCCTACATCTAATAGAATTCCATCAACATCTTTAAAATTATAATCCTTTACAATTTTATCTATATTTACATAAGAATAATTTACTGAAATAACTCTTTCGTTTTTTTCAAATTTCTTTTTTGCTTCTTTAAAAACATCTTCATCTATTTCAATTCCTAATACTTTTCCTTTTGTTCTTTTTAAAATCAATTCTGAATGCCCTCCCATATGGAACGTTCCATCAACAAAGTTTTCACTTCCCTTAGGATTTAACCCTTCTATAACTTCATCTTTTAAAACTGGTATGTGCATATTAAATTTCAAATTCCTTTAATCCTTCTGCAATATCTCCAATGTGATCAGTATTGTCTTTATTGTATTTTTCCCACTTGTCTTCATCCCAGATTTCAATTCTGCTGTATAATCCTGCAACAACTACTTTCTTATCTAATCCAGCATAATCTTTTAAATAATCAGGAACTAAAACTCTTCCATTTGAATCAATTGATACATCCATTGCGCCAGCAAGCATTACTCTTGCAAAACTTCTTGTATTAGATTGGGAAAAAGGAAGTTTAGACAATTTCTCGGCTAATTCTTTCCATTCTTTTTCAGAGTACATAAATAAACAGCCATCCATTCCTTTTGTTATAATGGCTTTTTTGCCCAAAACTGTTCTAAACTTAGAAGGCATTGTCAATCTTTTCTTTTCATCTAAATTGTACTTGTATTCTCCGATTAACATTTTTACCACTCTTACCCACTTATTTACACTACATCACCATTTTACCCCACTTCATAAAACTTGTCAACCACTTTTAGACACAAAAACAAAAAATCGGCCTTAAAGCCGATCTAGTCCCATTCTTAAACTCATTTGTTTATAATGAACTTAAGAATGGGAAGGAGGTTTCATTTTACTGAAAATTTCTCCTTCAACTTTATTTTACGATTTATTTGGGAGGAATTCCTCCCAGAATAGCGGCATGTGCCCCTGCAATAATGCGGAAGAAAGCGCCACTAGATTTCACATCCGGCGGATTGAGCCCGAAGGCTTTCAAAACCGCCTCTGCGCGCCCCCAACCGAAACCATTTGTTCCACTGGGGTTTCCTAATAAGCAATCTAGCGCGTCCAATGACGAGACAACGCCATAGGCATACATAGCCCACTGAGCAGCCTCTACTGCCCGGACTGGCCCAGCAGCCTTCATGATTGCATAAGCCCTCTTTTTCGAAAATCCCATCTCAATAATCTTTTCAATCTGGGACATCGCGAAGGCTCTACCCTCTTCTTTCTTCTTGTCTTCGAATGTCTTTCTTGTGGCACTCAAGAACGCTCTCCTCTGATCCATTGGCCAGGATGAAACTTTCCTAGCAGCAAGGGAAATTTCTGACGAAGGAAGCGATCTTAATATTTCTTCTTTTCTCCCTTCGTCCATCCCTATGAGTTTTTCAAGACGGTGAGCTTCATCGAATGGATCGTTGTCTTTCCATTCCTCAACGAGATAATCCATTAGAGCAGTTTCGTCTGCTTTAAGGACTTCTTTCCCGAGAAGCAAGATCATTTTTTGTCGCGCTTCCTCAATCTGTTCATCTGTCGCACAGATAAACACATTGTTTCTAAATACGCGACCATCATTTATCCCGTCTCCACTATACTCGTAGAGAATCGAAGGAGCTCTGAATCTGAATACGGCGCTGTCCTCAGCAAAGAAACCGTTATCCAGGCTCCGTCCTTTTGCCACTTTTTCTGGCTTTATGCCCGCATATATAGCTCCTGCGTATCCTCCTCCGGAGCCAAAATGTTGGCAACCCGCGTACCAGATTTCTTTCACATCACCATCTGTTACACGGACGAATTCTGCAGACTTTCCACTGGGCTTTACTCCCTCTGAGAAGGTAAAAAGCCATTCCTCTACCGTTTTCTCACTTTCTCTCATTTTTATCGACTCTCCATTGCCCTGATCCTTAAGGGCTTTTTTCTTCTTGGATCAAACCCCACTATTTGACAATAATTTTTTGGATCATTTGTTAACCTGTAGAGTGGGCTACTGGGCGCACCTTTAAGTAACGCTTTAGATTGTCTTTATAAAACTGCCTAAAGCGTTACTTAAATCGAATCCGCACTTCCACTACTAAAAATCAATCGTAGAATTTTATTTTTCAAAGAACGATTATTTTATAGCATATTATCTAAAATTTGTCAATACCTTTTCTTCAAAATTTAAAAACTCCTGCATTTCTACAAGGGCTTTCTTAATAAATATTTATTCCTCGTAATCTCTTTTTAAAACAGTAATCTCGAAGTTTTCGTTGATTGAGATTGTATCTCCTTCTTTAATTTGATTTGCAAGAAATGCTTTTGCAAGCGCATTCTCAACTTTATCTTGGATAACTCTTCTCATCTCTCTTGCACCAAACTCTGGATTATAGCTCAATTCAACAATTTGCATTTTAACTTTATGAGGAACATTTAAATTGATTTGTTTCCTTAAAAGATTCTGCTGAAGTTTTTTAAACCTTAATTCTGCTATTTGAAGCAAATTCTCTTTTGTTAAAGCTTTAAATATTACTGTTGCATCAAACCTATTAATAAACTCTGGCCTGAATAAACCTTGCTTAAATACGTAATCCAATATGTCTTGCTTAATTGAATCCATTGGCTTATTCTCTTTGATTGCATTTAAAATAATTTGATAGCCTGCATTTGATGTTGAAATAATAATGGTATTTGAAAAATCAATCTTTCTTCCCATTGAGTCAGTAATTATTCCTTCATCTAATACTTGAAGGAATAGATTTAATATATTTGGATGAGCTTTTTCAATCTCATCGAATAAGATTAATGAAAATGGATTTTCTTGAACATCTGTTGTTAAAAGGCCTGGATTGTTCCCATCCCCAATAAATCTCTTAACATCTTCTACTGTTTGAAACTCTGACATATCAAACCTAATCATCTTTGTTTCTGATCCAAAATATACTTCGGCTAAAGCTTTAGCTGTTTCTGTTTTTCCAACTCCGGTAGGCCCTAAAAAGAGAAAACTTCCCATTGGCCCATTTTTTGTTTTAATACCTGACCTTGCTCTTCGGAGCGATGCCGCAACTTCATTAACTGCCTCAACTTGATTTATAATCCTCTTATGAATTAAATCTTCTAAATTCAAAAGAGTATCCCTTTCATCAGCCGTTATTTTACCAACAGGAATCTCTGTCTTTTCTGAAATTATCTCTTCCACGTGCTTATCCAAAACAATTTTTTCTTTTTTAGAATTAGCATAAACACAAACATCGTTTAAAAGAGTGATTGCTTTTTTAGGAAAAGGATTGTCATGAATGTATTTATCGCATAGTTCAATAATTTTTAAAATTGCAGGGTAAGTAATAAATATATTGTATTTGCATTCAAGAAAAGGAATCTCTCTTTCTAGAATTAAAATTGTTTCGTCTTTTGAAGATTCTTTAACTTCTATTTTTTCAAAAAAAGATAATATTTGAGGCTTTCTTTCAATGTATTTATGAAGTCCATTATATGATGTAACAGCGATAAATTTAAACTCGCTAAACTTTAAATATGGAGCAATTAAAGAAGAGATATCAGCTTTTGCAGCTATGTTGCCATCGCTTAAATAATTATCAAAATTGCTTAATACCAAAATGACGTTTCCTGCGCATGATGCTTCCCTAAGGCAAGTATCTAAAATTATTTCAACTTCATCAATAGTGCTCGAAGATGTTAAAATAGAATTCATATCAATTTCAACAAACCTTTTATTATTTAATTCAGGCAAAGATTGATTTAAATAACTTCTCTCTGCAATTGCTCTTACAATGCTAAATCTTCCAACGCCGTCATCGCCTACTAAAAGTACATTGTTATCATTATCTCTAATTAAAATCCTTTCTACTTGAGCTCTTTCATTTTCATGACCAATGATTTCTACAAAGCCAAGCCTTTGTACTAGTTCTGTTAAATCAGTAGAATACTTATCTAATGTAGGCGTAAATCCGCATGCCCAATCCCTTGCAACGCTTCCAAATTTAGACAAATTATCCTTGTGCCACCACTTCTTATTCTCGCTTACTCTTCTTAAAAGATGTTCTTGCCAGTAATTAATATTATCTATATCCTCTTTCTTTAATTTGCTTCTTCTTAAAAGCTCTTTAAAATTAGGCTCTATTTTAGACAAAGCTGACAAAATATCAGCTGTCTTAATGTAAAAACCTTTTCTCCTAATACTTGCTTTGGCAGCTTCTAAGATAATCGAAGTTAAATCATATGAAAGACCTGTTCCCTCATTAATATCTTTTGTATAAAGCATTGATTCTTTTGCTCGTGATAGTAATAATTTTTTGCTAATCAAAAGCCTATTTAAGATAAAATCTATCTTCCTGTTTTTATTGTTTAATAGAAAGTAAAGCAAGATACTTGAATTAACTTCTATCTTTTTCTTTTTTGCAAAATTAATTGCTTTTTTAACTCTTGTCGCTGCATTAATGCTTAAAAAATCCGCTAAGTTAATATCATTATTTTCAATATCACCATTAATTACCTTAGATCTCCTTAAGGCATCATCAAAAAAGAAAGCTAAATTGAAAAATAAAAGAAAACATGAAAAACTGAAAAATGCTGAAAACAAAATTGGTTCAGCTAATTCTAATGGAAAATTATCAGCCATAAAGCCGTATATAAAATAGAAGACTGCGATTAAAAATGCAAAAAAGAAAATCACTCTTAATGTTTTAAATAGATACAAGAAAAACTTTGTTGTAATTCCCCTATTAATTTTTGTTTTCTTCAAATCAAACATTTTGAAATAAACTATAGCTTATGAAAATACCTAAAACTGCGGCTATTGGAATAATTATCCAAATTGAAACTAAACCAATCCAGATTAAGATTACAATAAGTTCAAATATTAGGAAAAATAAAATCATAAACACCCTCATTAAAAATCCTAAAAATCTCGAAAAGGCATTATTAAACAATATTTCCAGTCTATTTCCTAAATCAAACCCTTTTTTATATACAAAGACAATCTTCCTCCATGGAGAAAATAATGTTTCAAAACAGTATTTAATAGAAAAAAACTTATACCCAAACCACATCAAATTCAAAAAGACTCTTGATAATCTTTTGGGTATTTCTATAAACTGCCAATAAAAATATTCTAGAATTAAAATCATTTAACTTTCTTTGCTAATATCTTATACACATTGTCTAAAAAATCTCCCCCAGCATAACCTATAATAAAGGCAATGGCTGGTAATATTCCTTCAAGCTCTAATCCTGACTCATTAATTGACACTGCAACTAATAATCCTATTATTCCTGAAATAAATATCATTGTTATAAAATAAAAAACATCAAACTTCACCTCTTTATATGCGTATTGATGTTTTGTGTATCCTACGATGCCTCGGATTAAGCCTCCGCCAAATCCGGCAATTAATATTTGTATATACATATCCACATTATACTCTTTATTTCAAAATGAGTAAAATATTGACAAATTTAGATAATATTTTGTAAAAATAAACATGTTATTTGTGTTAAGATACTTCGAGCCAGCAATATCCAGGCTTTCCCGCCGAATTAATGAAGGTTCCCCTAATTATTAAAGACTGTACTTCTCAAGGTCAAGGGCAATTTGAAAATCTGAGCTAAGGAATTTCCCGTACTTTAACCTATTTTTAACTAAGGTAAATTAAAGAATGGGATTTGACTTGAAAATACTTAACATATTAAGCAAAAATCATGTTTTTTGCATAGTATAATTATTATATCATGCAAAATTGATAGTTTCGAACAAAAATTTGACAAAAATCTCAAACCATGCTTTAAATATGTTTGTCTTGACAAAGGTCTTGCAAGATATATAATTATAATATATGCTCTTTTTAAAATAACTTAAATTATTATTAATTTAAACATAATAAACATATGAATTTTGAAGATTTTGAAGAATTAAATGATCAAGATCTTTTCGATGACGATTTCGACTACGATGATAGTTTTGAAGACGAAATTGACTTCGATGAAGAATTCTAACTTAAAATGAAAAAGTCATGAATAAAAAAATATTACCCATCTTTATATCACTAGTTATATTAGCTTTAGCAGTATTTGGAGCTCTAGCATTAAAACA
>JAQVLF010000027.1 GCA_028704295.1 Minisyncoccota bacterium | reverse complement strand
CCGCTCTTATATTTATTGACTTATTTATTAAAATACAATATACTAAACGAGTAAAGTTATACGGCTCTTGATCAAATGGGCGTATAGCTCAGTTGGTTAGAGCGTCACGTTGACATCGTGAAGGCCTCCTGTTCGAGTCAGGATACGCCCACAGATTATAATTATAAACCGTTAAAGAAGTATGTCAGAAGAAAATAAAAAAGTAGAGGAAATTGCGGAAGAAACTACTACTGCTGAAACAAAAGAAGAAACAATTAAAGAAGAGGCTAGCGAAGTAAAAGAAGAAACTCCTAACAAAGAGGAGGTTTTAGATAGTGAAGACTTTATTTCTGCACAATTAAAGAAAGATGTTTTAGAGATCAGGCCGGGAGACATGGTTAAGGTATATCAAAGAATTAAGGAGAAGAATAAAGAAAGAGTGCAGGTATTTGAAGGACAAGTATTATTTAAAAAACATGGAAATGAAATAGGCGCAACAATTACTGTGAGAAAAATTGTATCGGGCATTGGCGTTGAAAAGACTTTTCCAATTCATTCTCCATTAATTGAAAAGATAGAAGTTGTTAAAAAGTTAAAAGCAAAGAGGGCAAAGCTTTACTACTTAAGAGAGGCTAAGGGAAGAAAGGCAAGATTAAAAACAAGAAGTTGATATGTATTGTAATCCTGAAATAGCATATGTGATAGGTCTAATTGCTACGGACGGATATCTTTCAAAAGATAGAAGACATATAGAGTTTGCATCAAAAGATTTAGAGTTGGTTGAGAAGTTTGAAAAAATTTTGAAACTTGAAAATAAAATATCGGTAAAGTCAGATGGAAAAACAAAAAATATTTACTACCGAATACAGTTTGGAAATGTAAAATTTTATAAATATTTGAATGGTATCGGAATTGAAAATAATAAAAGCAAAACTATAAATAAAATTGCAATTCATCAAGATCATTTAGAGTGGATCAGGGAAGAACTTTATTGTAGAATAAAAATAAAAGGATCGCTTACAAAAGGTAGTAGGGAATATTGTTTAAGATTCGCAAAAAGTGAAACCCTTAAATTATTTTATAAAATGTATTATGATAATAATCTTTTCTTTCTTCAAAGAAAATATGTTAAAATCAAAGATGCAATTAATATTATTTAAGGGCGAATGATGGAATAGGTAGACATCTATGGTTGAGGGCCATAGGGGAGTTATCCCGTGGGAGTTCAAGTCTCCCTTCGCCCACACTATATTACGGACGCATAGCTCAATTGGCTAGAGCATCTGTTTTACACACAGAAGGCTTCAGGTTCGAGTCCTGATGCGTCCACAAAGATTTTGCTGAAGTAGCCAAGGCGGTCACGGCACATGTCTGAAAAACATGCCATCTCGGTTCGATTCCGAGCTTCAGCACATGCTGCGGGCATCGTATAGTGGCTATTACACGACCTTGCCAAGGTTGAGACGGCAGTTCGATTCTGCTTGCCCGCTCCAATAATTAATTTAAATTATTTTATGAAGATATATTGGTACGGAAAAACTTGTTTTGAATTAGTAAATAATGAAAAAAATCAAGAGCCGGTTTTTATTATCATTGATCCAATTGATAAAACCTATCCTAAAAAAGATACTACTGTTTTGCTTTTAAGTTATGCATTAGAATATGGTAAAAAAGAAAAACCTTTTACTATTTCTGCTCAAGGAGAATATGAAGTTAAAGACATCCATTTTCAGGCTATACCAGCTGAAAAAGGAAAGCTAATTTTTGTTATTAAATGTGATCACATAAAAATATGCCACTTAGGAAAATTAGAACAAGGCGAGCTTTCAGAAAATGTGTTAAAGGAATTGGGAAGGATTGATATTTTAATGGTTAATGCAGGTGAAGATGATAAGACAAAAATGATTAAACAGATAGAGCCTGCCATCATTATTCCAATGGATTATGATAATATAGATTTATTCTTGAAAAAATTAGGAGAAAAAAGCATTGAACCAGTAGACTTTTACAAAGTTCAGAAAAAAGACTTTGAAGAAGTGGAAGAAGCAAAAATTGTTGTGTTAAATAAAAAATAGTGAATTATGCCAAAAGAAGAAGAACCACAAATTAATAATATCGGACAAGTAAAAATTAGAAATCTTAAAGATGAGATGGAAGATAGCTACATTGATTATGCAATGTCTGTTATTGTTTCTCGTGCTCTTCCTGATGTAAGAGATGGATTAAAACCAGTACAAAGGAGAATTCTTTATGCAATGTATGGAATGGGTGCAAGGCATGATACTAAATTTAGAAAATCAGCTGCGGTTACTGGAGAGGTATTAGGAAAGTATCACCCACATGGAGACTCCTCAGTTTATGGAGCATTAGTTAGGATGGCCCAGAATTTTTCATTGAGATATACCCTTATAAGAGGGCAGGGTAATTTTGGGTCTATTGACGGAGATCCTCCAGCAGCTCAAAGGTATACAGAATGTAAATTAGAAAAGATTGGAGAAGAAATGCTTAAGGATATTGAAAAAGAAACTGTTGATGTAAATGAAAACTACGACGCAACAAGAACAGAGCCTTTAGTATTGCCTGCTCCTATACCAAATTTGCTCTTAAATGGAGCAACTGGTATCGCAGTTGGAATGGCTACAAATATTCCAACACATAATTTGAATGAAGTTTGTGACGCATTAATACATTTAATAGATAATAGAGAAACTGATCCGGAAAATCTTTTTAAATTTATCAAGGGTCCGGATTTTCCTACAAGAGGATTCATATTTGATGAAGAGGCAATTAAATCTGCATATATGCAGGGAAAAGGTTCATTCGTTACAAGAGGAAAAGTTGAAATTATTGAAAAAGAAAAGGGAGGCTCACAAATAATTATTACAGAAATTCCTTATCAAGTGGACAAGTCAGTTCTAATTACAACATTTGCTAACTTAGTACAGAACAAGAGAATTGAAGGCATAAGAGATATTAGGGACGAGTCTGATAAAGATGGAATGAGAATTGCGATTGATCTTCAGAAAGGAGCTATTCCTAAAAAGATTTTGAATTCTTTATACAAATACACTGATCTTCAAAAAACATTCCACTTAAATATGATTGCTCTTGTAAATGGAATTGAGCCAAGGGTTTTAAGCCTAAAAGATGTTTTAGATGAATATTTAAAACACAGGTTGAGTGTTCTTTTAAGGAGAGCTAAATATGATTTAGCTAAAGCTAAGGAAAGAGAGCATATTTTAGAAGGACTTATGATTGCCTTAGGCAGTATTGATGAAGTTATTGAAACTATTAAAGCTTCAAAAGCAAAGGAGGATGCCAAGAACAATTTAGTTAAAAAGTTTGACTTAAGTATTCCTCAAGCAGAAGCAATTCTTGAAATTAGGTTGCACCAATTGGCAAGATTAGAAAAGCAAAAGATAGAAGATGAGCTAAAGGAGCTTTTAAAGACAATCAAAGGACTTGAACTCATATTAAAGAGTGAAGATAGGCAGAAGGAAGTTTTGAAGGAGGAATTGGAAGATGTTAAAAAAAACTATGGAGATGAAAGAAAGACTCAAATCGTTAAAACAAGAGCAGGAGAGATTTCTATTGAAGATATGGTTAAAGAAGAAGATGCCATAATCATCTTGACCGAGGAAGGATATATTAAAAGAATGAATCCTGATGAGTATAAAAAACAGAAGAGGGGCGGAGTTGGAACTATTGGCATGAGAACAAGGGAGGAAGATGGGATAGAGCACTTCTTGCATGCAAATACTCATGATACGTTATTCTTTTTTACTGATTCAGGAAAAGTATTTAGAACAAAAGCTTACGAAGTTCCAGAAGGATTAAAGATAAATAAAGGGAAGGGAATAATGAATTTCCTCGAAATATCTCCGAATGATAAAATATTATCAATTTTAGCTTTAAGCAAAGATGAAGAAAAAGCTGGTTATCTTATCATGGCTACTGAAAAAGGAGTAGTTAAAAAGACAAAACTAGAAAACTTCGAGAATGTTAGGAGAAACGGCTTGATTGCAATTAATTTGAAGCCAAATGATGCATTAAGGCAAGTTGAAAGAATATATGATGGAGATGACGTTCTTTTAGCAACAAGTCAGGGAATGTCTATAAGATTCAAAGGGTCTGATGTAAGGGCAATGGGAAGGCAAGCTTCTGGAATAAGGGGAATTAGGCTAAAGCCAAGTGATAAAGTTGTTGGAATGGTCGTTGTATCAAAAGATAATCAAGATGCAGGACTTTTAGTTTTATCTCAAAATGGATATGGAAAGATTACGCAAATCTCTGATTACAAAATTCAAAAAAGAGGAGGATCAGGCATAAAAATCTCTAAAGTTACAAGCAAAACAGGCAGCATTGTAAAGCCAGAAGTCATTAAAAATCAAGAAGATTTAATAGTCATTTCTCAAAAGGGACAAACAATTAGAACCAAAATATCAAATATTCCTAGATTAGGCCGCGATACACAAGGAGTTAAAATAATGAGACTAAAAGCAGGAGACAAGGTTGTCTCTGCAACAACTCTATTATGATGCCAGATTTTCTAAATCCTAAAGAAACTATTGATTCATTAAGTTTTCTTAAAGAAAACATGATTGCCATGGATATTGGCTCCGGTTCTGGGGGATGGACTATTCCTTTATCTAGAAAATTAGAGAATGGAAAAGTCTATGCAATAGACATTAAAGGCGAGGCCCTTTCTGCTTTAAGGTCCAAATTGGATAATGAGAGAATATACAATGTTGAGCTTATGTTGGCAGATATTGAAAAAGGTGTTAAAATACAAGATAATAAAATAGATTTAGCGATTCTTTCAAACATTTTATTTGAATTAAGTGACAAAAAGAAGGCTTTAGAAGAAGTAAGAAGAATTTTAAAACAAGGCGGCTACCTATTTATCGTTGATTGGAAAAAGTTATCTAATGTAGGTCCGAAAGAACATGCTATTTCAAGAGAAGAGACAAAAACATTAGCAAATGAATTAAATTTTAAATTAGAAAAAGATTTTGATTTAGGGTATTATCACTTTGCATTAATTTTTAGAAAATGAAGATTGATAAAAAAAAAATAATTAGTTTAGTTTTTTTAACAGGAACATTGTTTTTAATGGGGAGTGTTGTTTTTGCAGATAGCGACGGTGTTTATAAGTGTGTTGATGGCAAAATTAGTGAATATGATAATCGAAACGGTGGACTTTGTAAATGTCCAGATAAAAGTAGCAACTGTGAACTTCCTACAGGACAGATTTACGACGGCAGTAATTGGATATGTGTAACAAATCACATGTTTGGTGTGCATCCTAGTTGTAATTGTGATTGGGATGCTGTACGCTGCCAAAAAGATATTTATTATATGTGTATGTTATTAAAATGTGACACCAGTGATGGTTGGTATGGCGATGATGATCGTAAAAGTGGCGATGATGACAACGACGATGATGACAGTAATGGTTCAGACAACGGCACAACCTATACAGGAAAAGGTCTCGTTAATCCAATAGGAATAAGCAGCCTTTCTGGTTTATTGATTGCAGTTGCAAAATGGCTTGAAAAGATTGGCCTTATTCTAGCTCCATTATTCTTTGTTATTGGAGGCATTATGTTTATTACAGCAAACGGAGATACGAAAAAGATTGATAATGGAAAGAAGTTAATGTTTTATACAGCTATTGGAATAATAGTAATATTATTAGCAGAATCATTAGCAACTGCATTACAAAATTTTATAAAATAGAAAAATATGAAAAATATTGTAAAGAATAAAATAAAAAGATGGGGAGCAATAGCCTTTATCACAATAATGCCGGTTTTAAATGTTATTGCAGCAGACGAGACGACAACACCGGATAATATAGAAAAAACGATTAAGAAAATAATTAATTGGATCACAGGGATTGGAGGGGTATTAGCAACATTTTTCATTGTAGTAGCTGGTATAATGCTTATAACGCAAAATGAGAACGCAGAGAATGTAAAGAAGGCTGGACAAATTATCAAGTGGGCAGCCATAGGATTAGTAGTAATTCTAATGGCTCAGGTGCTTTCTAACATAGTTCAAACCTGGGTAGTTAAATAAAAAGGTCGGGTTTTAAAGATTAGAATAGATATAAATTTAATAAAAAGATGAATATTAAGAAATTATTTATAGGATCATTCGCATTAGGGGTAGTATTTTTACCATTTTTAGCTTTTGCACAATCTGATGGTTGTGAAATAAATAATAGTGACCGTTTGACAATGTTTACAACTGCTGGTTTGAAATGTCAGACAAATTGTACATATAATATATATAGTATTGATCCAAACAGCGTTCAATCAGACACGACAAAGGATTGTGGAACATGCTGTCTTTTGAACACAGTATACAACATTATAGATTGGGTATTTTTAATCATTATGGTTGTATCAGTTGGTATGATTATTTGGGGAGCTGTGACATATTTAACATCCGCAGGAAATAGCGAGAAGATTAAAGAGGCAAATCAAAGAATATTATTTGCTGCTATTGGTATCGCGGTTGCACTTTTATCAAAAGCCGTACCAAGTGTTGTATTGTCAATAATTAAATAATGTGATATATAATAAAGACCCTTATAAAGGGTTTTTTATTATGCCGAGGTGGTGGAATTGGCAGACACGTATGCCTTAGGAGCATATGCCCATGTGGTGTGAGGGTTCGACTCCCTCCCTCGGCACTTGATTTTTTAAAGCTAACATTCTATTCTCTAAAATAGGAGGTTAAAAGAAATGGGAAAAGCGTTTCTCAATATAAGAGCTCCTTTTGCAGTGATGTATCAAGGAAAAAAGGAGGCCAAAAAGATGGCGAAAGAAATTGAGGCGGGGTTAAGAAGGGGAACAAAAATTAGAATCCATTAAGGTTTTGTAATTTGAATCCCCTTTTATTTTATTTCTATTTTTTGCGATTCTCCTTCTCTTTCTTTAGGCAATCTAATTATTAAAAGTCCATTTTTCATTTTTGCCTTGATTTGAGATGTGTCTACTTCTTTTGGGAGAATAATTTCTTTTTCAAATGGTCCGAAATAGCATTCTTTAACAAAGTAGTTTTTTTCTTTATCTAATTCTGCTGGATCTTTTCTTTCTCCTTTAATAACAAGTATGTCTTGTTCTAAAGAAATATCTAGGTCTCCAGCAGTAATGCCAGCAATTGCAGATTCTACAACAACTTCTCTATCTGTTTCATACACATCAACAACTAGTTCTCCAGGATCTACATTATCTTCTAATCTTATTTTTTGGTCTTCATTTTTCATATTTTGCAAATTGTTTTAAGTCTTTTTAATTTCTTAAGAGCTTCTCTTAAGAGAATGTAGGAAACAATCAGAGCAGTCACAATTACAACAACAATAGGAGTTAATTCTGTTTCCCCTCCATGTTCTATTATAGAATACTTTAAGAAAAAATCAAAGATACCATGTAATATAATTGCTATTAAAAAACCTCCCCAAAAGAGAAAGGTTCTTTTGTTTGTTCTATAAAAAGAAACTGCCATATAGAAGCCAAATATTCCAGAACATAAAGCATGTAAGAAGTTTGCCCCAACAAATCTTAAAATAGAAAGGGAAACAGGCTCAATTAAAAATTGAAAAGTTTTTTGTGAGAACAAAACTACGTTTTCAGCTGTTGCAAAGCCCAAAGCTGCTACAATCATATATATCGGTACGTCAATTGGTTCGTCTAGGAATTGCGACTTTTGGGCTCCAAATCTAAAAGCTAAGTATTTAAATAATTCTTCAGTTAATGCAACAACAAAAAAATATTGTATGAAATAATATAAATCAGTTTTTAAATTTAATTTATCTAATAGATCTAATAAGCTGTATTCTACAAAAAAAACAGGCACGGTCATTAGCATTCCCAAGATGAATACCCTGAGAATAACTCTTTTGGGCTCGCTATGGTCGTCTTTATTTAAAAAAAAGAATAGCCAAATAAGCCCGGGAAGTATTGCGAATATCGCATAGATTAAAGCCTGTGAAATATCAGTCATTTAAGTTTAAATTACTATTTGCCTTAATCTTATCATAAGTTTCTATTTTAGGTAAGAGCATTGCAGCAACGCCAATCATAACTGCGTTATCTGTTTTGTATTCTGGAATAAATAAAGGAAGGTTATACTTCTTGCTTAAACCTTTTAATTTTGTTTGAAGTTTAATATTTGAAGAAACGCCTCCTCCAATAAAAATAGAGTTAGGATTGAATTCTAAAATTGCTTTTTCAGCTTTTTTTAAAATAACATCAGTAATAGCTTCTTCAATTTCAAAACACATCTCATTAATTTCTTCTTCGCTTAATTTTTTATCTTTTATTTCGTAAAAAACAGCTGTTTTAAGTCCTGAAAAGCTAAAATCATAGTCGTCTGAATGAATCATTGGGCGGGGGAGTTTGAATCTGCTTTTTTTAACTTTTTTAGCTCTTTTAGCTATTTCTGGCCCTCCAGGATAAGGAAGCCCTAAAAGTCTTGCAGTTTTATCAAAACACTCTCCAATAGCATCGTCTCTTGTAGAACCAAGCTCTTTATAAATTCCAATATTTTGCATTAAAAACATTTTGGTATTTCCTCCAGATAAAACAAGTGAAAGAGCAGGGAATACATTTTCTTTTTTTTCTTTTAAAAAGTTTACTAAGATGTGCGCTTCGATATGGTTTACTTCGATAATGGGAATATTCCAGTTTAAAGAAAGAGCTTTTGCAAAGTTAATTCCTACCCATAAACATGGTTCTAGTCCAGGGCCATTAGTTACGGCGATATAGTTTATTTCCGGTTTTTCGTAATTTTTTAGGAACTCTTTAAATTCAGCTAATAGCTCGGGGTATCTTTCTAAAATATCATCTGTTTCTTTTTTAATTTCTGTTTTTCCTTTTTTTAAGAGTTTCGCTTTTTTTAAAGAAGACAAAAAAACAGGAAACATGTTTTTTGTATGTTCTCTTTTTGCTAAACTTGGATGAATTCCTCCGTATTCTGCATGAATGCTATTCTGAGAAGATAAAACATTAGACAATACTTTTATCTTTTTATCTTTTTTTAATATAGCAGCTCCTGTATCATCGCAGCTTGTTTCTATGGCTAATAT
>JAQVLF010000070.1 GCA_028704295.1 Minisyncoccota bacterium | reverse complement strand
TTTTTCTGGTATATATTTAAACATTGGACATTAGGCCCTATCGTCTAATGGTTAGGACATCAGGTTTTCAACCTGGCAATCGGGGTTCGACTCCCCGTGGGGTCGCATTTTGAAAAAGAGAGTTTTCCTCTCTTTTTTGACAAATTCTTAAAAAAAAGATATACACACTATGGAACATTAACATTAAGCCGATGTTCCAGGAGGTTTTTCAAGAACTAAAAAAGTAACTTCGGCGACACCCTAGAGAGGAGAACAAGACATACCAATATCTCCTCTCCACTCTCTGCATATTGCATATATTTTTATTGAATTTAAGTATGTTTTATGCTATTAAAAACATATCATGAACTATTTAAACTCGCTAAAAATTAGTAGAGCGTCCGATATTAAGAATAGGAAAGACAGAGTGGTTTACAGAATGTTTGAGATGCTTCCAGGAATTTTAAGCTTTGGAGCCTTGGTTTTAGCTTTTATAGCTTCTTTTTTTATACCTTTTTACGTAGCCTTGTTTATTATCATCTATGATATTTATTGGGTTTTTAGGTCAATATACTTTGGATTCTATTTAAGGTCTGCGTATCTTAAAATGATTGAGAACCAAAAAAAGGATTGGCTTTTAGAAGTTAAAAGTTTAGATAAGCCATGGGAGGATATTTATCATTTGATTATTCTTCCAACATACAAGGAGCCGGTAGAAGTTTTGAAAAACACATTTGCTTGCCTTAAAAATCAAAATTATCCAAAAGATAAAATGATTGTAGCTTTAGGGTTTGAGGAAGGGGATAGGGAAAATGCAGTAAAAATTGCAGAGGAGATAAAAAAAGAATTTGGAAATATATTTTTTAAGTTTTTAATAACTTGTCATCCAGCTAACATTGAGGGAGAAATTGCAGGACATGGCTCTAATGGGACTTGGATTACAAAAAATGCTGTTGAAAGGATAATTGATCCATTAAGAATTCCTTATGAAAATGTAATTGTTTCTTCTTTTGACATTGATTGCTGCGTTCCTCCAAACTACCTTTCTATATTAACCTATTACTATCTAACAGTAAAAAATCCTTTGAAAGCAAGTTATCAGCCAATTCCACTTTATTTAAACAATATTTGGCAAACACCTCCCGTATCAAGAATATTTTCATGGTCAGCTACTTTTTGGCAGACAATGAATCAAGAAAGACCAGAAAAACTAATCACTTTTTCTTCTCATTCAACACCACTTAAAGCTCTAATTGATGTTGATTTTAAGCAAACAAATGTAGTTTCTGACGATTCGAGAATATTTTGGCAATGCTTTTTTGAATATCACGGGGACTACAAAACAATTCCAATGTTTTATCCAGTTTCAATGGATGCAAATTGTGCAGAGAACTTTAAAATAACTTTGAAAAATATCTATAAGCAGCAAAAAAGATGGGCTTATGGAGTAGGGGAAATTCCCTTTTTCTTATTTGGTTCACTTAAAGATAAAAAAATACCCTTGTTTAAAAAAATTAGCATGGGGTTTGATTTAATTGAGGGACACTTTACTTGGGCCACGTCTTCAATTTTAATTTTTCTTTTAGGATGGCTTCCTTTATTCTTAGGGGGACAAGAATTTGGGCAGACCTTAATTGCCCATAATCTTCCTAGAATTACAAGCGTTATAATGACGATAGCCATGATGGGTCTTATTGGATCTATTTACATTAGCATGCTTTTGATCCCAGCGCCTAAAAAAAAGCAGCCTAAAGTTAGATATTTATGGATGATTTTAGAATGGGCATTAATTCCATTTGTTATGATATTCTTTTCAGCTTTGCCAGCACTTAATGCGCAAGCTCATTGGTTATTTGGAAAGTACATGGGATTTTGGGTGACTCCTAAAGTTAGGAAATAGATCAAGATTTAAACCTTGATTTTTAATTTGAATTGTTTTAATACATTAAAGCCATTTAGGTGGTTCAAAATGAACGCAAGGTTTTTATTTAGGCAGTGGCCATAATTCTTATGGTTGCCGGACTTATCTCTTTCACAATGATTTCTAATGAGAGGGAAGTACTTGATGCCTCCGGGCTGAGGATTGGAGCCCGGGATGCTCCACGATGGAAAGATTCCTTTAATAGTTTGCTTACAATAAGCAATACTTTTTTCTCTTATTTTTTAGTTGACAATTATGTTTACTTTGTATACAATTTAGATATATGAAAACAGTTATCAATATTAAAACTGAAAAAGAAGTAAAAGAAAATGCTCAAAAGCTTGCAAAAGAACTTGGTCTTTCTTTAAGCGATGTTTTAAATGCTTCTTTAAGAAATTTTATTAGAACTCGCGAGGTCTATTTTTCACATACTCCAAGAATGACAAGAGAGCTTGAAGAAAGAATAGAAGAAGCTAGAAAAGATTTTGCTTTAAAGAAAAACTGGTCCCCAGGATTTGATTCTGCGGAAGAAGCAATAAAATATCTTGAGAGTAGATAATGATTTATTTGCATAAAAAATTTAAAAAAGATTTTGAAAAACTAAGCCAAAAAGAGAAAGATAAATTCAAGGAAAGGCTCAATCTTTTTT
>JAQVLF010000069.1 GCA_028704295.1 Minisyncoccota bacterium | reverse complement strand
TTGATATGGAAAAAGAAATAACAAAGAAGCAAACTGAACCCTACCTTAAGCTTATACCGCTTGGAGGATTAGGAGAAGTTGGAAGAAACATGATGCTTTTGGAATATAAAGACTCTATTTTAATAATTGATATGGGATTTAGAATGCCAGAAGAAGGCATGCCTGGAATTGATTACATTATTCCAAATATTGCATACTTGCTTAAAAATAAAAAATATAAAAATATTGTGGGAGTATTATTTACTCACGGACATTATGATCATATTGGAGCAGTGCCATATATTATGGCGAGAATTGGAAATCCTCCAATATATGCAAGTGCTTTAACAAGAGGAATCATCTTGAAGCGTCAAGAAGAATTGCCAATGCAGCCAAAGCTTAAAATAACCGAGGTCAAAGATGGATCAAAGAT
Organism: Minisyncoccota bacterium; assembly: GCA_028704295.1. Lineage (GTDB taxonomy): Bacteria > Patescibacteriota > Minisyncoccia > Minisyncoccales > Minisyncoccaceae > JAAZMU01. The sequence continues at coordinate 2,159 of JAQVLF010000069.1, read as the reverse complement.
TGACTTGGGGCCTTTTAAGATTGAATTTTTTAGACAGACACATACTATTCCCGACAATTTAGGAATATTTATTGAAACACCTGTCGGAAATATTGTTCATACTTCTGACTTCAAATTTGATAAGCATCCAGTAAATGAAAAACCTACTGATTTTCTCAAATTAAATAAAATTGCAGAAAGAGGTATCACATTACTTATGTCTGATTCAACAGGAGCAGAGCAAGAAGGACATTCACTCTCTGAAAAAGACATAAATAAAAATTTAGGCGAAATTTTTAAAAAGACAAAAGGAAGAATTATTGTCGCAACATTCTCCTCCTTAATTAATAGATTGCAACAAGTTATTACCTGGTCTGAAAAATACGGAAGAAAAGTAGCTGTTGTCGGACATTCCATGAAAACAAACACATGGATCACAAAGGAATTAGGTCTTTTAAAGGCTAAAAAAGGTACTATTTTAAAGAAAGTAAGCGATGTTAATAATTACAAAGACAACGAAGTGACAATTATGTGTACTGGTGCTCAAGGAGAAGAAAGCTCTGGATTAATGAAAATTGTATTAAAAGAACATCCAACAGTTGCGATTAAGCCAGGAGATACCATGGTATTTTCTTCATCAGTTATTCCTGGAAACGAAAGAGCTGTTCAAGCCTTAAAAGATGATCTTTTAAGACAGGACGCTATTATTTATCACTACGGCATGATGGACATCCACGCAGGAGGACACGCAAAGCAAGACGAACTAAAAGAAATGATGCAGATTATGAAGCCTAAATTCTTTATGCCTGTACACGGACAATATTCCATGCTTGTTGCAAACTCAAGATTAGCCGAAGAAGTGGGGATTCCAAAAGATAATATCATTGTAGCAGACAATGGAAACATTATTAACCTTCAAAGAAACAAGGCCTATATCGATAAAAAAGAAGTTCAGGCTAATTATGTCATGGTGGACGGACTTGGTATTGGAGATGTTGGAGAAGTCGTATTAAGAGATAGGCAAGTTTTAGCCGAAGATGGAATATTTGTTGTGATTGCTGTTGTTAATAGAAAAACAGGAAAAGTTCAAACTTCACCTGACATTATTTCAAGAGGTTTCGTTTATTTAAAAGAATCTCAGGAATTACTATCAGAGACAAGAAAAAGAGTTGTTTCTGCTATTGAAGAAGCAACAGGTTCTGGCAAAATAGTAAACTGGACATATATGAAAGATAAAGTAAGGGATGATATTGGAGAATTTCTGTTCAAAAAAACAGAAAGGCGTCCAATGGTTCTCCCTGTTATAATTGAAGTATAAAACTATGAAAATATTTAGCGGTGTAAGACCAACGGGAGAAATCCACATTGGAAACTATTTAGGATCAGTTAAGCAATGGGTTGAGCTTCAAAAAAGCAACGAATGTAATTTTGCTATCATGGACTGGCACGCTATTACAACTCCTTATGATCCTAAAACGCTGCAAGATAAAATATTCAACCTCGCTGCAACTTACCTTTCAGCTGGAATAGATCCAGACAAATGCGCATTTTTTATTCAATCTCAAGTTAAAGAACATGCTGAACTTGCATGGCTTTTAGGAACAATTGTTCCTGTTGGAGAGCTTCAAAGAATGACTCAATTTAAAGATAAGTCTAAAGAACATAAAGAATACGTTAATGCAGGACTTTTAAATTACCCTATTTTAATGGCAGCTGACATTCTACTTTATAAAGCTGAAGGCGTTCCTGTTGGAAAAGATCAAAAGCAACACGTTGAATTTACAAGAAATTTAGCAGAAAAATTTAATAAATCATATGGGAAAACCTTTCCTTTGCCAAAACCATTGATTCCTCAAAAGCAAGCTAAGATTATGTCCTTAAAAGACCCTTCAAAAAAAATGTCTAAGTCAGGGGATCAAAAGGGATGTATCACTTTATTTGAAGATAAAGAAAGCATTAGAAAGAAAATCATATCTTCCACAACTGATTTAGAAAAGGAAATAAAATTTGATGAGGAGAATAAAAAAGGAATATCTAATCTTTTATCCATTTATTCTGCTTTTTCAGATAAAAGCATAAAAGATTTAGAAAAAGAATATAAAGGTAAAAACTACGCTGAATTTAAAGAAGATTTAGCGGATGTACTTATCTTAGAATTAAATAAATTCAAAGAAAAAAGA
>JAQVLF010000026.1 GCA_028704295.1 Minisyncoccota bacterium | reverse complement strand
GCAAGATCAGCTGGTTCAAATGCAGTTGTTATGGCTCATGATGAAGGATATACACTTTTAAAAATGCCTTCTTCTGAAATTAGAAAGATTAAGAGCGAAAGCTATGCTTCTATTGGTATAGTTTCAAATCATGAGCATAAATTTATTGAATTAGGAAAAGCAGGAAGATCAAGAAGAAAAGGTGTAAGGCCAACTGTTAGAGGCAGTGCTATGAATCCAGTAGATCATCCGCATGGCGGAGGAGAAGGTAGAGCTCCTATTGGACTTAAATATCCAAAAACTCCTTGGGGCAAGCATGCTCTCGGAGTTAAAACAAGGAGCAAAAAGTGGTCAAATAAGTTAATTATTAGCAGGAGAAAAAATAAGAAATAAAAAGTTATGACAAGAAGTCTTAAAAAAGGTCCATATATTGATGAAAAATTAATGAAGAAAATGTCAAAGGTCAAGCTAGGCGATGCGACAATTATTAAAACTTGGTCAAGATCTTCGACTATTGTTCCTGAAATGATTGGATTTACTTTTGGGGTGCACAATGGAAAAGAACATATTTCTGTTAGAATTGAAGAAGATATGATAGGACACAAATTAGGAGAATTTGCTCCTACAACAAAATTCATCAAGCACGGAGGTAAATTACAAAAGCAAATTGATAAAAGTTAAGAAATATGTATAAAGCAAAGTTAAGCAATTTTAGAGTATCTGCAAGGAAGGGAAGATTAGTAGCAGATCTGATAAGAGGCAAACAGGTTGAGGAAGCTCAAGCAGTCTTGAAATTCGTGCACAAGAAAACTGCTGATCCAATGCTTAAGTTATTAAATTCAGCAGTAGCCAACGCGGAAATCATTGATGGATTGAAAGCAAATACTTTATTTATCTCAAAAGTAGTAGTAAATGAAGGACCGATATATAAGAGAATTATGCCAAGAGCAAGGGGAACTGCTCATAGAATAAATAAAAGAACTTCACATATTGAAATTGAATTAGATAAAGTAAAGGAAGAAAAGAAAAATAAAAAGGTAAAAGAAAAGAAACATGAGTCATAAAGTGCATCCAAAAGTATTTAGAATAAAGGAAACAAAGGATTGGTTGTCCAGAGGTTTTTATGAAAGAAACTTTAAAAGAATATTAAAGGAGGATTTTGTAATTAGAAGTTTCTTAAATTCAAGATTAAAAGATCTTTCTGTTGAAAAAATCGAAATAAATAGGCTTCCAAACAAGACAAGTGTCGTTATTCACACATCAAGACCAGGATTAATTATTGGAAGAGGAGGAGAAGGAGTTGATAAGCTAAATAAGGACCTTTTAAAGATTGTTTCAAAAGAAATGAAATTTAATCAAAAGGAAAGAGTTGAATTAGAAAAGAAATTAAAGTTAGAAATCAAGGAAGTTAAGAATCCTTGGACATCAGCTACACTTGTTTCTGAATGGATTGCACAAAGGATAGAAAAGAGAACACCTTTTAGAAAAACAATTAAGCAAGCTGTTGAAAAAGCAATGGCTAATAAAGAAGTGGAGGGAGTTAAGATTGAGGTTTCGGGAAGATTGGACGGTGTTCAGATTGCAAGAAAGGAAAGAGCAGAAGCAGGCAGGCTTCCAAGAAATACAATAAGGGCAGATATTGATTATTCATTTAGAATAGCAATTTGTACTTATGGAGTAATTGGAATCAAGGTTTGGTTATACAAAGGAGAAAAATTTGACAAATAATAAAGAATATGTTTATACCAAAAAAGACAAAATACAGAAAACACATGAAAGGCAGGAGCAGAAATAGAATGTTTTGTGATAGTGGAACTCAAATTTCTTTTGGAACTTTTGGATTAAAAGCTATGGGTCCTGCTTGGATAACTTCAAATCAATTGGAAGCTTGCAGAAGAGTAATTATTAGATATATTAAAAAGACTGGAAAGATGTGGATTAGAATATTTCCTGACAAAGTCATTACTAAGAAAGGTGCTGAAGTTCCAATGGGTGGAGGAAAAGGTAATCCAGATCATTATGTTGCAGTAGTCAAGCCAGGTAGAATTCTGCTTGAGTTAGAAGGAGTTCCTGAAACTGATGCAAGAGAAGCATTTAGAAAGTGCGGCGATAAGCTTCCAGTTAAGGTTAAATTTGTTAAAAAAGAGATATGAAAATTCAAGAATTACAAAAATTAAATAAAGAAGAATTATTTGAAAATCTTGAAGAGAGGAGGAAGAGTTTGCATGAAATGAGAATTAACTTAGCAAGTGAGAAAGTAAAGAATATCAAGGAATTAAAAGAGGCAAAGAAAGATATTGCAAGAATCTTAACTATTATAAATACTAAATAATATGTCAAAAAGAGAATTAACAGGAAAAGTTGTTTCAGATAAAATGCAGAAGACTGTTGTGGTTAAGGTTGAAACAATAAAAGAACATCCAATATACAAGAAAAGATTCAAGAGTCACAAGAAGTATAAAGCCCATAATGAAGGAACAGATTTAAAAATTGGGGATACTGTAACAATAAGAGAATGCACTCCTATTTCTAAAGATAAGAAATGGGAAGTAGTTAAAGATACAAAAATATGATACAGCCAGAATCAAGATTAAAAGTAGCAGACAATTCAGGTGCAAAAACAGTTTTATGTATTAGGCCAATTGGAGGAACAAGAAAAAGATATGCTCAAGTTGGAGATATTATTGTTTGTGCAGTAAAAACAGCAGAACCAAGAAAGGTTGTCAAAAAACACCAAGTTGTAAGAGCGGTTATTATAAGGCAAAGACAGCCTAAGAAAAGAGCTGACGGTTCATACATTAGGTTTGACGACAATGCTGTTGTGATTTTAGATGCAAAAACAAAAGAACCAAAAGGAACTAGAATTTTAGGGCCAGTTGCAAGAGAAGTGAGAGAACAAGGTTTTGAAAAGATATCAACAATGACTAAAGAATTAGTATAAAAATATGAACATCAAAAAAGGAGATCAAGTTATCATTATTGCAGGAAATTACAAGGATAAGAAAGGAAAGGTAGTAAAAGCGCTTCCTAAGGAAGGCAGAGTTATTGTAGAAAAAGTAAATATTGTTAAAAAACACATAAAGCCAAGAAGGCAAGGTGAAAAAGGCCAAGTTATTGAAATAGAAAGGCCAATAAATGTTTCGAATGTTCAAGTAATTTGTCCCAAATGTTCAAAGAAAACAAGATTAGGCTATACACTTTCAAAAGATGGAAAGAAGGTGAGAGTGTGTAAAAAGTGTAATAAAGAAATATGATTAAAGAAAAATATCAAAAAGAAGCAAAGAGCGAGATGATAAAGAAATTTTCTTATTCAAATGTAATGGCTGTACCAAAGATTGAGAAGGTTGTAATCAACACTGGTTTTGGAAGAATTGTTTCTCAAAAGACAAATGACGAAAAAAGAAAGTTCGAAGAATACATTATAAAGCAATTAGAAGAATTAGGAGGGCAAAGGCCAGTTTTAACAGAAGCAAAAAAATCAATAGCGACTTTTAAGACAAGAGAGGGAAATATAATTGGTGCTAAAGTTACTTTAAGAGGAAAAAAGATGTATGACTTTTTAGATAAATTAATCAATGTTGTGCTTCCAAGAACAAGAGACTTTAGAGGAATTAAGCTAAGCGGAATTGATCAGAATGGAAATTTAAACTTTGGACTTAAAGAACATATTGCTTTTCCAGAAATTTCACCTGAAAAAGCAAATTATCTTTTTGGAATTGAAATTACGGTTGTGACAGGAGCAAAGACAAGAGAAGAAGCAGAAGAATTATTAAGACTACTTGACTTTCCTTTAAGAAAAAGTTAAATATATTTTATGGCAAAGAAATCATCAATAGCAAAATCAGAAAAGAAACCTAAATTTTCTACAAGAATAACTAGAAGATGTTTTAAGTGTGGAAGAAATAGAGGACTTATAAGAAAGTTTGGATTATGCAGGATTTGTTTTAGAGAAATGGCTAATAAGGGTGAAATCCCTGGCGTTAAAAAGAGTAGTTGGTAATTTTGAATATTATGGACACAGTAGCAGATATGTTAACAGCAATAAATAATGCACAGATTGTTTCAAAGAAACAAATCAGTGTTCCTTATTCTAATTTTAAATTAGAAATATTAGAGGCCTTAAAAAAAGAGGGCTATATTTTGAATGTCGAAAAAAAAGGAAGAGTACCGGGCAAGAAAATAATTATTGATTTGAAGTATAAAGAAAATGGTGTTCCAATGATTTCAAAAATTAGAAAAGCTTCAAAGCAAGGCCAAAGAATATATGTAAAAGCTTCTGATATTAAAAAGGTTAAATCAGGTTACGGAATTAATATTTTATCAACATCAAGAGGTGTTATGAGTGGAAAAGAAGCTAGATTTAAAAAAGTCGGAGGAGAAATAATTTGTGAAGTTTATTAATGATATGTCTAGAATCGGAAAAAAGCCAATTAAAATTGAAGCAGGAGTAGAAGTTAGGATTGAGGGAAATACAATTTTTGTAAAGGGTCAAAAAGGAGAGCTTAAAAGATCTTTAATTGATTCACTTGATACAAAAATTGATGATAATCAAATTATTATTGTTCCTAAAGATAATGAACTTAAGACAAATGCTTTTTGGGGACTTCAAAGAACCCTTATCTCAAATATGATAGAGGGAGTTACAAAAGGCTTTTCAAAAAAGCTAGAGCTTGTTGGAGTCGGTTATAAAGCAAATGTACAAGGAAAAGATTTAGTATTAGACATTGGTTTTAGTCATCCTGTCAAGGTAGAAGCGCCTCAAGGAATAACGTTTGAAGCAGATAAGACAAGCATTACTGTAGGAGGAATTGATAAAGAATTAGTAGGGCAAACAGCATCTTCTATTAGAAAGATAAGAAAGCCTGAACCATACAAGGGCAAGGGTATTAGATATGAAGGTGAAACTGTAAGGAAGAAATTAGGTAAAAAAGCCGTAGGTTAATCTTTAAAATAATATGGATATAGCAAAAAGAATAAAAAGACACAAAAAAATAAGGAGCAGGGTTTTTGGAACAGAAAAAAGACCTAGAGTTTTGGTTGAAAGATCTAACCAGCATATTTATGCAAGCTTAATTAATGATGAAAAAGGCGTTACATTGATGCGTGTTACTGATAAGGATTTAAAAGGTACAAAAACTGAAAGATCAGAGAAAGTTGGGGAAATGATGGCAAAAAATGCACAAGAAAAAAAGATTGACTCAATTGTATTTGATAGAGGCGGATTTAAGTATCATGGAAGAGTTAAAGCATTAGCAGAGGCTTTAAGAAAAGGAGGATTAAAATTCTAAACTATGATTAAGAAAGAACAAAACAATAAACAATTTAATAAACCTCAGGATGAGTTTGAATCAAGACTTTTAGACTTAACAAGAGTTACAAGAGTAACTGCAGGAGGAAAACAGCTTCGTTTTAGAGCTATTATTGTAGTTGGAGACAAGAAAGGAAAGATTGGTCTTGGAGTATCTAAAGGGTTAGATGTAACTCAAGCAATTGATAAGGCTACAAAGGTTGCTAAAAAGAATTTAATGGAGATTCCAATTACAAAAGAAGGTACAATTGATCACGAAGTTGAGGCTAAATTCGGTCCTTCAGTTGTTCTATTAAAGCCACAAAAAAAAGGAAAAGGCCTTGTAGCAGGAGGAACAGTGAGAACATTGTGCCAATTAGCCGGAATTCAAGATATTTCTTCAAAGATATTAAGTAGATCAACAAACAAACTTAATAATGCAAAGGCAACAATAAAAGCTTTTGAACTTTTAGCAGAGCAAGTTTAAGAAAAAGATTATGCAAATACACGAATTAAAACCAAAAACAAGTTTTAAAAAGGCTAAGAGAATTGGAAGAGGAGGAAAAAAAGGCACTTTCTCTGGAAAAGGTTCAAAAGGGCAGCATTCAAGAGCAGGTACAAGATTCCAGCCTTTAGTTAAGGAGTGGATAAAAAAGTATCACAAATTAAGAGGATATAGATTTGGTATTCAAGGAAAAACAGTTATTACTTTTGATTTGAATGATTTAGAAAAAAACTTTGAATCAGGAGATGTTATTTCTCCTAAGAGTTTAATTGAAAAGAATTTGATCAAGGGAACTGAAGGATCATCTCCAAAGGTTAAAATTTTAGCCAAAGGGGATATAACAAAATCTTTTATTATTGAAAGATGTAAAGTTTCAGCAAAGGCAAAAGAGATTATTGAGAGTAAGAGTGGACAAGTAAAATAATATGTTTCATAAAATAGCTCAAATTTTTAAAACAAAAGAATTAAGAAGCAAAATTATTTTTGTTTTACTAATGTTTGCAGTATTTAGATTAATGGCAAATATTCCAATTCCTGGAATGGACTTATCTAAGATTCAGGAATTTTTTGCTATGAATCAATTTTTTGGAATGTTAAACTTGTTTACGGGGGGTGCGTTAGATAAAGTTTCTATTGCAATGCTTGGCTTGGGGCCATATATTACAGCAACCATTATTATGCAGCTTTTAACAATGATTTTTCCTAGTTTGGAGAAATTGTATAAGGAGGAAGGGGAGCAAGGAAGACAGAAATTCAACCAATATGCAAGATTGGCTACGCCATTTTTCGCAGCCCTTCAAAGTTATGCAATGTTAATGTTTTTAAAAACTCAAGGATTAATTGCTTCCATGAGTGGTTTTGAAATGCTAACATCAATCTTAGCTATTACAGGAGGTACAGTCATTTTAATGTGGATAGGTGAACTTATTTCAGAAAAAGGAATTGGAAATGGAGTATCGCTTTTGATTTTTGCAGGTATCGTAGCAGACGTTCCAAATAATATTAGACAGATTTTCTTTACATATGATCCTTCTCAATTAATATCATATATTGCTTTCGCATTAGTATCTATATTTATTATTGGTGCAGTGGTTTTAGTTAACGAAGGAAGAAGAAATATTCCAGTATCTTACGCTAAAAGAGTAAGAGGCAGCAAAATGTATGGAGGAGTTTCAACATATCTTCCAATGACATTAAATCCAGCAGGAGTTATTCCAATTATTTTTGCATTGTCGCTCTTAATGCTTCCAAACATGTTTGGAACATTTTTGAACATTGATTGGCTGGCAAATTTATTTACAAATAATTGGATTTATGGAGGATTATACTTTATTCTAGTCTTTATATTTACATTCTTCTATACAGCAGTTACATTTGATCCTAAAAATATTTCATCTAATTTGCAGAAAATGGGTGGGTTTATTCCAGGAGTAAGACCAGGGGAAGCAACACAAGAATATTTGCAATCAGTTTTAAATAAGCTTTTAGTTATTGGTGCTACATTTTTAGGCTTTATCGCTATAATGCCTTTGATTGTACAAGGATTAACAGGAATTCAGCAGTTCTCATTTATGATTGGTGGAACAGCGCTCCTAATTATTGTTAGTGTTGTTTTGGATACAATGAAGCAGATTGACGCTCAATTAGAAATGAGAGAATATGATAAATAATTAATATAATTGGCTTGTTAAAGACATAGTATATTTTTAGCAAGTTTTTGTTTTTATGGATACGGAAAAACCATTAGTGTTGTCTATAATTGGTAAATCTGGTGCAGGAAAAGGCACTCAAGTTAAGCTCCTCCGAGATGAATTTGGATTTAAATATGTTGGAAGCGGAGACCTTTTAAGAAAAAGAAAAGAAACTCATGATTTTACTGGAAATAAAGTAGCTTCTGTTATTGATGTTGGTGGAATATCTCCATCTTCTATTGTTTTTAAACTTTGTATAGATGAATTTGAAAATATTAAAAATGAAGGAATCGGCAGTGGAATTGTAATTGATGGAGCTCCAAGAAAGCCCTTAGAAGCAAGAATGATTGAAGAAGCAATGGATTGGTATGAGTGGCTAGATGATTACAAAGTCATTGTAATTGATATTTCAGACGAAGAAGTTCTAAGAAGGCTTCTTAAAAGAGGAGAGCTTGAGGGAAGGTCAGATGATACAGAAGAAGGTATTAGAAAAAGATTAGAATGGTACAAAGAATTTGTTGAACCATCTATAGAGTTTTTTGAAGAAAAAGGAAAGGTTATTAGAATTAATGGTGAGCAGTCTGTTGAAGACGTATACAAGGAAATTAAGCAAAAATTAGGATTATGATTCCTATAAAAACAAAAGAAGAAATAGAGGTAATGGCAATGGGAGGACATGTTTTAAAGCAGGTTTTTGACGATTTAAGCATAATGATAAAACCCGGTATTAAAACAATAGAAATAGAAAGAAAGGCAGAAAAGATAATTAGAAATTTCAAAGGGAAGCCAAGCTTTAAAGGGCAAAATGGGTTCCCTTTTTGCATTTGCGCATCTTTAAATGAAGAAATTGTGCACGGACTTCCATCTAATAGAGAATTAAAAGATGGGGATGTGTTTACATTAGATTTTGGAATATTTTTCAAGTTAGAGACTATTTTAGGAAATGATTTTGATAAAAAACTTTATCCTAACATTTTAAATGGGTTTCACACAGATATGGCAAGAACATACATTATTGGAGAAGCGGATACAGAGATAAAAAGACTTGTTAATACAACAAGAAAAATGCTTAAAATTGGCATTAAAAAGATAAGGCCAGGAATTACTTTAGGAGATCTAGGTGAAACAATGCAAAGATATGCTGAAAAACAGGGTTTTGCTGTTATGCGAGAATTATGCGGACATGGTATAGGAAAAGATTTACATGAACAGCCTGATGTTTTAAATTACGGACAAAGGCATAGAGGAATTAAATTAGAAGCTGGAATGGTTTTATGTTTAGAGCCTATGTTATCTTTGGGAGATTATCATATTAAGTTATCTAAAAATGGTTTTACATATGAAACAAAAGACAAATCCATATCAGCCCATTTCGAAGATATGGTGGCTGTAGTAGAGGATGGTTCCAGAGTTTTGACTGACTAGTCAACTTTGAGCTAGTTCACTTACTTAAGGTTTGCTGCTGTTCCCGGAGGAACCAAAATTATTCATATATTTGTTAGTCATTAAAACTATTTTGTCAAACAAATAAAAATTTTACAATAATAAAAGCAAATGCTAAAATAATTATCAGTGCATCATTATGATGAAGGCCGAACTAGTTGGGGAAGCTAGAGACCAATCTCAAGCAAGCGATGGCATTGACTTACCGATCGTAATAGATCGATCATTGAGAACAAGGATGAAAAATGAGAAGAGGGTTGAGCAAGAGGTAGGGGTGCTTATAAGTTCTCTTGAAAGCAAGGGAATTTATATCTCTCATGATGAGCTTCTCAATCTAGTTGAATATCCAGCAGATATACACTGCATGAAAGTTTTTTCTCGCGAAGTAAATAATTATATTATCTACAGAATCGCGGAAAAAGACGATCATTACGAGAAGTGTAATTGGATGGTGAGTAGCGTCATCAAGAGTATTGCGTATGATGCAATACTTGAGACGCGTAAGAGTGTTGCTTGTCTAGCGAATGTTAGTAGGTAGCACTTTTTTTTATTGCATGATATAATGAGTTTACCATGAATCATTTATTAGAAGTTTTTTTATTTTCAATGGCTCCTATAGCTGAACTTAGGGGGTCTATTCCGCTTGGAATAGCATATTACAATCTTCCTATTTGGCAGGTATTTTTAGTTTCAGTTTTAGGAAATACCTTAGTTTCCTTTATTTTACTTTATTTAATAGAGGGATTGTTTAATCTTTTGCCAAAACATTTTACAATATTTAGAAAAATATTTAATTTTGTATTAGAGTTAACAAAAAGAAGACACTCAAGAAAGTTTGAAATTTATAGAGACGTGGCATTAGTTATTTTAGTTGCAATTCCACTTCCTCTTACTGGTGCATGGACGGCTTCTCTTTGTGCTTTTGTTTTCAACATTCCAAAATTAAGAGCAGTAGGTTTAATTTTTATAGGACTTTTAATTGCAGGATTAATCGTTACATTACTAACTTTAGGAATTATTAGTATATGAAGAAAATTATTGTGGGGAATTTCAAGATGAATCCAACATCTTTTAAAAAAGCAGAAAATCTCTTTTCTGCTTTTGATATTAAAACACAAAACACAGTTATTTTATGTCCTCCTTTTACATATTTGAGAAAAGGACAAAACTATATTTTAGGTGCTCAAAACTGTTTTTATGAAAATGAAGGAGCATATACTGGAGAAATATCTCCTAAAATGCTTAAAGACCTGGGCTGCAAGTATATTATTATTGGACATTCTGAAAGAAGAAACATTTTAAATGAAACTGATTTAGAAATTAGTAAAAAAGTTGAGGCTTGTTTAAAGAATAATTTAAAGCCAATTTTGTGCATTGGAGAAAAATTAGGAGAAGATAGAAAGGAAGTAATAAAAAAACAATTAAAAGGTATTAAAGGCAAGAATATTATTATTGCATATGA
>JAQVLF010000068.1 GCA_028704295.1 Minisyncoccota bacterium | reverse complement strand
CCTTTTAAATATTCTAATCTTCCATCGTATAAGGGATCGTGAATAACTGTTGCGCCTTGTGCTTGGCTTGCTAAAACCCCAAACAATGGCAAGAGATCTGAGGGAAGTCCTGGAAAAGGCAGGCTTTGAACTCTGTCAATCTCAATTTTTTCCCACGGAGCAATCTTAATAGAAGCAACACCTTCTTCGTCCTGCTTTCCTATTTTTATGGAGATTCCTGCGTTTTTTAATATTTTTAAAGAAAAATCCAAATATTTTAATTCTACATTCTTGACAGTAATATCTCCTTTCGTAGTTGCTGCAAGCACAATGTATGTTCCCGCTTCAATTGGATCATACATTATTTTGTGTTCAAATCCATTCAATTCTTTTTTTCCAGTAATTCTTATCACATGAAAACCTACTTCAATCTGAACTCCCATCTTTCTTAAAACCTTGATAAGTTCATGAGATGGATAATCCATGTCAGCCATTTTAAGAGTGATTGTCCCTTCGTTTAAAGCAGCAAACAAAAGAACATTTTCTGTAGCTGTCACACTGATTTCATTTAAAATAATTGTTTTTCTTTTTGTTTTGTGATCAGTTTCAATCGTAATATTATACTCTTCTTCTCCAACCTTCATATCTAAGTCTTTAAATGCATCCAAATGAGTATCAATAGGCCTTACTCCAATAATGCATCCTCCTGGTTTTGGCAAGCTCATTTTAGAGAATCTTGCTAAAAGCGGTCCAAAAAGCAATACTGAACCTCTGAATTTTAAAACTTTCTTTTTATCTATTTTATTAGGATCAATGTTTTTTGTGTTAATCAATACCTTTCTTTTATTTATCCACTCTACTTTTGCCCCCATGCCCTCTAGGATCTCAATCATGCGAAGCACATCTTCAATTAAAGGAATATTATCTATAATAACATCTTCATTTGTCAAAATAGAGGCGGCCAGAATAGAGAAAGTTGCATTTTTTGCTCCCCCGACTTCAAGTTCTCCCTTAAGCTTTTCTTTTCCGTGAATGATAAATTTTTCTTTTTCCATATTATTTTTTAGCCATTAAAGACTTTTTATAAACATCGAGATTATCTAAAACCGCGCCAGTGCCCTTTACAACACATTTTAATGGATCTTCTGCAATAAAACATGGCACGCCTGTTTTTTGAGAGATTAAAGTGGCAATATTTTTAAGGCATGCCCCTCCTCCTGCAATAACCATGCCTTTATCCATAATATCTCCAGCTAATTCTGGAGGAGTTTCTCTTAAAACACTTTTAATGCATACTATAATATCATCTAGTGGATCTTCTATTGCTTCACATATTTCGTTTGAAGAAATTTTTATCATCCTTGGAAGCCCTGTTTGCAAATCTCTTCCTCTAATCTCCATTATTTCTTCTTTTGACTCGGGTAAAGCCGTTCCTATTTTTATCTTTATGCCTTCAGCAGTCTGGTCTCCAATAGCTAGATTGTGTTTTTCTTTAATATAATCAGTGACACAATTATCCAAAATATCTCCTGCAACTCTTAAAGATTCAGATGTGACAATTCCTCCTAATGATATTACCGCAACTTCGGCTGTTCCTCCTCCAATATCTACAATCATATGCCCCGAAGCTGAATTAATAGGAATTCCAGCGCCAATGGCTGATAAAACAGGCTCTTTTGCAACAAACACATCTCTTGCTCCTGCAATAATTCCTGATTGAATAACTGCTCTTTTTTCAGTTGAACTAATTCCTGCGGGAACACCAATTAAAAGCTCGGGCTTGATAAATCTATTAAAGCCTGTATTTACTTTAGAAATAAAATATTTAATCATTGCCTGAGTTATTCTAGAATTAGCAATTACCCCGTCTTTAAGCGGCCTATATACCCTAATTACATCGGGAGTTCTTCCAATCATTTCCTTTGCTTCTGCCCCAACTGCTAAAATCTGATTCTCCTGAAGCGAAACAGCAACTACCGATGGTTCATCTAGAACAACGCCCTTTCCCCTTATAAACACAAGTGAATTCTTTGTTCCCAAATCAATACCTATTTTCATGATTTTATCATAGCTAATAAAAAAGCAATTGACAAGTATTGATTTTAAGCCGTTTTAGTATATAGTTAAATCAATGTCAAAGAAATCAAGAACCATATTATTTTTTATCTTAGCTTTTGCTTTTTCAATAATAGCACCCTCTATTGTGCTTTATTCAGAAGGCTACAGATTCGATTTTGAAACTGGTGAAATACTTGAGACTGGTGGCTTTTTTATTAAAACTAATCCAGGGGAAACAAATATCATAGTTAATGATAAGAAAGCATATAGAACGTCTAATTTTTCAAAATCTATTTTGATTCAAAATTTAACTCCTAAAGAATATAATGTGAAGATTAATAAAGATGGATATCAATCTTGGGAAAAAAATCTTGGGATATTTCCTAAAAAAGTAAGCGAGATTGACATTGTTTTATTTAGAAATACTTACGAAAAAACACTGAATTTAGAAAATGTTTTAGATGTTTATAAAACTGAAAAAGGATTTATTATTAAAAAAGAAACAGGCTTTTATTTCTATAACTTAGAGAATAATAAAGAAGAATTAATTACAAAAAATACTAATTGGGACAGCATTCAAATT
>JAQVLF010000025.1 GCA_028704295.1 Minisyncoccota bacterium | reverse complement strand
AAAAACCAAAAGTCTTCAAAGTCTATTCTAATTCCGTCTATTTTAGTTTTCTTCCCTTCTTTATAATTTTCTTCTATTCCTTTAATTACTTTATCCTTATTCTCAACTTTGAAATTGATTTCCCCTGAGTGATAATATTTTTGATATGGTTTAATCAACTCTGACAATTTCTTAGAAGACAATTTCATTTGTTCTAAAACATTAAATAAAAAGAAAAATGGTGCTTCAAAACAATATTTGTCATTTAAATAGAAATGGCCTGAATATTCTCCCCCTAAATAAAGATTCTTTTCTTTCATTGTTTTTTTAATAAAAGAATGTCCTACTCTGCTCATATATGCTTTGTCTCCCATAATTTCAGAAATAATATTAGAACACCTTAAATCATAAAGCACTTTTTTTCCTAAAACATCAGCAATTAATGCTAAAATAATATCTGAAGGAATGACTTTTCCATTTTCATCTAAAAACACAACTCTGTCTCCATCTCCATCAAATGCAATTCCTAAATCAAGTTTTTTTTCTTTAATCAAATTTTGTAATTGTTTTAAATTCTTTTTTTGAAGTGGATCTGGCTCATGACTTTTAAATTCAGGATCAAGCTCTTTATTAATATGATAAATCTTTAAGTTTGTCTTTATTTTATCTACTAATATGCCTGGAACCGCATTTGCAGTATCAATTCCAATTTTAAAATCAAAATCCTTTAAATTAAAGCCTTGTTCTATAAATTTAATATACTCTTTTAAGATATTTTTCTTAATTGATTCGCCTCCTTTCTTTAATTTGTTATCTAAGCTATTGTATATCTTTTCAATTTCTTTTAGTCCGCTATTCTCCCCTATTGGCATGGCATTTTTCGAAACAAGTTTAAATCCATTATATTCTTTTGGATTGTGGCTTGCTGTAATCATAATTCCTCCATCAGTTTTTAAAAAACAACTTCCAAAGTATAACATTGGGGTTGTTGATAAACCAATATCAATAACTATTCCGCCTTGGTCGATAATTCCTTTTTTCAAATATTGAAATAGTTCTGGCGATGACAATCTATTATCCCTTCCAATAGCTATCTTTGGATGTCTCTTTTTAAGAAAGATAACAAAGGAGCGGCCTAATTTGTATGCTACATCTTTATCAATATTCTCGCCATAAATTCCTCTTATATCGTAAGCTTTGAATATATTAGTCATTTTGCGCTATATTTAGTATTCTTTGACTGTATTCTTCTTTTGAAATTGCTCCATTTTTAAGCAACAGATTTAATCCTGCAATGTAATTTTGTTCGATTTGTGATGATGATAGTGCAGCATTGTATATTCTTAAATCATCTATTAAACCGTTAAAATTATAATTGAGTTCGGTAGCATCCTTTCTTGTCCCTATCTTTGTTGAATAATCTGTTGTCGTTTGAGTTCCTTGCAATGTCGCATCCACTCCCTTGACTCCGTTCAAATAAACAGAAAAAACATTATTTTTTAAAATTCCAACAGCGTAATGCCATGTGCCTATTGATAAACCAGCCTTATAGGCAATATAGGGGTTATTTATTCCATTAGAAGCGAGAAACTCTACTCTATCGGTATATGTCCTAATCTCCCATTGCGTCTCTGAGATAGTTCCCCCCGATTTAGTCGCAATCATTTTATAACTTGTAACACTATTGGGCTTTATCCACACACCAACGGTCATGTTTCCTGTAATATCTAGACTAACATCCCTTCCGCAATCAATATAATCATTCCCATCAAAATTCAAACAATTTCCAGAAACACAATCTTCACTTTCTCTTACCGTAGGCGCATGTCCCGTGACATCACCATCATTATACCCCCACGAATCCTTAACATCAGCATTTGTGGCTGCTGAACCCGCAGGAGTAGGCCCATCAAATGTCCATTCAGAAACAAGGGAATTCACATTTTTAGATTTTAGACCTTCCGAAAAATTCAAAACCTCAAGCCTTTGTTTATTTTCTAAAGCATCATTTGTATTGACTAATATTATGGCAGCCATAGCTCCAATAATAATTACTACTACTAAAACCTCGATTAAGGTGAAAGATTTATTGTTTTGATTATTCATATTAAGCGCATTATAGCAAAATACTTGACCAATTACAATAAAGTTGCTATATTTACCAATATAGATTAAGAATTAAAGATTATGAATTTTTACGAGTTTAACTTATTAATAACAGCTGACTTAGGAGAAGAAAAAGTAAAGACTTTTAGCGAAGATCTAGTTTCTCAATTCAAAGAATTTGGAGACATTTTTGGAGAAATTGATTTTAAAAGAAGAAGATTAGCTTATTCTGTTCAAGGAGAAAACGAAGCATGGCTTACAGTTTTCTTTTTAACACCAAAAGGAGACAGTAAAAAAGAGGTTTTAGCTAATATTGAAAAAATATTAAAAGATAAGAAAGAAGTTTTAAGATACTTGATTTTATCTAAAAAAGAAATTCACGAAAAGGTAAAAAGAACTAGAAAAGACGCTCCTGAAGAAGAGAACTTAGAAAAAGTAGATCAAAAAGTAGAAGAATTATTAAAAGAAGAAGCATAAATAATAAATTTTCTTTAACATGAATTTAAATAAAGTTTTCTTAATAGGCAGGGTGGCAAACGTTCCAGAAATTCAATCTACCCAATCAGGAAGAAAAGTTTGCAAATTATCTCTTGCAACAAGCAGAATTTGGAAAGGGCAAGATGGAAGCAAAAAAGAAGAAACAAACTTCCATAATATTATTTTGTGGGAAAGATTGGCTGAAATTGCAAGCAGCTATGCAACTAAAGGTTCTCTTCTTTTAATTGAAGGAAGAATTCAAAACCGTTCTTGGGAAGACAAGGAAGGAAAGAAGAGATATACAACTGAAATTATAGCTGAAAATATACAATTAGGACCAAAGCCTAATAAGGCAGCAGGAATTAGTGATAAACCAAAAAAACAAAAAGAAGAAATCGATGAAGAACTTCCAGTAATCGATGAAGACGAAATTGATATTAAAGATATACCATTTTAAAAGAAGAAACATTATGAACAATTGTTATTTTTGTAAAAAGAATATAAGAGAGATTGATTTTAAGGATACCAACATTCTTCAAAATTATATTTCAAGAGCGAGCAAGGTTAAGGGCAGAAAAAAAACAGGACTTTGCGCCAAGCATCAAAGACAAACTGCTCTTGCAATTAAAAGAGCAAGATTCCTAGCTTTAATGCCTTACGTTCCTGAATAGTTTTAATAACGCCTTCGGGCTCCGAGGCTCCCTAATGGGAGCCGTTTTTTATGCCTCCTCTTTAATTTTCTTTAAAACTTCTTTCTTGATTTCTTCAAATATCTTTGGATTTTCTTTTAAGAATTTTTTTGATTGCTCCCCTCCATGCCCTAATTTACTATCTCCATAACTAAAATGTGCTCCAGTCTTTTTAACGATTTCTTCTGCAACCGCTAAATTCAAAAGTTCTGATTCCCTTGAAATTCCTTCGTCATAATAAATATCAAATTCTGCTGTTTGAAATGGCGCAGCCACTTTATTCTTAACTACTTTAACTTTGATCCTAGAACCTACTATAGCTTCTCCCTGCTTAATCTGAGCAATGCGCCTTAATTCTAATCTTACAGAAGCATAAAACTTAAGAGCTAATCCTCCTGGAGTTGTTTCGGGATTTCCAAACATAACTCCGATCTTCATTCTTGTTTGATTTAAGAATATTACAATTGTATTTGTTTTCGAAATTACAGAAGATAATTTTCGAAGTGCTTGAGACATTAATCTTGCCTGAAGGCCAATTTGCTGATCTCCTACTTCTCCTGCAACTTCAGCTTTTGGAACAAGGGCTGCTACTGAATCAACAACTATTACATCAACATCCTCCGACCTCACAAGCTTTTCTACAATTTGAAGAGCCTGCTCTCCTGAATCGGGTTGAGCAATTAGAAGATCATCTACATTTACGCCTATCCTTTTCGCATAATCAGGATCTAGTGCATGCTCGGCATCAATAAAAGCTGCAACACCGCCTTTTCTCTGAGCTTCCGCAATAATACTTAAAGACAATGTTGTTTTTCCTGTGCTTTCTCCTCCGTATATTTCAATAATTCTTCCTCTTGGAACTCCCATAACTCCCAATGCTAAATCTGTTGTTAAAGATCCGGTTGGAATAACATCAACATCAACCTTTCTTACGTCTTTTAACTTCATTATTGCACCCTCTCCAAAACTATCTCGAATTTCTGCAATAGCTTCTTCAAGGTTTATCTTAGTATTTATATTTTCCTCCTTCTTTTTTTTGGCCATAGTATTTTAGTTTTAGTTTCTATTATCACAATTATACCTGTTATCATTCTCAAAAGCAAGGAATTTTCTGTAATAAAAAACAACCCTTTTAAAGTTGAATTCGAGAGGTGCCTTTAAAAATTTTGCACCTCCTTTTTATACTCTTTCAAAACGCAAAGAACATCTCTCTCTGGACTAAACCCAATTGGAGTAAGTCCAAGCTCATGCGCGGTTGCTACAAAGTTGCAACCTGAGAATCTCTTGTCTTTGACAACAGTTGAAAAATTCCGTTCTTTTGCAAACTGCAGTCCTTCTGGAGAAGAGATCGCTATAGTTCCGTTTCTCATAAAACTAACTCCTTGCAATAATTGCCCTAAAAAGATCGGGCAATAATCTAAAGACGCAAATCTTCAGGTTATTGCCCATCTTATTTAATTTTAAACGAACAACTATATTTATAGCACATTTTGTAATTTTATCAACAAAAAAACAGAGTTTTCTCCATTCTATGCATAGGCAATATGATAGTAAAATAACGCTGTGTTTAATTCACTAATCACCTGCCTGACTTGCTCAGCCTCTGCTAGGCGTTTTGATGCCAATAAGTAGTTATACATCTCCTCCATTTTTTCTTTTCCTGCCTCAGCTCTCAATCTTTCTTCTTCTCCAAAAATTGGATGCTCATTCAAAAAAATTTTCGCATCTTTTATGGCTCTTGCAACCTTCATAGCAAGCCCTCGAACTATACAAAATTTAGAATAAAGAAAAGGCTTTGTCAAGCCCTCCTTTTGCAATTTTTACCTTTCATTCCTCTGCTCTAAATGATCCCTATACGCAGATGTTACTTCTTCTCCCATGCTTACGCCCCCTCCTATTTCTTTTTCTTCTTGAGGAATTTCAATAATTAGCTTTTCATCCTCATTTTTTCCCGTAACGCGCCTTATAAAATCAACTTTCTGCCCTGCGTTCAAATTTCTAAAAATAATGCTGGCTTCGTCAGCTATTTTATCTATCTTTTCTTGCGAAGCTTGCTCATTTGTTGATTGTTCAGGTGTTTTTGGCTGTTCAAATATATTCATAATATTTATTTTTATTTCTTATTATCCCTACTCTACCATAAAAAATATTTTTATACAATTAAGATTCTTCTCCTTCAAAAATTTTCGTAAGTTCAGGCAATAGATCTTTAACATTTTGTATGTCAAATAAGCCTTTAATATCTTCGGCTTCATCAAGCCTATATGCCCTTACCAAATCAACAAATCTATTCTCTGCTGCCTCTTTAGCAAAATCTAAATCTTCTAACTTAAATATTTGAATAAAATCGCGAATTTCTTCCATATCTCCTTCCTTGACTAATTCTAAAAATCTCTCTTTTGCAGCTTCCCTAACTTCAGGAGACAAGATAAATTCATCTGAAAGTTCCCCCATTTCTATCATTTCTTTGTAATTGGAAGTCCACTTCAAATCTCTTATAAAATTATCTTTTAGCTCATCTAAAACTCTATCTCCTATCATTGCTCCCATTATTTCTTTGTACCATTTGCATATATCCAATGCTTTTGAAAACTCTGTTATAAAGCTTTTTTCAATAGCTGACTTAACCTCTCTATCCTCTAAAGATATTTTATTTGCCTTTAATATTTCGAGCATTTCCTCATTTGATATTTGTAAATTCTCTTGATAGTTTTTAAGCTCTTTTATTGCAAGCTCAAGTTCTCCCACCCGCCTTGGATCCTCTCCATTATTTATCCTCCTAATACCAAACTTAAAGCGTTCGATGGCATTTTGCTTTAATGAGTCAAGCTCCCTCTCAACATGTTTTTTATCTTTTGAAAATAGCATATTATTCTTCATCTTTAATATAAACTTCTCTTTGTCTTGAACCCTCCTGCGGTCCAACAATTCCTCTCTCTTCTAATGCATCAATTAATCTAGCGGCTCTTGCATAGCCTACTCCCAATTTTCTTTGAAGAAATGAAGTAGATGCTTTTTTTGTTTGAATCACAATCTGCTTTGCTTGATTGTAAAGAGGATCTTCGTTCGACAAAAATTGATCCATCTGAGCTTCTGGAGATGAATTGGCTTCTTCTAAAACTGCTTTTAGAGAATTTTCGTCTCCTTCCCTTTCAAGCTCTAAATATCCTTCAGGATTTTCTGCTTCTTCTTTAATTTTCTTTGCATCGATCCATCCCACAACATCTTTAATTTCATTTTCTGAAACAAACGGACCCTGGATACGCCTTAAATTAGAAGATTCTTTTGATAGGAATAATAAATCTCCTTTTCCTAAAAGTTTTTCTGCTCCACTAGAATCAAGCATCGTTCTTGAATCAATCTGTGAAGCAACCTTAAGGCCAATTCTACTTGAAATATTGGCTTTGATTAAACCTGTAATTACTTCAACTGAAGGCCTTTGTGTGGCTAGAATCAAATGAATTCCAACAGCTCTTGCTTTTTGAGCCAATCTTACAATATATGACTCTATTTCTTTTCCTCTTGCCATCATAAGATCTGCTAATTCATCAATAATAACAACAATGTATGGCATTTTCTCCATGCCGCCTTTCCATGATTTATTATATGTTGAAATATCCCTGTTTCCAGCATCTCTTAAAATATTAAACCTTCTTTCCATTTCACCTACAAGCCATTTTAAAGCAATAATTGTTTCATCGGGAGTAGAAATCACTGGACACATTAAGTGGTTAACTGGATTATATACTGGAAACTCTACTTTTTTAGGGTCAACCATTACAAATTTCATATCATCAGGCCCATTTCGATAAATCAAGCTTAAAATAATGCAATTTAAACAAATTGATTTTCCAGAACCTGTTGTCCCTGCAACAAGCAAGTGTGGCATTTCAGCTAAATCAGTATAGACAATATCTCCTCTTACATCTTTTCCTAAAGCAAATAGAAGCGGGGAATCTGATTCTTTAAATTGCTTATCAGCAAGCATTTCTCTTAAACCAACAGGAACTCTTTTTTTATTAGGAATCTCAATGCCAACAAGCGACCTTCCTGGTATAGGAGCCTCAATTCTGATTGAAGGAGTTGCTAAATCAAGCGCTAAATTATTGGATAAATTAGTAATTTTAGACAGTTTAACGCCTTCTGCTGGCTTTAAAGTATATTGAGATACGGTTGGCCCAACATTAACTTCATCCATTTCAACTGCGATTCCAAAGTTATGCAATGTTCTTTTAATTGTATTTGAGTTAAATTTAATATCTCCACTTTCAGGTTTTGCTGTTTTGTTTGATAAAATAGTGAGTGGCGGCGCCTCATATGGAGCATAAGTTTTTCTTGGCTTGAATTTAATCTCTTCTTGCCTTACTTCTACTTTCTCTTCCGTTTTCTTTAAAACAGGAATCAAAGGCAGCTTTATTTTTACTTTTTCTTCTTTTTTAGGCTTTTCTTTTATTTCCTCCTCTTCATCCTCATAATAATCTTCCTCCTTTCCTTCTCTTATTTTACTCATTAATGGTTCTAAAAGAATAATTAAAGTTAACCCTGTTAAAACATTTAAAACTGAATAGGTTACCCAAAAACCAAACCCTTTCATAAAAAGGAAGGAAACTGCGTATCCAATCCAGCCACCCATGCCAGAAAACCCCCAGTCAAAACTATTTAAATTTGACATTCTTAATTCAGCTGCTCCAAATATCGCGGAAGCTTCTAAAAGAAACGCGAATAAAAGAAAGCCTATATATCTTTCTTTTCCCCCATATGGATTATCTTTCCATAAAAGTAATGACGCTGCCATTAAAAAAACAACCGGCATTATGTACACCGCATTTCCCAAAAGGAAATAGAAAAAAGCTTCTACATTATTTCCGATTGTGCCTGCTGCTTTTGCAAAGGCAAAAACAAATATTAGGGCAAATATTAGACAAAAGCCTGCTGCGATATAGTTTTTATAGATTTGAATAAAGCTAGGCTCTTTAATTGTTTCTTTTTTTTGAGTTTCTTTTTTTACAAGGTTTTTCTTCAAAGGTGGCCTTCCTCTTTTTTTGCGTCTTCCCATAAAATAATTATATATCAATTGAATCTTTTTCGCAATTTAAAATTGCTTCTTTAATTTCTTCTTTAGTAATATTGTCAAATCCAGAAAAAGCTTGATCTCCTACAAAAACAATTGGGTAATATTTAAAATTAGATGATAAACCCTGGCTTTTTCCATACATTTTCTTATACTCCTCAATTTTATTATAAAAGTCAGGAGAAGAAGGCAAATGACTTGTATATTCATACCCTTCTTCGTCTAAAAAAGTTTTTAGATCTAAACACATTTCTCCATAATCATTTCCAAAGACAACAATATCTTTATCAATGCTTTCTTCTTTGCTATTATTTTCTACAACTTCTCTATTATCTATAATTTGGACATTCCTATTTAAATTTTCATTGCCCTCTGCATTTATTTTCTCATAAACAAAAATAGCTAAACTAATAAGACTTAAAGTTAAAGCTATATACCTTTTCTTCATATTGTGCAATCGTTATTATAGTAATCTATTAAATCGCAAGCTTCTCCACTTGATAGAACGCAAGCATGATTAAGCATATCAACTTGTCCGCCGCTAATAGTACAATAAACTTGCTCTTCTGTATCATACCCCGTAATATTAACCCCTCCTACCTCACATTCATTATTAAACATTGCCCATTCTTCACACTCTTTATTGTCTTCAAAAACACACACTCCGTATTGTCCCAATGGGCCTTCTTTCATCTTTAATTCTCCTCCGTTCTCTATGCAATATGTAGAAGCAGGATTAGCTAATTGTGTATTTCCGCACTCTCCCTCATGAGCTATTTCAATATTTTGTGCCATGCATGCATTTGAATAAGTGTTTCCATCAACTCCACATACAGGACTATATTCCATAGTGCACATAATAGGCTCATTAATTTGAGATCCTTCTTTTTTTGAAGATGAATTATTCATCAAAATAATTACGCCTCCGATTAAAATAATTAAGATTATAAAGAAAATTATTTTTTTGTCCATAAAAACTTTAATTTATTTTTATTATTTTAATTGTACTCATCATTCTATAAAAAATCAATATACTTATATGAAAAAAGAGGATATTTCGTCCTCATATATTCACGCATCAGGAAAAACCTTTGCGAACAATGCTGGCGCCAGCATTCTTGCGGCTTTGAGATATTTCTGCCTCGTTTTTTCTGCTACTTTCTTACCGAGGAAGCCATTTTCCGCAACGTCTTTTCTAACGTCGTCTTTATCAAGACCTTCCAAGGTCTCTTTTAAACGCAGGCGCGCAGTGTCTGGGGTAATGCCTTCATCAATCCAAATGATCTTATAGGAATTATCCGAGTTTTTTACAAGCCCGAACTCAAACTTTGCATCAAGCAAAGTTATGCCGCACTTGTCTGTGTATTGTTTCCCTGCAATAAAAAGCTTAAGAGAATACTTTTTGAGCTCGTTATAAAGCCATCCCGCATTAAGCTCAATTTTTTGAGAATCAAGCCATGAGCGCAAAAACTCTATCATTTCTACCTTCGGAAGATATTCGTCTTTTTCCCCTTTTGTGCTTGGAGTGAAGATAGGCTCTACAAGCTTGTCATTCTTTTGAATATTTAGACTTATAGAAAATCCTTGAGTCCATGCCTTTCCTTCTGCATATGCTTTTGCAAAAGAACCTGTAAAATATCCTCTTACAATGCATTCCATGGGAATAGCGATCGCTTTTTGAACAATAAGCATTCTCCCAGAACATCTATCCATGTTCTTAATGTCGATTGTGCTTGTAATTTTTTCTTGATCATGAGAAACAATGTCATTCTCAATGATGTCCGAGAAAAGTTGCTTAAAGAACACTGTAAGGATCCAAAGTACTTTGCCTTTATCCTTGATTTCTCCTACTACGCGGTCGTTTGCAGATACTCTGTCTGTAAAGACCATGAATAAGAGATTTCTCAAGAATTGTTCCGTGAGATAATAAACATTTCTCACTTTTCCTTCCCTATAAAGAATTGCATCCATAATAGTCACAGCCTTATTTCAATGAACAAGGGCTATTGTTTATATAACTTTTACCAGCCTAAAAGTCAAACTAAAAACTGGCATGCCGGCTCTATTGCTCGGGAGCAGGGACTCGAACCCCAATTACCAGGGCCAGAACCTGGTGTCCTACCATTAGACGACCCCCGAAAAGCATTAATCTTTCCTTAGATATCTTGTAACAGCAATGTAAGAAGAAATCAAGGCTAATAGAATACCAATTAAGATTTGTCCAATTAAAATTGTCCAAATGTTACTTAAATAATATGAATAAACGTCAA
>JAQVLF010000067.1 GCA_028704295.1 Minisyncoccota bacterium | reverse complement strand
TGCCGATTGGTCTTGGGATTATATTTGATAATGCAGGGTTTGATGTTGGTAATTATGGATTTCAAAGCTTGATTTCAGGTATAATGTTAGGCACTTTTCTATTATCATTTGCTATTTTTAGGAAAAACGTTTTTGCTTTATTTAGTATTTTGTTTGGAACATGGTTATTCTTTAGTTTTACTAGTTGGATTACTGGCGGTACGCCATACTACTTTAATGAAGAGGATTTTTATTTATACCGCATTCTTGCTATTGGAATTACTTACACATTGATAGGTTATAATTTTTCAAAAAGTCAGCGTACTTCACTCTCTGGATTTCTTTATGGTTTTGGTATTTTTGGGATTCTCAGTGCTGTATTTATACTTGGTGGCTGGGAGCCAGATCAAAATGTGTTTTGGGAATTGATTTATCCTATATTTGTTTTTGGTGCATTATTCCTTAGTGTTCACATTAGAAGCAAGGCATTTTTGACATGGGGTACACTTTTCCTTATGGCCTATATTTTAAAGATTACATCAGAATATTTTTCAACAGGATTAGGCTGGCCCCTTACTCTTGTTATTGCTGGTCTTGCTATGATTGGCGTTGGTTGTATGTCATTTTCAATTAAAAAGAAATATCTTTCTTCTTAATTCTGTTTTTAAAAAGAAGTTTTAATCGCATTTATTGCGATTTTATTTTATTAATTTTTAATTTGTTTTAAGCGTAGTAAAAAGTACATGATTAAACTTAAAAGAATTTACAAACAAGCAGAGGAAGGCGATGGTTTCAGAATTCTTGTTGATAGGCTGTGGCCAAGAGGAGTTTCGAAAGAAAGGGCTGCTCTTGATTTGTGGTTAAAAGATATTGCGGCATCAGATGATTTAAGAAAGTGGTTTAAACACGATCCTAAAAAATGGAAAATGTTTGAAAAGTATAAGACAGGGGTTGTAGCAAAT
The DNA here is from genome assembly GCA_028704295.1 of Minisyncoccota bacterium. GTDB lineage: Bacteria > Patescibacteriota > Minisyncoccia > Minisyncoccales > Minisyncoccaceae > JAAZMU01. Next base: position 1,694 of record JAQVLF010000067.1, on the reverse strand, counting down.
GAAGAAACTTTTAAAAAGTTGAAGCAAATTATTGAAAAAAATATTGTTACTCTCTTATATGCTGCTAGAGATGAGGAATATAATGAAGCTGTGGTTCTTAAAAATTTATTAGAATAATTATATGCCATATAAAAGTATAAAAGATTTACCTGAGCGTATAAAAGGTAATTTACCAAAACATGCTCAGGAAATATATAGAGAATCATTTAATAATGCTTTTTGTGTTTAGTTTATGATCCAAGCGCATGGAAATCCGAATATTACATTAGCGTTAATAAAGAAGTTCTTGGAGTAGAAAATGTCAGATTAAGCGGTACTTTTTTAACCAAGGTTTTTGATGGGCCATATAATGATGTTCCTAAGTGGATTAAGGGAATGGATGAGTATCTCAAAAATAAAGGAAAGCAAGCAAAAAAATATTATTTCTATTATACAACTTGTCCTAAGTGCGCAAAAATTTATGGACATAATTACGTAGTAGCTTTTGCAGAGATTTAATTTAAAAGGAATCAGTCAGCTTCTTTAGCTAGACATCTTACGAAGTTTCAAGGAATCAACTATTTTATGCAGATGTTTTTCTTTCTGTTTTGGAATATCAAAAGAAATGCTCTAAAATATTTAGTTTTATGCCAAAAATATATATTGGTACATCTGGATTTGAATATGACTGGGTCAATTTTTACAATGGAGCTCGAAATAAATTAGAATATTACAGCAAAAAATTTAACACGGTTGAAATTAACTATTCTTTTTATAAATTGCCTAGCATAGATACGTATAAAAAATGGGAGAAAGAAACTCCTTCTGATTTCTGTTTTGCTTTAAAGCTTTCAAGGTATATAACACATATAAAAAGACTTGAAGATTCTGAAAATGCCTTTAATGAGTTTGTTAAAAGAGCGAAATATCTTAAGTCAAAATTAGGCCCCATTTTAGTTCAGCTGCCATCTAATTTTAAGTTAAAATTGGATGTAATGGAAAGCTTTTTAATCAATAATAAAGAAAAACTTGCTTTTGAATTTAGAAATGAAGATTCTTTGGATTCAAAGGAGTTAGTAAATTTGTTTAAAAAATATAATGTTGCTTTTGTTTTTTCTCACTCAAGAGTGTTTCCTTATAGGGAAATTATTACAGCTGACTTTGTATATCTAAGAATGCATGGTCCTAAAAAGCTATATGGCTCAGAGTATGGGGAAGATTTGAAAGAGTGGGCCCCCAAAATTAAGGCATGGGCTAAGAATAGAGACGTTTATGTATATTTTAACAACGATCAGAATGAGCATGCTCCAAATGATGCTAAAAGGCTTTTTAATTTAATTTTTTTAAATCAAAAATATCGCTAATAATTATTTTCTTTTTAGCTTGTGTGCGGTCAAATAATTCTTTTTGTTTTTGAGACATGTCTGAATTATATTTAACTTCGATTAGAATTTTATCTTCGGTCAAGAAGTCAATTTCATTTCCTCCCTCATATACATATGAAGGATTTTTATCTTTAATTTTTAAATATACATAATTCTCAAATATGCTTCCTTTGTCTCTAAAGCCTGTAAAAAGATTATGAATACCTAAATCAGAAGCATAAACTTTTTTAGCCGACAACAATCTTTCATTTGTTTTTCCGGTTCTTTGCACGACATAAATTAAGTATGTATTTTTAAACATTTCTAAGTATCTTTTGGCGGAATCGGGAG
>JAQVLF010000024.1 GCA_028704295.1 Minisyncoccota bacterium | reverse complement strand
AATATATAAAGCTCTAGGCAAATGAAAGCTCTGAGAAATAATAATAGCATTATTTATTTGAAAAACTTCTTTTGCTCTATAAAGACTATCATATGTATCAAATCCTGCGTGATCTAAAAATATATCTTCCTCTTTAATATTATTGCTTAATAAATAACTTTTTGCAATATTTACTTCGTCATAACTTTTAGTTCCATGATCTCCACTGACTAAAATTTTTTTTGCTTTCTTCTGCGCATACAATTCTATGGCTGAATCTAGCCTATCTTTAAAAATATCACTTGCGCGGTCGTTATATACTCTTGCCCCTAGAACTAATGCTACTTGGGATTCTTCTAAATCACTAATATCCTTAATATCTCTTGAATAATCCAAAATCAAGAGATTAACCCCTAAGCAAATTAAAATTATGATTGATAAAAAGTATATGATATATTTAATCATTGTTTCAATTATTACTTTTATGAAAAATAAAAGCAAGAATTGAAAATTAATTAAAAAGTGATAAAATATACTTGTACCTTTAACAAATTATAATGGGGGCATAATAATGATAGCAGAAGGTTGTTGTAGTAGACTAAAGAAATGCGTTAGATGCGGCAAAATAGGCACAAAAAATGATGCTTTAGAATTCAGTTTTTTGTCTAACTGTGGCTTTGATGTAATGCTTGTGAAACAATCTTTCATCTGTCCAAAATGTGCAGAGGAAGAATGGAATGAAACGTTCAAAAACTGCAAAGCTAAAAATTTCTTAAGCAAAAAAAATGGAAAAATAATCATTGATTGGAGTAAATATTGGAAAATGATTTTTGAAGAGCCTGAAAGGCAAACAATATTCAATAAAATCCTTTTTGATATAAATATTTTTTCTTTTAATGAAATGCATTACAAAATCTGCATAGGAAGCGAGCCTCTTATAAAAGGTGTATACAATACTTTTTATTATGTAAAAAGCAGAAAAAACGCACTTGATTGCGCAAATGCTTTTCCCAAAAAATTCATTATAGATATTAGAGGTTCAAATATACGGATTAAGGAAATAACTTAATCTTTTTTTATTCAACAGTTACGCTCTTGGCTAAATTTCTTGGCTTGTCGATGTCTCTTTTTAAAGCAAGCGCAAAGTAGTAAGCAAATAAATGAAGAGGAATTGCTGTTAAGATAGGAGTTAATGCTTCTATTGTTTTTGGGATATAAATAACATCGTCCACAATCTCTTTTATTTTATTATCTCCCTCACTCGCAATTGCAATTACTTTTCCATTTCTTGCTTTTACTTCTTCAATGTTTGAAAGCATTTTATCATATACGCTGTCTCTTGGACACAATGCAACTGTTGGACAATTCTCATCTATTAAAGCTAGTGGCCCATGCTTTAATTCCCCCCCAGGAGTACCTTCAGCATGAATATATGAAATCTCTTTTAATTTGAGAGCCCCTTCCATTGCAATCGGATAATTAAACTTTCGTCCTATAAACCAAAAATCTTTAAATCTTAAATATTTTTGAACAATATTATTTATCTCTTCTCTATTGTTTAAAATTAGCTCGGCTTTAAAAGGAATATCTCTTAACTCTTTAATAACTTCTTCTGCCTTTTTCTCGCTTAAATTTCTTTGCCTGCCTAGAAATATTGAAATCATTGTTAAAACTGTAATTTGCCCAATAAATGCTTTTGTTGAAGCAACAGCGATTTCAGGCCCGCATCTTGTATAAACCCCCCCCTCAGTTTCTCTTGTTTGAGTAGATCCTATTGCATTAGTCACTCCCAAAGTTAAAACGCCCGCATCTTTAAATTTTTTTAAAGCAGCTAAATTGTCAGCTGTTTCTCCTGATTGAGAAACAAATATAGCTGCCTCATTTCTATCTAATCTTGGATTTCTATAACGAATTTCAGAACCCATATGAGCCTCCGCATCTATGCCTCCGATTTCCTCCATTAAATACTCGCCTGTCTTAGCTGCATAATATCCAGTCCCGCATCCAATTAAAAATATTTTATTAGCTTCTTCCAATCTTTCTTTTGAAGATTCTAAACCTCCTAATTTTACATTATTATCCAATAGTCTTCCCATTGTTGCAGACTCAATTACTTTAGACTCCTCCATGATCTCTTTAAGCATATAATGGGCATAATCTCCTTTGCTTATTGAATCGCTTTCCCAATCAATTGTCTCAATCTTTTTTTCTTTTAAGATCATATAGCTGTCTTTTCTTAAAACTGCCATTTCTCCATCATCTAAAGTTATAATTTGCTTCGTATAATCAATTACAGCAGAAGGATCAGAAGCAACGATGTGCCCGTCCTTACATATTCCAATAATAATAGGAGAAGACATTTTAGCTATAACAATTTTATCTTTGTCTTTTGGAGAAACTACTGCTATTCCATAGCTTCCAATAATCTTTTTTAAAGCTTTTCTTGCAGCATCTTCTAAGTTTCCGTTGAATTCTTCCGAAATTAAGTGAGCAATGACTTCTGTATCTGTATCAGAATTAAATATATGTCCCTTTTTAATTAAATCTTCTTTAAGCTCTTTATAGTTCTCAATTATTCCATTATGCACTACATAAAATCCATTATATTCATGAGGGTGTGCATTTTTTTCACATACTCCGCCGGTACTTGCCCATCTGTCGTGCCCAATCGAGACGCATCCATTAAATTCACTTTCTCCTTCTTCTAAAATTTGTCCGACTCTCTTTTTTAAAAAAACTTTTTCATTGTCTAAAACACAGATTCCATAAGAATCATAACCTCTGTATTCTAATTTTTTAAGCCCATTGATAACAATAGGATAAGCTTGTTTTTCTCCAATATATCCAATTATGCCGCACATATTATATTACAATACTAATTAATTTAGGAGGAATAAAAATCATTTTTTTGATTTCTTTTCCCTCTATCCATTTTATAACCTTTTCACTATTTAGTGCAATCTTCTCTAGTTCTTCTTTTGAAAGATTTGCACTTACTTCAATTTTATCCCTTACTTTTCCATTAATCTGAACAACTAACTCCATTACATCTTTTTGAATCAATGCTTCATCATAATTTGGAAAATTTTCTTCATGGATATAATTTTCATTTTGAAAAACCTTCCATAATTCTTCTGTCATATGAGGAGCAAAAGGATAAAATATTCTTAAAACATTTTCAATTGTTCTTCCAGAAGTTTCATTTTCTTTTTCTTCTGCAAAATTTAAAAATTCCATAAAAGCAGAAATAGCTGTATTGAATTTCATTCCTTCTAAATCTTCTTTCACTTTTTTAATCAAAACATTTTCTTCCCTTAAAATGTCTTTTGAAGATTCAAAATTATTATCTTTACATTTGTAGCAAAAATCCCATAGTCTGTTTAGAAACCTATAAACTCCTTTTAAGCCTTGCGTATTCCAAGCAATGGCATCGAAAAATGGTCCCATAAACATTTCATAAACTCTTAAAGCGTCTACTCCGTATTCATTGATAACATCTTCAGATGACACCGTATTTCCCTTTGACTTGCTCATTTTTTGGCCGTCTCCTGCTAAAATTAAACCAACATTCCTTAATTTTTTAAAAGGCTCTTTTTCTGAAACTACATTAATATCATACAGAAATTTGTGCCAGAAACGTGCATATAGAAGATGAAGTACTGCATGTTCTGCTCCTCCAACATAAAGATCAACTGGCATAAAATGTTCCTCATCCTTTTTATTTACAATTTCTTTTTTATTCTTAGGATCAATAAATCTTAAATAGTACCAACAAGATCCTGCCCATTGAGGCATTGTATTTGTTTCTCTTTTTGCATCTTCATTGCAAATTGGACATTTAACATTCACCCATTCATCTATATTTGCAAGAGGAGACTCTCCTGTTCCTGTTGGCTCGTAACTTTCAACTTTTGGAAGTATAAGTGGAAGCTCACGAAAAGGCACAGGAACAATTCCACATTTAGGACAATGAATTAGCGGTATAGGTTCGCCCCAATAACGCTGGCGTGAGAAAATCCAATCTCTTAATTTATAATTAATCTGCTTTTTAGCTAGCCCTTTTTCTTCTAAGAACTCTATAATTCTTTCTTTCGCAACATTTGAACTTAATCCATTAAAATCATCTGAATTGATTAAAGCACCTTCTCCAATATATGCCTCTTTTGAAACATCTCCTCCTTTTATAACTTCTATAATTTCTAAATTAAATTTATTTGCAAATTCATAATCTCTTTCATCGTGTGCCGGAACAGCCATAACAGCTCCTGTCCCATAATGAGCTAAAACATAGTCAGCTACAAAAACGGGAATTTCTTTTCCATTAATTGGATTAATGGCTTTTATTCCTAAAAGTTCTACTCCTGTCTTATCTTTTACTTCTGAAATTCTCTCCCTTTCTGTTTTTAATTTTGTCTTGCTTAAGTATTCTTCAACCTCATCCCAATTAGAAATTCTATCTTTAAATTCTAAAACTAATTTATTCTCAGGAGCAAGAACAATGTAAGTGCAGCCAAATAATGTATCTGGTCTTGTTGTAAAAATTTTTACATCCTTTCCATCTACTTTAAAAATGATTTCTCCTCCTTCTGATCTTCCAATCCAATTTTTTTGCATTTCCTTAATTTTTTCTGGCCAATCTAATCCTTCTAAATCATCTAAGAGCCTATCTGCGTATTTTGTAATTTTTAAAACCCATTGCCTAATATTTCTTTGTTCAACAGGTGTTCCGCATCTCTCGCATTCTCCATTAACAACCTCTTCATTAGCTAATCCAGTCTTGCATGATGGACACCAATTGATAGGCATATTTGCTTCATATGCAAGTCCCTTTTCAAACATCTTTAAAAATATGAATTGTGTCCATTTATAATAATCTGGATCAGTTGTATCAATTTCACGAGACCAATCAAAAGATAATCCAGCATCTTTCATCTGTCTTTTAATGTTTTTAACATTTTCCTTAGTTATTATTTCTGGATGGGTACCTGTCCTAATAGCATAGTTTTCTGCAGGAAGTCCAAAAGCATCCCATCCCATTGGATGCAACACATTATACCCCTGCATTCTCCTTAATCTTGATAAAATATCAGTAGCAACATAGCCCTTGAAATGCCCTACATGGAGTCCTACACCTGATGGATATGGAAACATATCTAAGATATAGCACTTAGGTTTAGCTCCTGTTTCATCTGTCTTAAAAGCATTTTCTTTCTCCCATATCTCTTGCCATTTTTTTTCAAAATTTTTAGGTTCGTATTTCATGCCTTTAACATAGCAAAAAAAAATAGTTTAGTAAAATCCTTACTTCAACCTATTATATTAAATAATAGGCTCAAGTAAGGTTAGGAGTTTTATAAGGCAACTCCAAATGCCTATAATAAGTTCACTTTATTGCGAATAAGAATAGCTCGTTTAAGTTCGTAGGCTATAACTAACATATTAACGATATCGTTGTATCGCTTTTCGTAAAAAGCCAGAACTAAATCGCTATTCAATTTTTCAGCCTTTTCTACCTCTTTAGAAGTAGAATTGCATGGCATATTATCATTCCACAACCCCCTGTATCTAATAATGTGCAGAATGTCCTGTGCCCTTCTCTTGTTTTCCCATGCCATAGCTGCTGCCACTGCTGTCACTGTCTTGCCCCTCTTTAGTTGTCTAAGAACCACTGCATGAAATGCATAACAAAAATAACATATATATAAAAAATGTAAAGAGGGCTGTCTTTTTATTTAGATGTATTAAATAAGTAAACTAATGAAAACACTATTTATTAAAAAACAATATTTTGAACTCATTGCTTCTTAAGAAAAATTTAGGAGCTAGAATCATTGTCCAAATTTAAAAAGTATTGTAAGTGAAATGAAATTAAATTTGATTGCGGACCAAACAGTTTTATTAATGCTCGCTGAAGAAATAGAAAAAGTTAAATTTTCCGATGCAAAGTTAAATAAATTTCTTTGATATTTCTTTTACTTTTTCAAACACTTCTTTTTCTCCTTCAATTTCTCTATCCTTCATTATTAACTTGCCATTGCAAATCACGTCTGTCACGCAATCTCCATTAGCAGCATAGACTAAAGAAGACGTTAAATTATAGCAAGGATTAAAGTGCGGTTTTTCTAAATCAATTAAAATTAAATCTGCCAAATACCCCTCCTCTATTTTTCCAGTCTTTTTTCTTAATGCTTTAGCTCCGTTTTCAGTTGCAATTTTTAACATATCTTCTGATTTGCCTGAAGTTGGATCAATGTCATTTGTTTTTTGAAGCAGCGCTCCCATCTTCATCTCTTCAATCATATCTAAATTATTATTTGAAGCTGAACCATCTGTTCCAAGACAAATATTAATTCTTTTATCTTTAATCTCCTCAAACCTAAAAACCCCTGAAGCTAATTTCATATTAGAACTTGGATTATATACTAATGAACAACCCTTTTCATCTAAAATATCTAGCTCGTCATTATTGAGCCAAATAGAATGAGCAAAAATACACTTATCATTTATAAGCCCTAAATCATTTAAATAATTCACTGGTCTTTTTCCATAATGTTCTATTGCGTCCATAACCTCCTTATTAGTTTCAGATAAGTGCATATGAATTAACATATCATTTTTATCTGACATTTCTTTTGCCCATTTTAAAACTTTTTCCCCTGCAGTATAAATTGCGTGAGGTGCAATTGCATATTCAATTAAATCTGTATTTTGAGGGATCTTAAATTCTTTTACTTTCTCAAAATTAAAATCATCTGTACATATTCCTAAAACAGCTCTTATTCCCATTTCTTCAATAGCACAAGCCACTCCTTCAATTCCTCTGAATAAGTACATTTCATTTATAAAAATTGTTCCTGATTTTATCATTTCAATCAAAGCCAATTTCGTTCCCCAATAAATATCTTCATTTGTTAATTTTTCTTCAGCTGGAAATATTCTATTAAATAGCCACTCATTTAATGGAAGATCATCTGCAAAGCCCCGAAGGAGTGTCATTGCTGCATGAGTGTGGCAATTTATAAATCCAGGCAAAATTGCTTTACTTTCTTTTGCATTAATTATTTCATCTGCTGAAATATTAATTTCGTTATCAATTTTTTTAATTTCATTACTCTCAATTAAAATATCTTTCTTTTTATTATTAAAAATTACATTCTTAATTAAAATACTCATATATTAAATAATTTTAAACTGTTCTCGTAAGCTTTACTCAAAATATCTTCCCCCTTAATTTTAGATATTTTTTCGCTAATAATTTTTAAACTCATTGGATTGTTTCTCTTAGTATAAAACTCTGAAGGAGTTAAAAATGGCGAGTCTGTTTCAAATAGAATCCTATCCGCTGGAGTATTTTTAATAACTTCATCTAAATTAGTTTTGAATATTATTCCATTAAAACCAATATAGAATCCTAGATTTAAAAATCTTTCTAAGTCTTTTAAATCCCCAGTAAAGCAATGAATGACTCCTTTTACTCTTTTGTCTTTCAAAATTTCATACAAATCATCAAAAGCATTTCTTGAATGAATAATTAAAGGAAGATTTGATTCTTCTGCTAAATCAATTTGTTTTAAAAAAACATCTTTTTGTTTTTTAATATATTCTTCCTTGCTTAAAGTTTTTGGATTATAGAAATAGTCTAAGCCTGTTTCTCCAATTGCTATAACTTTTTTGCTTTTCGCTAATTCCTTAAACTCATCAATATTAAAATCTTCTTCTTCAACATAAAGAGGATGAAGTCCAATAGAGGCATAAACGCCTCTATCATACTTTTCTGCAATCTCTACTGCAGCTTTTGAATCAAAAAAAACAGTTCCCACATTAATCATAGAAATTTGATTAAGAAGACATTCTTCAATAATTTCAAATCTATCTTTTTTAAAATCATCAAAATTCAAATGCGCATGTGTGTCTATAAATTTTTCCATACATTAAGAGTATCAAAAAAAGAAAGCTTATACAACTTTCTTTTTTAAAACACTAAATTAATTTTGAGATAAGGCTTCGATCCTTGAATTATATTCGTCCTTTGAAATCAATCCTTTAAACAGCAGGGAATTCAAACCTGTTAAGTATTCTTTTTTAATTTCTTGTGCAGAAAAAGCGTTATTATATACCCTTACATCATCAATTTTTCCTTTATAAGGATAAAAATTTAAATCATATTGCCCTATTTTAAAAGCCTGATCCCATTCTATTGAATCGAAACTATGAGGAACTCCGGATAAAATCCCGTTTATATACCACCTTTCTTCTTGTCCGTTAGACCAATAAATGACATGTATCCATTTTTGATTGGGGACAGCTCCTTCTTGAGAATAAAAACCAAAATCCCCACTTTGCTCTGAAAGCATAGCCCCAGCTGCACTGATTAAAAGTCTATGCCTCGTATCATATCCCATAATTGTTCTATACGTACCAGTATTTTCCGGATAAACCCAGGCTGATAAGACAAAGGCCGTCCCAGTTTTTAACAAAGGTATTGCAGGAACTTGAACATAGTCATTAAAACTTCCATCAAAATACAAACACTTATTAGAAACACAATCATTCTCCAATTGAAGCGTTGCTCCATATACGCTTCCCGTATTATTTCCCCAAGCATCTGGCGTTGTATCCGGATTTGGAGCTGTATTTACTTCATCGAGCTTCCACCTAGACACCATATTAGCAGCCAAGTTATTGGCTACACTTTCTTCGAATACTTTAAGTTTAGTTATATTAGCTTTACCAATTGAAGAAGTAGTAGTTACAATAATAACTCCTGCTATAACTCCAATAATTACAATTACTACAAGTAGTTCAATTAAAGTAAAAGATGTGTTCTTTTTCATATGTATATGGGATTTAATTTTTTTATCAATTAAAATATACCATATATATGTATGTAACGCAAATTGATTTTTGCACATTAAAAAGATGCTCCCATTTGATATGATTTAAGAAGTAAAGAAAAGCCCTAAATCAAAAAAACATGAACCACCTTGAACTAATATTAGCAATGATTGACGAAATTTGGAAGTCCGTTTAGAAAAAGACCTGTCCGAAGCCGATATATTTCAGTAAAAAGGCCGTTTTTCTTTTGCATAATTTTAAAGCAAATGACAGCGCAATTCGTATATATAACAAATGCAAATAGAAAAAACTAATCTTCGTTCAAATTTATTGATTTTTTTGTTAAAAGAGGAATTTCTTTTTTAAAAAATTCTTTAACTTTATTCCAATCCGCATCAAAATATATAATAGGATATGGATCATTTTCTGCGTCCTCAAAATATGTTAAGCTTTTTAAAATATGATGATAGTCATGGGCAACAGAAGGATATTGATGCTTTAATCTTTTAATTACATTTTCCAAACTTTCAATATTATTTAGATACCAATACAAATCAAAAAAATCCCTTTTTTTGCCACGCTGAGAAATTGCAATAATCTTCATCGCTGAAACATCGGAAGGCTCTAAAATCCCAACTCCACCATAAGCAATAAAATCTTTTTTAGGAACAAAAAAAGGATATGATATAAAGCTAACTTTAGCTTTAAATAATCTAACATAAACAGTATCTTCCTTATTAATATCTACAACAAAATTTTCTGCTAAAGAAAGATTTTTTAATAACGCCACATTATTAAAAGATTTATCTTTTGTAAAGAACTCAAAATCAATTGATTTACAATGCCCCATGCTTAAAGCCAAAGCTGTTCCACCAGCTAAATAAATTGGGGTCGCGCATCCATTTTTGAGATGCAAGATAATCCAATGCAACTTTCGTTTCTTTTGGCAAAACATCGAAATGCAATTCTACTTGTCTGCTAAAATTAGGCTCCGTAAGCTTCTTGTATCTTTTCTAATTGACCTTGAATTATTTACCACGTCCTTAATTAGCTTCTTATCATAATGATCCCACATCCATTTCACTTCCTTATCATTTCCTAAATCTAAAATCCTCTCGATTATATATCGCGCATTTTTTTCTTTATCTATTTTTTTGGATCTGTATCCCAAAATAATGATTGTCTGAATTTCATATATCTATAATGCCATGAACAGTTATTATTTCAATCTTGGAAATAATATTTCTTTATCAACAACATTGATCTGATTTTCATTATCTCCCAAAAAAGATAATATTTTTTCAGATGTTTCTGGCATAAATGGATTTAGCATCTCTCCAATTTTTCTAATCGCATAAACTAATTTAGAAAATATTTTAATTAATTCTTCTTTGTCATTAATTTCCCAAGGCTTTGTTTCCTCAATATATTTATCTAAATATCTTTCTAATTCCCAAATTGTATTTATGCCTTCATTTAATTCAAAATTATCTAAATGCTTATCGCATTTTAAAATATATTCGTTGATTTGATTTTTAAACTCTTCACCAACAGCTATTTTCTCTCCAATTAAATTCTTTTTTTGAATTAAAGTTAAAACTCTCGAAACCAAATTTCCAAGACCAGAAGATAATTCTGCGTTGTATTTATTCTCAAATTTTGCATAAGAAAAATCTCCGTCTCCAGTTGTTTTAAATTCGCTTAAAAGAAAATATCTTACTGGATCAATTCCATATTTAGCAGTTAATTCAAATGGGTCAATTACGTTTCCAATGCTTTTGCTCATTTTTTGATTATCAACTGTAA
>JAQVLF010000066.1 GCA_028704295.1 Minisyncoccota bacterium | reverse complement strand
GACAAACATTACAAATCTTCTCAGGAATCCTTCCTTCACCCTGGCATTCTGGACATGTTCTGACTTGGTTAAATGTTCCAAAAATCGTTCTTTGAGCCTGAGAAACCTTTCCAGAACCTGAACAAGTTGGACATTTTTTAAATGCTGTCCCGGGCTCCCCTCCAAAACCTTCGCATCTTGAGCAAGAAACAAACTTGTTGATTTTTATTTTATAAGTTTGATCTCTTAAAATTGACTCCAAAGAAATTCTCACTTCAACCTCAAGATCATTTCCTCTTTTAGGATTCCTCCTTTGTGATGTACGAGAAAAACCTCCTCCAAACATATCAAATAAATCTTCTAAATTAAAGTCTTGAGCAGCTCCTCCAAATCCACTCATAACATCTTCCCAATTCACATTATTGAAGCCTTGAGCATTAAATCCCTGTCCATTCTTAAATGTGCTTCCAAATCGATCATATTGAGCTCTTTTATTCTTATCAGACAAAACTTGATAAGCCTCGTTTATCTCTTTAAACTTTTTCTCATCCCCTCCTTTGTCTGGATGATGCTCATGAGCTAATTTGTAATAAGCTTTTTTAATCTCTTCGGGAGAAGCATTTTTATCTACTCCTAAAATTTTGTAATAATCTTTTGAAGCCATTATTTATTCTCATCTTTATCTTCGTCTTTTACTTCCTCTGTTTCAGCTTCTTCAGGAGCACCTTCTTTTGAAGCTTGCTCTTGAGATTGCTGATACATCTTAGTACCAATTTGCTGGATTAACGATGATAATTCTTCTGTTTTAGATTTAATCTCTTCTAAGTTATCAGTATCTTTTACTTTTTGAAGCTCTTCTTTTTTGTCATTAATAGGCTTCTTTTCTTCTTCAGTAATTTTATCACCTGCATCTTTTAGAGTTTTTTCAACAGTATAGATTAAATTTTCTGCATTATTTTTGGCTTCAATTAAATCTCTCTTTTTTTTGTCTTCACTTGCATGCATTTCTGCCTCCTTTTTCATTTTTTCAATTTCTTCGGGAGACAAGCCCAATGAGCCTTCAATTCTGATTGATTGAGATTTTTGAGAAGCCTTATCTTTTGCTTCGACAGTTAAAATACCATTTGCATCAATATCAAAAGTAACTTCAACTTGTGGAACTCCTCTTGGTGCTGGTGGAAGACCGTTTAATATGAATCTACCTAGGGATCTATTGTCAATTGCAAGCGGACGCTCTCCTTGAAGAACATTGATTTCAACCGATGGTTGATTATCAACTGCTGTTGAAAATACTTGTGAATTAGATGTTGGGATAGTTGTATTCTTTTGAATCATTGGAGTACTAACGCCGCCTAATGTTTCGATTCCTAATGTTAAAGGAAGCACATCTAGTAAAAGAACGCTCTTAATGTCTCCTTCGGGTGCTCTTCCTTCTTCTTTAGCTGTTAGAATCTCTGCTTGAATAGCCGCACCAATTGAAACTACTTCTTCCGGATTAATTGATTTATTTGGTTCTTTATTAAAGAAATTCTTTACTTCTTCTCTTACTTGAGGAATTAAAGTTGTTCCTCCAACAAGCACTACTTCGTCAATGCTGTCTTTACTTAAATCAGCTTCTTTCAAAGTGGTTTCAACTCTTTTAATAGATCTTTCTATAAGTTCGTTTGTCATTGAATTAAACTGTGATCTTGAAAGCTTATAATACAAATGCTTTGGTCCTTCTTCACCTGAAGATACAAATGGTAAATTAATATCCGTTTCTTGTGCTGAAGAGAGTTCTTGTTTTGCTTTTTCTGCAGCCTCTTTTAATCTTTGGAGCGCTAAAACATCCTTAGATAAATCAACTCCTTCATCTTTTTTAAATTGATCAATAAGCCAATTAATAATTATTTGATCAAAGTCATGTCCTCCTAAGTGTGGCTCTCCTCCTGTTGCCAAAACCTCAACAGTATCAGGCGAAACATCGAGAATTGTCACATCAAATGTACCTCCTCCAAAATCATATACTAAAACCTTTTTCTGTTCTGTTTTTCCAAGTCCATATGCTAAAGCTGCTGCTGTTGGCTCATTAATAATTCGGAGAACATTAAAGCCTGCAATTTCTCCAGCAGCTTTTGTTGCTTTTCTTTGAGAATCATCAAAATTAGCAGGACAAGTAATAACTACGTTTTTAATTTCTTCTCCTAATTTTTCTTCTGCATCAGCTTTCACTTTCTGTAAGATCATGGAAGAAATTTCAATAGGTGTATACCATTTATCTCCCAACTTAACCTCTACTCCACCATCTTTTCTTTCTCGTGTTTCATATGGCAAAAGTTTTAATTCATTTTGAACTTCGTCATCGTTATACTTTCTTCCGATAAACCTCTTTACTGCGTAAATTGTATTTTTGGGATTTGTAATTGCTTGTCTTTCCGCTAAAATACCTACTACTCTCTCTCCTCCTTTTGTCAATGCAACTATCGAAGGAGTTAAGATAGACCCTTCTCTATTTTCTAATGCTTTTGGGTCGCCATCTATGATAGATGCAAATTTTGTTATTGCTGTTCCTAAATCAATACCTAATATTTTTGACATAAACTTTTTATTTATTTTATTATTTAATTACTCTAACCTTTGCTGGCCTTAAGACCTTGTTATTTATTTTATACCCTTTTTGTATAATTTCTTTTACC
>JAQVLF010000065.1 GCA_028704295.1 Minisyncoccota bacterium | reverse complement strand
CCGAGTCATAAACCCAGACGTGTCCCTGAACGGAAAGTCTCAGATCGTACTTTCCAGTAGGCGTATCTGACGGTATCCATAATGCGTAGGACACCATGCTTCCTTCAGGGTTTAGATAATAATACCCCGAAATTGATACTCTTTGATAAGGTCCTTCCCCATCCTTATTTTCAAGGAAGGCAAGGATCTTATAGTAATCAACAGACTCTGCTCTCTGGCAGGTAAATCCAAAGGGACTGCCTGCCTCAACCATATCCCCAGACAAATCCGTCAAGGGCATGATCCAGAATCCTCCCGCTGTACTCGGAGTCGCCAAAGCGGCTCCCATAATGATAACCGCACCCACGGCTATCACTGCTATGAAGAACCTTTTTATCTCCATGCCTCATATCAATACATAATAATTCAAATTTGTCAATATCATCCTTAATAAAAAATTGGGAAATAACTTCTCCTCCTTAAGTTACTTCCCGTTTTTAGCCTCTTAAAGGCATAGGATAAAAATCCTTTGCCCCATAGAGTTTTCTACCTCTATACAACTCTCTGTCTCACCGACAATAATCCATCCCCGGCTTCGAAAGAGAAACGCCTGCTTTGCAATCATTGATACCAAGCTACACCTCTCTAAAAAACTAATAAAAATAGAATAAATCCAATAAAAACATATCATAAATAAAAAAGAGGCGCAAGGCCTCCTCAATAAGCCGGAAGTTAAGTAAGTATTGACTAAATATCAATAAATGATATTATTTAAGCGTAGGCTTTAAGCCTCAATAAAAATCTATAGCTTAGGGGCTTCGCAAGAAGTCCCTTTTGCTTTAATAATTTGTTTTTTATAACAAATGAAACTTCTAATATTTTGGATATCATATATAAATAACCCCTGTTTTTTCAGCTCATTCAACTCACTTGAAACTTTTCTTGCTGTGGCAAATAAAATTACTTTCTTTTTATCTTCGAGAAGCTGTTTTATTGGCTCATAAAAATCACTGTCTCCACTCCACAAGACAAAAGTATCAATATTATTCCTCTCATAATCTAAAAGCATGTCTCTGCCAATCTCAACATCAAAATTACACTTTCTATCTTCGATATAATAAACGCCTGCTAAGTTTAACCCCCTAAAATATATTATTCAAATATTCGATGTTTTCAACTTTATACATTTTTAGCAGGCGTTTTTAATAAAATTTTCTAAAAGGTCTGTAGCTGTCGATTTGATGCTGCTATAATCAATCGACTGCTTCATAGTTTTTACAGGCTTTGTCCTATAACAATTTTTAAAAACTTTTCTTGCCTGTTTCGAAAATTTTTCAGAAAAAACGTCCCCATTTAAAGTTCCATAATGAAATCTTATTAATCTAACATTATCAAAAGAATCCAAAAATTGCTTCAGTCTTTTAATATTGATACTCCATTTAAGCTTTTCTGCCCATGGCTTAACATTCGCGTAGTCAATGTAAATATTTACATTCCCCCAAAAATAGTTCATTCAAACGATTTATCTTTTGAGGAAATTCTTTTGATAGATTTTCTATTCTTCTTGTTTTTGCTAAAAACATAACATATTTATGCCTCTAAATGCTTTTTTAGTTTCTTTAATCCCCTATGGAGCAAAACTCTTGTAGCGCCTTCTGATTTTCCTAAACTTTTAGCTACATCTGAAATAGATTCCTGCTCAATATAATAAAGAGAAATTGCCTGGCGATATGTATCGTGAAGGCGTGTTAATGCTGCTTTAACTTTGTTTAAATCATCCTGTACTGAAATAGTTTTCTCTATTTCTTGATCTTTAGCTTCTAAAAAATCCAAATCATCCAAACTAATCGCTCCTCTTTCCTTGCATCTATAATGATCAATAATTAAATTTCTCGCTGTTCTATACAAAAAAGCCAACGGATTTTTAATGTCTTTTCCATTAGAAATTTGAGTCCATAGTCTGCTAAAAGTTTCTGCTGTCAAATCCTGAGCCAAAGGCTCTGAATTAGTTTTGTGCAAAATAAAACGATATATCTTTTCGATATTTTGATCGTAAATCTGTGAAAAAAATTGTTCTTTGAAATTTTGCTTATTCATTTACATTTGTCCGCGTTCATGTCCGCGTTTGTCCGCGTTCGTTGTTGCAACCACGGGGCTTCCCACTTTTTCATGTCCGCGTTCATGTCCGCGTTTGTCCGCGTTGCCATTAATCTTAACATTATTCGTTTACATTTGTCCGCGTTCATGTCCGCGTTTGTCCGCGTTCGTTGTTGCAACCACGGGGCTTCCCACTTTTTCATGTCCGCGTTCATGTCCGCGTTCATGTCCGCGTTTGTCCGCTTTCAATCAAGAGAATTCATTTCATAAAAAGTACTTTTTCCTGAACCATTTGAAACAACTATGCCTCTCAACCTTAAATCTTTAAGTTCCCTTCTGATAGACCTCGGCGTCATGTCTGGAAAAAATCCATTTATATCTGACGGTTTCATTCTTCCATTTCCTTGTATAAGCTTAATCACCCTTTCTTGGATTTCTGTTAATGTGAATTTTTTTGGCTTTTCTTCTTCAACATCGTCTTCAATCTTTTTTTCCTGCTTTTTATTCTCTACTTGTTTAGGTTCTATTACCTTGACTTTGTCTAAATCTTTTATCAATTCTAAATACTGTGTTTTTAGAATCTTAAAATTTTTAGGATTAATCC
>JAQVLF010000064.1 GCA_028704295.1 Minisyncoccota bacterium | reverse complement strand
CGGCATTCGCTCTTTTAATAAATTCCAAAATATGGCTCTTAAGCCATAAATCGTTTTTAGTAAAGAATTGACCCAAGCTTCTTTTTTTTAATTCCGCGTTCATGTGAATATTAAACAAAAATATTATATATATTTTACTTCATTTATTTTTTTCTGTCCACTCCCTCTTTTATAAAATAAAGTCGAGAAAATTGTTATGATTGATAATTTCATAACGAGAATTCTTGTATGTCTCTTCAAAAAGCTTAGAGGCACCTTTTTTCTTATCATTAAATTTAAATTCGTAACCATAGAGATTGCCATTTGTTTCTTCGATATAGTCAATCTCTTTTCTTTCGTGAGTTCTCCAAAAATACTTATTAACATGCTTATTCTGATTATACATTCTTTTTATTCTCTCGCTTATTAGAAAATTATCCCATAATGCTCCCTTATCAGTTCTTAGATTAAGACTATTAAAATTATTTATCACAGCATTTCTTATGCCTGTATCATAGAAATATATCTTTCTTAATTTTTTCAATTCAGTTCTTAAATTTTTACTGTATGGCTTTAGCCTAAAAATAATGAAAGCTTTTTCAAGAATATCAATATAGTTTTTTATTGTAATCTTATCAACACCAATAAGCCTTGAAAGTTCTGTATATGAAACTTCGCTTCCAATTTGAAGCGCTAAAGCCTGCAATATCTTTTCAAGAACTTCAGGCTTCCTAATATTATCGTATTTCAAAATATCTTTATACAAATAATTCTTTGCAATATTTCTCAAAAGATCTTCATCATCCTCTAAAACAACTTCTGGATACATTCCAAAAATAATTCTTTTCTCTGTAATTCTTCTAAGCTCGATTGGTGAATACTTAGAAGAAAGCTCTTTCATAGAAAAAGGAGTTAAAAAAAATTCATAAGATATTCCTGTCAAAGGTTCTTCTATTTTGTCAGCAAGCTCAAAGCTTGATGACCCCGTAGCGATTATTTGAACATCTCTAAAAGTATCATTTAACAGCTTTAAAGTTAATCCGATATTAGAAACTCTCTGAGCCTCGTCAATAAACACTATCTTATAATTCTTTATAATAAACTTGAGTTCTGTTGAAGTTTTGTTGCTCAAAGCTTCTCTTACATCAGGTTCATCGCAATTTAAAAAAAGATAATCAGGATAATCTTTAATGATTTCTTTTATTAAAGTTGTTTTTCCTGCTTGCCTAGGCCCATACACAATAACAATTTTACCTTTGAAAAGCTTTTCCTTAATTTTTTCTTGTATTTCTCTTTTTAAAATCTCCATATTTTATTAAATTAGGTGATTATACTCTCCTAATTTAACAGAATTAGGTGATTTTGTCAATTGTAGCAAAAATTTAAACTTTATAAAGTTTGTCAATTTTTAGAGAATGTTATAAAGTTTTACTTTTGAGATAAAGATTCTATTCTTTCATTATATTCACCTTCAGAAATCAATCCTTTTGATAGTAAAGAGTTTAGACCCGCAATATAGTTTTGTTTGATTTGAGATGAAGATAGGGCTGCATCATATATGCGAACATCATCAATAAGACCGTTAAATTTTGTTGTAGCCCCACCAAGCCTTCCAATATTATAATCTTGAAGCTCCGGAGAAAGTCTTATCGGTTTTTCTAAAAAATCAACGTTTCCAATGAACTTGGAACCATTAACATAAAAAAGAACATAATTTTCTATTTGATTGAAAACAACAACTAAGTTATTCCATTGGTTTAAATTAATGTTTGGACCTTGAATAGTCACCGACGTAGTTGTCCCACTATCATCCCAAAGATAACGGAAATATGCTTTATTGGCATTGTCGATGCCAATGTTAAAGCTGTGTTTAGAATAAGAAGAAGCGGAGGCGCCATGGACTGTCTTCTCTTTACTTCCAGTTGGATAAACCCATACAGAAAGTGATAAAATATTATATTGAGGAAAAATAACCCCCATTGAAATGTAATCATCATCTCCATCAAACTTAAAACAAGTTCCTGAAATACAATTGGCTTCACTCATGGGGCCGGAAGTTCCACTATCTCCTGCTCCTGGAGTTAAACTATCAAAATAAAGAGTTCCTTTATTATTTCCCCAAGCATCCGGAGTCTTGTTTGTTTCAATAACATCGTCTAATTTCCACCTAGACACCATATTAGCAGCCAAGTTATTGGCTACACTTTCTTCGAATACTTTAAGTTTAGTTATATTAGCTTTACCAATTGAAGAAGTAGTAGTTACAATAATAACTCCTGCTATAACTCCAATGATAACTATTACTACTAATAATTCTATTAAAGTAAAAGATGTGTTCTTTTTCATATGTATATGGGATTTAATTTTTTTTATCAATTGAAATATACCATATATATATAACGCAAGTCAAATAAAAAAAGCCGCGTTTCCGTGGCTTTATTATTTTAGTCTACAATATTTCCTCCGACTATCTCCCCTTTTAATTCATCTGTCTTGTGTTCAACTGTGTTTTGAGTCCATTCGTCTTTTCCAGATATATGAGCTCCAGGAATTAAGAGCACTCCTCCTGGTGTAGCAATTTCGGGAGAAACAATGATTTGAAAAGCAATTCTCAAAGGTTCTTTTGTATAGCCTGACCCAGCAGGAATACTGCCGATATCCCAAATTAATTCACTTGTATCTGCATTAAATATTAATCCTTTT
>JAQVLF010000023.1 GCA_028704295.1 Minisyncoccota bacterium | reverse complement strand
TATGTTAACTCCGATTATAGAATAGGTGACTAAAAATGCAGGTATGGCATGTGGAGACACTTAAGGGCAGAAGCTTTCTACTTGTTCGCAGAGGAAATGGTTTCTTTTGCGGATTGGCAGTCGCAATGGAATGTGCGGCTGGCAGTAAGTTTTATGCCATGGAGACAACAAATGTCTCAGGAACGGCAGAAGAAATTATGGAGAGAGCAGTTTCTCCTAAAAACGAAGTCTCTTTCTCCAAATTCATCTTCGATTGGAAAAAGGATGAATCTAATGGAAGTGAGAGTAGAATTATCAAGGAGTTTGATGTGTTGACCAAGGAAGGAGAGATTCTTTTCTCGTGGAGTGACGTTCGTTTTCTGCTTAATTAACTATGCATTTCATGCATATTTTTTTATAGTGACAAATAATTTAAAATATGCTATTAATTATATTGTCAAGGCCTCATCGTCTAGTGGTTCAGGACTCCAGGTTCTCATCCTGGCAACACCAGTTCGAATCTGGTTGGGGTCGCACATGGATTTTCTTATCAAAGGTAGAAGATAAAGATATTGAAGGAGGTTTTCCGAAAACCTCTGAGCTGAGGGAAGGATTAAGACAAGCAGCCAGAGCTGTTGTTTTTAATTTAACATGATAGACACACTTTCGTGTGGGGTCTCAAAATCTTTTCAATGTTTATTAAAAATGTTATTATTTAAATATAGGAGAATTTGGAATGTTTGAATTTGCAAAAAATTGGATGAAAGCAATTGCTAGGGAAGAGGAGTCGTTAGAGAAACCATTCATTGAAATCCAAAAAATGTATCTCAAGGGTATAATGTCCTTTCTTTCTATCTTACTATTTTTCTTCATTAACCTATTTGCATGGTTTAATGGACAAACACTTATAGCGGAAGGCTCTTTTATTATCATGGCAGCTATTCTTTTCTATTTGGGAAGAATCACTGCGAGTATAGGTAAAGAAGCTCAGCTTTGAGGCAACGTATGAATTTTTCATCGTATCTATTCTTAATTTTAATTTTATCAATTTCAGGTGTTATTACTTCTTACCTATCTTTTTTCTTTAAAAATTTATGGTGTTTTATAGCCTCAATCATGTTTTTTTTAGCAGTCTTTATTATATCAGGAAAATAGATTTTCCTGTTTTTTTGAATGAATAATTGTTAAAACTCGTACTAATGGCGGTACATCAATATTGGAGTAAAAGTATGAGAGATAGAGAATTGGAGCTAGTTTCTCTAGCGATGCATCGCCATGAGAAAAAAGGCTTTTAAGCTTGCAGAAGAGATGGCGGGGTTAGTGAGGAGAGCGGACTGCCTATCGAAGCAATCTCCAATAGTTACTATGCTCTTGAAATGGAGTGTTGGGAAGAAGTAAGAAAATTGCTTATTAAGACTCGAAGAGAAGAGCAAGAGCCTATTTTAGAAGTTAGGTAAAGTTATTATCGGGATAATGTTTAAAATCGTATCCCTTTTTTAATTTAAAACATATTGACAATTTATTTTTATTCTGTTATTTTACTACTATAGCAGAAAATTTGCTGATTTATTTTTATTGTAAGAAAAAGAATATAATTTATGGCAACAATTAATCAATTAATTAAAAAAGGAAGAAAAATAGTTAGAAAAAAGACAGCGACTCCAGCAATGAGAGTTGGTTTTAATCCTGTAAAAAATAGATCAACTGAGTATTTTTCACCTTTTAAAAAAGGAGTGTGTTTGAAAGTGTTTACAACAACACCTAAAAAACCTAACTCTGCTTTAAGAAAGGTTGCAAGAGTCAAATTATCAAATGGAATGGAAGTTACAGCATATATTCCTGGAGAAGGACATGCACTTCAAGAACATTCGATTGTTCTTTTAAGAGGTGGAAGAGTAAAGGATCTTCCAGGAGTGAGATACCACATTGTGAGAGGGGTTTTGGATTGCGGAGCAGTTGATGGAAGAAAAAAGAAGAGAAGTAAATATGGTGTTAAGAAGCCTCAAGAATAATATTTAAATATATGGCAAAAAAATTTGATAAAAAAACAATTGAACCTGACATGAAATATAACAATTTTATGGTTGCTAAGTTTGCTAATCAGCTCATGTGGAATGGAAAGAAAAAGACAGCCCTAAAAATTGTTTATAATGCTCTAGATATTATTAAAGAAAAGAAAAAGCAAGATCCATTAGATGTGTTTTTAAAAGCAATTGAAAATGTTTCACCACTCTTAGAGGTTAAGCCAAAAAGGGTTGGTGGAGCAACTTACCAAGTTCCAGTAGAAGTTAAGGGCGATAGAAGATTAAGCTTAGCCATGAAGTGGATGATTAGATCAGCAAGAGCAAAAGGTGGAAAAACAATGCCCGTAAAATTAGCAGAAGAATTAATTGATGCTTCAGAAAATAGAGGAAACTCAGTTAAGAAAAAGGAAGATACACATAGAATGGCCGAAGCAAATAGAGCCTTTGCACATTTTGCTTGGTAATAATTAATAAATAATCAAAAGAAACTGTTAATTAAGCCAAGGCAGTTTCTTTTTTTAGACAAACATTTATGCCTAGAAAATATCCAATAGAAAAGTATAGAAATATCGGTATTATTGCTCACATTGACGCAGGAAAGACAACTGTATCTGAGCGTATTTTGTATTACACAGGGGTTTCTCACAAGATGGGTGAAACTCATACAGGAGAATCACAAATGGATTGGATGGCACAGGAAAGAGAAAGAGGTATTACAATTTGTTCAGCTGCAACAACTTGTTTTTGGTCACCTGAAAATTATTTAACAAAAGAAAAGACAAATGAGCACAGAATCAACCTTATTGATACACCAGGACACATTGATTTTACTGCCGAAGTACAAAGATCCTTAAGAGTGCTTGATGGTGCTGTAGTAGTATTCGACGGCGTATCTGGCGTTGAAGCACAATCAGAAACAGTATGGAGGCAAGCTGATAAATATTTAGTTCCAAGGCTTTGCTTTATTAATAAACTAGATAGAGTGGGAGCATCTTTTGAACATGCTGTTTCAAGTATTTATGAAAAATTAACTAAAAATGCAGTGCCTATTCAGCTTCCTTTAGGAGAGGAGGCAGAGATGGAGGGGATTATTGATTTAATTCAAATGAAAGCCTTTAAATTTGAAGGGGAAAATGGAAATGACGTTAAAGAAATCGAAATTCCCGAAGACTATAGGGCAAGAGCAGAAAGCGCAAGATTAGGAATGTTAGATAAAATTGCGGCTGAGGATGAAGTTTTGATGGAAAAATATCTAGGAGGAGAAGAGCTTGCTATTTCTGATATTAAAAAAGCTTTAAGAAAAGCTGTTATTGCGTATAAATTAGTTCCAGTATTATGTGGAACAGCTTTAAAGAACAAAGGAGTTCAATTGCTCTTAGATGCAGTTGTCTATTATTTGCCATCTCCTATCGATGTTCCAGCAGTTGAGGGAATTGATCCAAAAGATGAGACTAAAGTTTTAGTAAGACACGCTTCTGATGATGAGCCATTCGCAGCTCTTGCATTTAAAATTGCAGCCGATCCATATGTAGGAACTTTAACATATTTGAGGGTATATTCTGGAAAATTTGAAAAAGGAAATTATTTAATAAATACAAATACAAAAGAGAAAGAAAGACTTGGTAGGATTATAAGAATGCATGCAAATCAAAGAGAAGAAGTTGACGAAATTTTTGCAGGAGATATTTGCGCGACAGTGGGTCTTAAAAACACAACAACTGGAAACACTTTATGCGACGAGAATAATCCTATTATTCTAGAGCAAATTTCATTCCCAGAACCAGTTATTAATATTAAAATTGAGCCAAAAACTAAGAACGATCAAGAAAAGATGGGCAATGCATTAAGAAGGCTTCAAGAAGAAGATCCAACATTTAGAGTAAGTACAGATCAAGAGACAGGAGAAACTATTATCGGCGGTATGGGAGAATTGCACTTAGACATTATCGTAGACAGAATGAAAAGAGAATTTGGAGTAGAAGCAAATGTCGGAAGGCCGCAAGTATCATATAAGGAAGCTATTGAGTCTAATGCTGAGGCCGAATATAAATATGTTAAGCAATCAGGAGGTAGAGGGCAATATGGACACGTTAAGATTAGAATTGAGCCAATTGAAAGAGGTAAAGGATTTGAATTTGTGGATGAAATTAAAGGAGGTGTTATTCCAAGAGAATATATTCCTGCTGTAGAAAAAGGTATTAAAGAAGCAATGGGAAAAGGTGTTGTTGCTGGATATAATTTAATTGATGTTAAAGCTACGCTATATGATGGATCATTTCATGAAGTTGACTCTTCTGAAATTGCTTTTAAGATCGCAGGTGCACAAGCTTTAATTGAGGCAGCTAAAAAAGCAAATCCTCATATATTAGAGCCTATTATGAAAGTAGAGGTCGTTATTCCTGAGAAGTTCTTAGGAGATGTAATCGGAGACTTGTCTTCAAGAAGAGGACAGATTGACCAGACAGAAGACAGAACCGGAATGAAGGTAATTTATGCAAAAGTACCTTTGTCTGAAATGTTCGGCTATGTAACATCCTTGCGTTCATTAACTGAAGGCAGAGGAACATCAACTATGGAGTTCAGTTCATATGAAAAAGTACCTAATAATGTTGCTCAGGAAATCATAGAAGGTAAAAGAAAATAATATGGATTTTGAAGACATTAAAAAAATTGTCGATAGGGAAGGAAAGGTAGTGATTATTGAAGGAAAAGAAGCTTATGTTGTTTCTAAATATACTTTTAGAAAGGAAGAAGCAAAAGCTTTGCCTGAAGAAAAGCAGGAAGAAAAGAAAGAAGGGTTAAAATTAGAAGACTTACCATTTTAAAGAAGGCGAAAGCCTTCTTTTTTTGTTAATCCTTTTTGTCCGAAATGTGCTTGAGGTGACTATAAATTGACAAAAGCACAATAATATGTAATAAAAAAAACATGCAGCTCCTTTTAATAATGAGGCTCGGCGTGATGAGCATAATCTTATTTATAGTGGCGTGTTGCCTCCTTTGGAAACGCCGTCACCTAGAGGAAGTTTTCGAATGGGAAGATGTTAGCAATTTCGTCGTCTTCGTCGTCTTCGCCATGGGAGGATTCATAATAATGAGCTCTCCTGAAGTGGACGTGGTAGCCACGTTATACTTTGTCATTGTATATGGCATAATTGGAGGATTTGTATCCTACAATTATGTTAGACCTGGGGTGCTATAAAACCCGAGGTAGAACAAGATAACTTCCTCCTATTTTTAAGTTTACCTTTAAGACAAAGATAAATTTAAGAATGGGGGATAAATAAAAATTTTGCTAATTTATTTATTATGTACTATCCTTTAAGAAAGGTTTGCAGAATTTAAAACGGGTTATTGCCTATGAGGGCTTGATTTTTATCTGAATTTAAGCAAAATAAGCATTATCATATTAAAGCATTAATGAATTTAAAAATATCACAAGAAATTAAGGATTTTAGATTATATCTTATTCTTGCAGGAATTTTCATTTCGATGTTTTTTAATTTTCTAATATTTTTTATTGCAGAAATTCAAGCTTTTGTAATATGTATCCCCAAAAGCGTATCTACTATCTTAATGTGGTAGCGGTGCAATGATTTTCGCTAGATTACATTATTAATGATCTTTTAAAATATATGAAAAATGAAGTTATACTTAGATTTAACAATGTGTCTTTTGGATATAGGGAAGATGATCTTCTCTTAAAAAATGCAAGCTTCACGGTCCGCAAAAGTAAGATAGCTATTATGGGGCAGAATGGTGCAGGGAAATCCACAATTTTTAAGCTGATGAATAATGAACTCAAGCCTGATTTAGGTGCTGTCAATATCAATGGAAATATTTCTATTGGAGTTGCGAGGCAGTTTGTTCCTAAGAATGAGCTTGATTTTACATTAGGAGAATTTTTTGAGAAATATTTAAACAAGAAAGAAAAAGTATATGACATTGACCTTAAAATAGACAATGTTCTGAAGATCGTCAATCTGAAGGCAGACCATGATAGGATTATTAGGACTTTCTCAGGGGGACAGCAGTCTAGATTGCTTCTAGCGTCAGCTTTAATACAGAATCCCGACCTTCTTTTGCTTGACGAGCCCACGAATAATCTTGACAAAGAAGGAATAGCCTATTTGAAGGAATTTCTAATGGCTTATGGGAAGTCGTGCATAGTGATATCTCATGACACGGAATTCTTGAACAGTTTTACAAATGGCGTCCTATACCTTAATGAATTTACTAAGCAGGTAGAGCAATATACTGGAAACTACATCGATGTAAGAGATGAAATATTGGCAAGAAAGGATAAGGGAAGTAGAAAGAATGCTCTTTTAAGCAAGAAGATAAGGCTTAAAAAGGAGAGGATAAGCTCATTTGAGAACAAAGGAGGAAAAATGCGACTTTTAGCAAAGAGAATGAGAAAGAAAGTGTCCGAATATGAAGAGGAAAAAGTTGAGTTGAGGAGGGAGGATAAGACCATACATAAGTTTAATATTCCGTGCCAGGAAAACATATCGGGAATAGTTTTAAAAATAGAAAAAGTCAGGATTATGAAGAATAATGCTTTTATTGAAAAGAAGGTCAGTTTAGAGCTGAAGAAAAATGAACACCTCCTTATTAAAGGTCCTAATGGAATAGGAAATACCAGCCTACTCGAAGCGCTTGTAAGAAATAGAGAAGTGGGGCTTTTTATCAATCCAAATGTTAATATTGGATATTATCGCCAAGATTTTTCTACATTGAATTTTGAAGATACTGTGTATAAATCATTGTCTTCGGCAAATAAAGATGAGGGCGAAGTTCATATGCGGAGTATTGCAGCAGGCTTCCTTATTACGAGCGATCTGATGGAAGAAAAGATAGGAGATCTTTCAGAGGGGCAGAAAGGACTGCTTTCTTTTGCAAGGCTTGTACTTATGAAGCCAGGGCTTCTCATATTTGACGAGCCTACGAATCATATAAATTTTAGACATATACCAGTTATCGCTAAAGCCATCAGCGAATACAAAGGGGCAATGGTTCTAGTGAGTCATATGCCTGAGTTTGTAGGAAAAATACGCATAGACTACATATTAGATTTCGAAAAGTAATGAAAAGCACTGCGCTTAGCACAGTGCTTTTCATATGAAAGGAAAATCTAAAACATGGTGGCATTATACGAGGGCTTGACTTTTATTCAAATTTAAGTAAAATAAGTATTGTTATATTAAAAATAGTACTTGATTACGAATTATTGTGAGTTTTTAGCATTCACGATTATTTGCAATTTGTATAAACAACATAAATAAAAATAAAACATAAAAACTATGGCAGAAAAATTTGAAAGAACAAAACCACACTTAAACATTGGTACTATTGGTCACGTTGACCATGGTAAGACAACTTTAAGTGCTGCTATTTTGCACGCATTGCACTTAGCAGGAAAAAGAGCTGATGATAGAGGTGTAGACCAAATCGACTCAGCTCCAGAAGAGAAGCAAAGAGGAGTTACTATTAATATTTCTCACCTAGAATATGAGACAGACAAGAGGCACTACGCCCACATTGACTGTCCAGGACATGCTGACTATATTAAGAACATGATTACTGGTGCAGCTCAGATGGATGGTGCTATTTTAGTAGTTTCTGCTCCAGATGGCCCTATGCCTCAAACAAGAGAGCATATTCTTTTAGCTAAGCAAGTAGGCTTGCCATCTATCGTTGTTTTCTTAAACAAGTGCGATATGGTTGATGATCCAGAGATGCTTGATTTAGTAGAAGACGAAGTTAGAGAGCTTTTAAAGAAATATGAATTTCCAGGAGATGAAACTCCAATTATTAGAGGTTCAGCCCTAAAAGCTTTAGAAGGAAGTTCAGCTGATGATGAGAATGTTAAGAAAGTTCTCGAATTAATAGCTAAGGTTGATGAATATGTTCCAGACCCAGTAAGAGACACAGAAAAACCATTCTTAATGGCTATTGAAGATGTGTTTACTATTGAAGGTAGGGGAACAGTAGCAACAGGTAGAATTGAAAGAGGTGTAATACACGCAAATGAAGAAGTTGAAGTTGTAGGTATTAGGCCTACTCAAAAATCAACTGTTGTTTCTATTGAAATGTTTAGAAAGTTTTTAGACGAAGGTTCTGCGGGAGACAACGTTGGTATATTACTAAGAGGTTTAAAGAAAGAAGATATTGAAAGAGGGCAAGTAATCGCAAAACCAGGCTCAATTACTCCACATACAGAATTTGAAGCACAGGTTTATGTTTTGACAAAGGACGAGGGTGGAAGACACACACCATTCTTTAAAGGTTATAAGCCACAGTTCTTTATTAGAACCGCAGATATTACCGGTGATGTAATTTTAGGAGAAGGCGTAGAAATGGTTATGCCAGGCGACACAGTAACATTTACTGTTACTTTAATCGTACCAGTAGCACTTGAAGAAAAACAAGGATTCGCCATTAGAGAAGGTGGAAAAACAGTAGGTGCTGGTGTTATTACAAAAATTATTAAATAATAACTTCTAAAAAGATGTCAGCCAAAGCAAATACAACTGAAAAGACTGCAATTATTCCTAAATTAAGGATTAAATTAAGAGCATACGATCATAAAGTGATTGATAAGAGTGCTGAACAAATTGTTGATATGGTACTAAGGTGCGGGGCTCAGGTTTCTGGCCCTGTACCACTGCCAATCGAAATTGGCAAGTTTACAGTCAATAGATCAACTTTTGTTCACAAGTCATCAAGAGAACAGTTTGAGATGAGAGTCCACAAAAGATTGATTGATATTTTGAATCCAAATCAAAAGGTTGTTGATGCATTAAAAACATTAACATTACCTGCTGGTGTTGACACAGAGATAAAAAGTGTATTATAAGGAAATATAGATTGGATGGATGAACTGGTCTAATAAACCCCTGGACTAGTGTTCAGATTTTTTATTTGATTAATAGTATGAAATATATATTAGCTAAAAAAATTGAAATGACCCAAATGTTTGATGAAGAAGGAAGAATAGTTCCTGTGACTTTAGTTGAAGCAGGACCATGCGAAATACTTCAATTAAAATCAAAGGATAAAGATGGGTATGAGGCAGTAGAGATCGGTTTTGAACCATTAAAAGAAAAGAAAATAACAAAGTCAATAAGAACAAAACCATATAGGTACTTAAAAGAATTCAGAGGACAAGAAGAAGAGAGAAAAGTTGGAGATAAAGTTGATGCAAGTGTATTTTCGGAAGGCGACTTAATTACTGTTTCAGGAGTATCTAAGGGAAAAGGATTTCAAGGAGGTGTTAAAAGATGGGGATTTCATGGAAAAACAGCTACACACGGAGTTAAGCATGAACACAGAACTATTGGTTCAGTTGGCTGCAGTATTCCAGCTAGAGTTATTAAGGGAAAGAAAATGCCTGGAAGAACAGGATCAAAACGAACAACTTTAAAGAATTTAGAAATTAAGAAAGTGGATGCAAAGAGAAATATTTTAGCTATTAAGGGAGCTATTCCAGGAAGACGAGGTTCTTTAATAGAAATTAGAGGATAAGGAGTATGAAAATTTTAACAAAAACAGAAACAAAAAAAATATTGGACAAAGAGATTTTTGATGTTCCTATGAACACTAATTTAGTTCATCAAATTGTAACCTCTCAAATGTCAAATAGAAGACAAGTAATCGCATGCACAAAAACTAGAGGCGATGTTTCTGGTGGAGGTAAAAAACCATGGAGACAGAAAGGTACTGGAAAAGCAAGACATGGTTCTATTAGATCTCCTATTTGGATCGGTGGAGGAATAACTTTTGGACCAACAAACGAAAGAAATTTTAAGAAAGACGTTCCAAAGAAAATGAAAAGAAAAGCTCTTTTTATGGTATTGTCAGAAAAGGCAAAAAATGATAGTCTAATTATTGTTGATTCATTTGATTTAAAAGAAATTAAAACAAAGGATTTGAAAGAAAAGCTCGATTTATTAAAACTAGAAGGTTCTACTTTGATTGTACTTGAAGATATGAACGAAAATGTTATTAAGTCAGCAAAGAATATTGAAAAGGTAGATACAATTCAAGCAAAGGATTTAAATTGTTTGGATTTGATGACTTTTAAGAATGTTATCATGACAAAGGAAGGAATTCAAAAGATAAAAGAAACTTTTTTAAGTGCAAAATAATATGGCAAAAAAAGAAGTAAAAGAAAAGAAAATGGATTTAAAAGGAGGAGAAGTTTTTAATATTATAAGAAAGCCTCGCATTACAGAAAAGGCGTCGATTTTAGCCGAAAATAATTTTTACACTTTTGAAGTTGATAAAAGATCAAACAAGATTGAAATTAAGGATTTTATTGAAAAGAAGTATAATGTTCACATCGATTCTATTAGGATTGTTAATGTTCCTAAAAAACCAAAGAAGAGAGGTTTAATTAAAGGATTCAAATCAGGATTTAAGAAAGCGTTTATCAAAGTAAGAGAAGGCGAGCAAATTGATTTTACAGCAAAATAATATGAAAATTATAAGACCAAAAAATACATTAATTTTGACAAAAGGAAAGAAACCTGAAAAAGGATTGCTTTTAAGGATTAAAAAAACCGGCGGAAGGGGATCGAATGGAAGAATTACGACTAGGCATATTGGAGGAGGATCAAAAAAACTATATAGATTAATTGATTTCGGTCAAAGCAAACAAAATATTAAAGGAGAGGTATTATCCTTAGAATATGATCCAAATAGAACTGCATTTATAGCGCTTATACAATATGGGGACGGAGAAAAGAGATACATTTTAGCTCCAAAAGGATTAAACGTAGGAGATAAAATTGAAACAGGCGAGAATGTTGAGGCAAAAATTGGAAATAGAATGCAATTAAAAAATATCCCTGAAGGAACTCTAGTATATAATGTATCTTTAGAGCCAGGCAAGAAAGGGATATTAGCAAGATCAGCTGGTTCAAATGCAGTTGTTATGGCTCATGATGAAGGATATACACTTTTAAAAATGCCTTCTTCTGAAATTAGAAAGATTAAGAGCGAAAGCTATGCTTCTATTGGTATAGTTTCAA
>JAQVLF010000063.1 GCA_028704295.1 Minisyncoccota bacterium | reverse complement strand
ATGATTCTTACTGTTAAACATATTCTTTGAATTTTATTATTTTAATTTAACTATACAATAAAATATAACTTATGTAAACATCGTGTATGATATTTCTAAATTGCTTTGACATTGATAAAAAATGCATGCATAATGCCAGAAACATATTGCACTCCTTGAAGCCATAAAAGCATATGGCATTTTATCATCATATCCATTGTAAATATACAGGAGTAAAAGGTTTCTTGACACTGTATAATGATGCTTTAAGGTATTCATATATGATTACAGAAAAAGCATTGTACAGAATGAAGGTTTTAGTATTTTGGGAGAAGTATGGACTTAAACCAACTATAGAAGCTTTCAATGTCAAAAGAAGAACCTTGTTCAACTGGAAAAGAACCCTAATCAAAGGAAAAGGAAAGATAGAGGCATTAAATCCAAAAAAGACAATCCCTAAAACAAAGAGAAGAAGAATCTGGCCTCTTGAGATAAGAACTAAAATTAGATTAATTAGAGAAGAACATCCTAATCTTGGAGCAGAGAAAATTTTTCCACTTCTTAAGGAATACTGCAAGAAAAACAATCTCAAATATCCTAAAGCAAGAACTATTGCAAGGATTATCTCTGACGATAAAGAAAAGATGAGAACTTTTCCTCAAAAGATATCTCATTCAGGCAAGGTAAAGCCTATCAAAAGACAAAAGGTACTCCGAAAGCCAAAGGATATCAAGCCAAACCACCCTGGACACTTAGTGGCTTTAGACACTATCACTAAGATAATCAATGGAAAAAGAAGATACATAATTACATTTGAAGACATATATACTAGATTCAGCTTTGCATGGTCTACTAAGTCCCATGCTTCGAAAGCTGCAGAAGAATTCTTTAATTTATGCATTAAAGTATTTCCATATTCCTTCAACTTTCTTTATGTACTGACTGACAATGGATCTGAATTCAAAAAACATTTCAATCAAAGACTAATGGAATTGCATCTAATCCATTATCACACTTATCCAAGAACGCCTAAGATGAATGCGCACGTTGAGAGATTCAACAGAACTATCCAAGATGAATTCATTGATTACAATATGCACTACTTGCTTAATCCAGATGAATTCAATAGAAAGCTCATTGATTATCTCATTTTCTACAATATTGACAGGGTGCATGGAGCTTTCAAAAACAAGCTTTCTCCTGTACAATATATGATAGAATGGCAGAAGGAGCAGATTGCTAAAAATATTACCATCGTTAAGTCGAATAACAAATCATTAATTGGGCCTCAAGAGTGCAAAACAGGGTGGCATTATACAATGCATTGACATTATTTCTTCTTTATATTATCATTATTTTAATGATAGCAAATCTAATAACTAAAGTACTCGTTGGCATAGCCTCTACATGGCTTGCTGAATATTTTATAGACGGAGTCACTACAAATGGAGATATAAAAACAATTTTATTTGTAGGAACAATTATTGGTTTGTTATTATTTTTCTTGAAGCCATTGCTTCAAGTTATTACATTGCCATTGCGTATAATCACATTAAATCTTTTTACGCTTGTTATAATAATGACGTTAATCTGGATAACTGATATTTTATTTCCCCAAAGTCAATTTGAAGTTAGCGGAATTATAAGCTTGTTTTACTTCTCGCTCATTGTTTGGGGACTTGAAATTATTACTTCTTTTGTAAAAAAATGAACAATATATTATTAATCACACAAGGAATCGTTTCAGTATTAATTATTATATTAATACTTATGCAGCAAAGAGGAACTGCTTTAGGCTCTGCTTTTGGCGGGCAAGGAGAAGTTTACTCTACAAGAAGAGGCGCTCAGAAAAAAATATTAATCCTTACTATTATCTTAGTAATCATATTTATTGGCTTATCTTTTGCCAATTTAATGTATTAAAATGTTTTTAAAATTTAAAATGCCCTCTTTTAACCAGTGGGTACAATCATTCAAAGCTTTTTCCTTAGGAGAAAAGATTCTTTTCTTTATTTTTTTAATATTATTCATATTGTCTTTTGTTTTCTTGATAAATAGCTTTTACAACAAAAATGCTCTCATTGTTCCAGCCTTTGGAGGAAGTTTTACTGAAGGGTTAATTGGACAGCCTCAACATATTAATCCTGTTTACAGCTCTGCTTCAGATGTAGACAAAGAATTGGTCGAGCTTATCTATTCAGGACTCATGAAATATGGAGAAAACGGAAACATTGAAAATGATTTAATAGAAAGCTACAGCTTAGGAAATGATAGCAAAACATTTGATTTCAAGATTAAGGAAAACGTTTTATGGCATGACAAAAAACCCTTAACCATGGATGATGTAGTCTTTACCTTAAATATTATCCAAGACCCAGAATATTTAAGTCCTTTAAGAGCAAACTTTCAAGGAATTACGCTT
Source organism: Minisyncoccota bacterium (assembly GCA_028704295.1). Taxonomy (GTDB): domain Bacteria; phylum Patescibacteriota; class Minisyncoccia; order Minisyncoccales; family Minisyncoccaceae; genus JAAZMU01. The sequence goes on along the minus strand of JAQVLF010000063.1, from coordinate 353 downwards.
GAAAAAATGTCTGATTTTGAAGGAAGATTCAAATTATCTGAAGCCTATGGAGGATTCTTAGAGAACTTAACCAATTTAAAAATCGTTCCAAAACATATTTTAGAAAGTATTCCTGCTCAAAACTTTGCTTCTGACAGAAATTTAAACCTATTGTCTCCTGTAGGTTCTGGTCCATATAAGGTATATAAGGTAAAGGAAAATGGATCAATTAAAACAATATATTTAAGAGCAAATGATCATTATTTTAACGGAAAACCTAATATAAAGGAAATTGTATTTAATTTCTATTCAAAAGAAGACGAAGTTAAAAATGCCCTTATCAAAGGAAAAATTGACAATGCTCATTTAACTTC
>JAQVLF010000062.1 GCA_028704295.1 Minisyncoccota bacterium | reverse complement strand
TAAGAATCGCCTGAATATGTCTGCCAAGTTAAATCAATTTTTCTTTCCATCGACTTTCTGTTATCTTTATCTCCCGCTGGCCAATTAGAACTAGCTAAAACTTCATCGATAAGAACGCAAGCATTGTTGAATAATCTTAAACTTTCGTCAGCATCAGACAAGGCTCCTTTGTAGATTTTGTCAGCCGCTATTTCTAAAACACTTTTATCATCAGTTCTTTCTAAAAGATAAAATCCATTTGCAGGAATTACGTCTTCACTGCTAAAAATAACTTTTATTTGATCATCTCTATCCAATAGCTGGTATCCATTTAAATTAATCTCTTCGCCGCTTATATTTTTCAATTCTATCCATTCATCTTTATAATCAACATCTGTTCCCATCCACGCAATTTCATTAATTACAATAGGAGCATGCGATGCTTCAGTCAAATCGGTTTGAGGGCAATAAGTAATTTCTTTTTTCTCATCTTTATCATCATCCTGATTTTCTAGCTCAGATGATCCTCCGCCACCGCCTATTCCAACAGGAGAACCATCCCCCTCCTCTTCTCCTTGTGAATTATCTGCTTTTGGGGTTCCGTAAGAATCGCCCGAATATGTCTGCCAAGTTAAATCAATTTTTCTTTCCATCGACTTTCTGTTTGTATTATTTCCTGCCTCCCAATTTGGACTAGCTTGAACAATGTCCTCTAGCACGCAATTGCTATTAAATAGATAAAGTGATTCATTGCTATTATTTAAGTTTCCTTTATAAATTACATCTGCTAAAACATTAGGAACCGTGCTGTCATCTGTTCTTTCAAGTAAAATATATTGATTGGGACTTATTTTAATATCCTCGAATATTATTTTTATTTGGTCCTTTTTATCTAACAGCTGATAGCCTTTTAGGTTAATTTCTTTATTTCCTATATTCCTAAGCTCTATCCATTCATTAGAAGATGATTCAGGTGTTCCCATCCATGCGACTTCATTAATGATTAAGTTGTTTCTTAAAGGATTTTGGCTTTGATATGTACAATATGAAATTTTTTGTTTTTCCTCTTTGTTTTTCTTTTCTTCTTTCTTTTCTTCCTTTTTTTCTTCTTGATTTTTCTCTTCCGCGTCATCGCTTGCTTGGCTAGCGAGCTTTATGTCAGACAAAAGGTCTTTTCTTCTTAAAAGTTCTTTATAGAGAGCGATTAAAACATCTTTCATTTCCTCTTCTGTCATATTATCTTTTATTGTAATTGTATTTTCATCTACTGTCTTAAAGGCTTGATTTTCATAATTTAATTGAGCTGCTTCTTCTACAAAATCTTTTTCTGACTGATTAATTTGCTCGTTTTCCTTGATTTCTTCTACCATTGTCTCAATTTCCGCTTCAACCTCTTCAATATTCTCTGAGACTTGATTAAATTCTTCATTATTTTCAATAATCTCTAAGTCCTCTTGTTTGAAAACATCAAAAACGCTTCCTCCTAAAAGATCTATGAGCTTATTAACTTCTTTGAAAGATTCCTTTATTGGCCTCAAAATCTTCTCTTCCCAAAAAGAAACCGGCTTAAAGCCAAAATCAGGAACTTTTTCTGGATATTCTATTTTAATTTTAGGATTGCCTATCCAAGAATAATTAAAACTATCATGTTTCATCTCACCTTCTAATGTTACGATGAAGGGGTTTATTTCTTTATCACCATCAAACACGACGGCGCAATTTCCTACAAATCCAGGATTTTCAGGAAGTTTCATCTTGTTAGGAGAGTAAAGCTTAATTATAATTTCTGATTTTACATCATCGATATACTTTTTCGAGATCAAATAATTAATTTGAGCCTGTACATCTTGTTTGTCTTTAGCAGTATAATTCATAACAATGGCTCCAGAACCAATTCTTACCTCATTTTTAAAAATTGCATCTGTTGCATACTCTATAGCCTTATTCACTGTAATCTCTTCTATCTTTCCAATAATGCCAGACACATCTCCAGCTCCTATTATTTTTGCCATATTTATCATTTCCTTTCCAATATCGTAAGAAAGTTCTAGTGGAAAATCAACAGTTAAAAATTTAACAAAACTCGTATTTGCAAACATTTTAACTATCAATAAGGCGTCTATATCTTCTGACCAATTTCCATTCGTTATGCTATTTTTCCATTCCTCTAAAGCTTTTTTTGCAACATTTTTTAATATTTTCTGAGACTCATCATTTTTTAGTGTTAAATACTGTTCTAGGCTGTCAATATTTTGCTCCAAATTATCGATATCAGACGCAAAAACAGGTGTATCAAAAAATATAAACGTTAATATCGTTGTTATAACTGCTAGTAGAATTTTTTTAAACATATGCCAAATTATTTAACCTCTAAACTATTTATAAAATTGTTTAGATGCTCTTGGCATTCTGGAACTTGTGTTGATAAGTAAGTTTCAATTGTATGCACTCTCTTATTTTTTTCATCTAAAAGAGTAATGTATATATCCTTTAAACTTCCATCAAAATTTTTTAAATTTTCGAATTCTCTAATACTCTTAAGTCCCTCCATTCCGTTATTAATTATAACTTCGCAATTATTTCCCATGGGGCAAAAATCTTTGTCTCCCTCCTTAACTGCCATTAAATTATTATAATCATAGCTATATTCATCCTCTCCTTTATTGACGTAATATGTTATTAAACATCCGCTGGTCCAATCTCTAAAATCTTGCAAAATATATTTAACATTTATGCTTGGATCTATAAAATTAATCCCATCATAATATTTCTCATAC
>JAQVLF010000061.1 GCA_028704295.1 Minisyncoccota bacterium | reverse complement strand
CTGCTTTTTGCTTTTCAATTTTATCAGTTAACTCTTTTACAATTTCTTGTTTTTTTTCTTTTGTAACTGCCATAAAAACCTTTTTTATATTAAAAAAATCTGTGCCGACCACAGACAAAAAGCGCAAAATGCTTAATAATCCTCGATAGGTCTTATTAGTAATGCCTATTGTCTGCAGATATACTTTAAATTATACATATTGTTCTTCAAAAGTCAATATTATTATGCATGTATTATTAAATCTACAAAGAAAAAATTTCAATACAAATTTTAAAAAATTGCAACGCATCATCTTGGCAAATAAAAAATAGGGTTTAGCGGAAAACTAAACTAATTTATTTCTCCGCTACCCTTGCACAATAATGTAAAAAGTGAAACAGACAAAAAAGATTATCATGATAAGATAGAATACAAATATTAGACATTCTTTATCCATCCTTCACCACCTAATAATTATAATAGAATAAAAAAGAGTTCTTGTCAACATTTAGTCCCTACATTCTACTCCGAAGTGCGAATAATTAAATATACAAAAGGACACCTTCTTTGATATAGTTAAGCATATACATAACAAACTTAACAAAACAAAAAGATGTCCTATGCACATATTACACCAAACAAGAAAAATGCTTCATCGCACCAGTTCCTCCAATAAGTAAAATTAATCAATGTTTAAATCTTTAATTGTTTTTGCTTCTATTTCTCCCCCAAATCTTCCAACAGCAATTCCCTTTTTGTTTGTCAATTCCTTGATTCTCTAAATTGCTTTGGTATTAAAGCATTCTTCATCTCTAAACTCCTTTATCGCCACTATCATCGCTATTTTCTTCTTCTTTTGGTTCATTACTTTCTTCTTTCGGAGTTCTTCTTAAGAAAAGTGATCCTAAGATAAAGCCTCCCAAAATTAATGAAGTTATTAAAATAATTAGAATGCCTGTGCGAGAAAGATCAGTCTCGTATAAAAATATAATTGCAAGACCAAAGCCTAGAAATATTCCTCCAAGCAAAGCTAAAAATGTTTTAAAAACATTGTTATTCATAACTATTTTTTAGTAAATCCTTCGAAAGCTCTTAAAATTTCGATTGGTGTTGCAAATATGATTGTGTTTGATTCATCGGATGAAACATCGTTTATTGTTTGAAGTGTTCTTAAGTGAAGCGCTCCATTCGAACTAGACAATGTTTCTGCAGCCTTTGCCATATTTTGTGCTGCAATTACTTCTCCCTCTGATTTAATAATGATCGCTCTTTTTTCTCTTTCTGCTTCGGCCTGTTTTGCAATAGTTCTTTTCATTTCTTCTGCCAAAGTTACGTCTTTTAATTCAACGTTTGAAACCTTAATTCCCCATGGATCGCTTTGTTCAGCAATAACTTGCCTAATGCTTTCTGAGACCTTGTCTCTTTGAGATAAAAGTTCGTCTAAATCAACTTGACCAATAGCATTTCTCATTGTTGTCTGTGCTAATTGCGACATCGCGTAGTAAAAGTTTTCCACCTCTAAAATAGCTTTTTCAGCAGATGCTACTTTATAATAAACAACCGCATTGACTCCAACTGAAATATTGTCTTTTGTAATGGCATCTTGGTTAGGAACATCAACTGCTTTTACTCTCATATCAACTTTTGAAAAACCTTGGATAATAGGCCAGATAATTCTCCAGCCTGGGTTCAATGTTCCGCTATACTTTCCAAAAGTAAATCTAATGCCTTGCTCATATTGATTTATTTGTCTTATAGAACTTAAAAGAACAAATAAGAATATAACTATTAAAGGTATAAATGCTTCAAACATATTTTTTAAATTTAATTAATTATTTGAAGTAATTATATACTAATAAAACAAAAATGGCAAACAATTATTTTGTTCTGTTAAAGCAATATTTAAAACAAAAATTATGGAGAAACTTCTTTTGAGATTTTAGGATAAAATATAATCAAGACAATTCCCGCTATTCCAACTAAGATATAGACCGTATTTTCAATCCAAGGAATTGAAGAAGTAATCCATGCTACTAAATTGAACTGAAATAATCCTACTAAAAACCAATTCAAGGCGCCTGTGATTGCTAAAACTAAGCTTGGCAAAATTAAACCTTTCATAGTTTTTAATTTTAAGAGCTTGTAAGCGACCTTTCTATTAATTACTACGAATTAATCCTTAGGTTTCATTATTGGGAATAAAATAATCTCCCTTAGCGTGCTTGAATTAGTCAAAAGCATTGATAATCTATCTAATCCCATTCCAAATCCGGCTGCTGGAGGCATACCGTACTCAAGTGCTTCAATAAACTCTTCATCTGACCTTTGAGCCTCTTCAAAACCTTCTTTGAATAGCTTTTCTTGATTGCTTAAGACCTGCTTTTGCTCTATTGGATCATTTTGTTCAGAAAATGCATTTACGATTTCTGTACCATTAATTAATAATTGAAAGTTTGCAAGCTTATCCCTATCTTTAAAACCTTTTGCCAAAGGTTGAAATCCTTTTGGATAGTGAATTACAAATGTCGGCTTTATAATATTTGGTCTACAGTATTTCTTGTAAATCTCATCTGCAATATTTGCCTTATCAGCTCCTTTTGGAACATCCACTTTTAGCTCCTTAGCTTTCTTTAAAAGCCCTTCTTCATTAATTTCTTCATATTTAATCCCTGTATATTTTTCTAAAAGCGCAAAAAACTCAATTCTTTCAAATGAAGAAGAAAAATCAATTTCATTTTCTCCTAATTTAATTTTGTCTGTACCAAAAACATCTTTAACAAGTCTACTAA
>JAQVLF010000022.1 GCA_028704295.1 Minisyncoccota bacterium | reverse complement strand
TCTTCAATCTTTTTTTCCTGCTTTTTATTCTCTACTTGTTTAGGTTCTATTACCTTGACTTTGTCTAAATCTTTTATCAATTCTAAATACTGTGTTTTTAGAATCTTAAAATTTTTAGGATTAATCCAATTCTGTGTTTCGGCAATTTCAAAATATGAAAAAAGGATTTCCATGTTTCTCTCGCACTTTAAATAAAATTTATTAAACTCTTCTCCTGATAAAACCAAATCTTTATTATTTAAAATAATTAAAAAAGACAAAATTAAATTGCCTCTTTTTCTTATAGAAATTCCGAGCGTCTCTTTTTCAGGAAAAAGATCTGTCACTTTATATAATGCATTTGTAAGTTTTATAATCCTATCCCTTTCCATATGATATGATTATAGGAAATTAAAGGGAAAAAGTCAATTTTTTATGAAATTTTATAAATTACAAAATGTAGTAATAAATGGAGGTTTTAAAATATGGGTTTACATGACAAGGTTATTACTGAAACCAAGGATGGCAAAAGAGTCGTCATTAATTTAAGCGACATGGATGAGAAAGAGTTGGCACTATCTTTAGAGTATTTTCTATTTGTCTTAAAAAATGTACCACATTATTCAGAAAATATCTTTATTAAAAAAGCTGAACTTATTGAAGAAACAGATTTTTTAAGAATTATAAACAAGGTAATTGACTCTGATATCGCGAGAACAGATACAAAAAATCTTCTATCTTTTTTGAGAAAAATCTTTGTTGCAAATTTCGACCGGTACCATTTTGAGACAAAAACGTCCTTTGTTAAATTACATTTCGAACTACTGAAACAAGCAGATCTTCAGGAAATAATAAAAAATGAATTTCAAGAATGGCCAAACGTATTAAAAAACTTTTGCAAATTTTACGTTCAATATGAACTTTCTTCTGAAGAACTCAAAGAATTCGAACGAGTGTTAAAAAAATAACACTTTTTTTATTCAAAAGCACATATGCAGTTCTATTATTTTGCATCATGATTTAGGTAATACTCACCAATATTGCCTGTCCTATCATTGAAGAATGTAAAAAAAGTGAACTTTTAGAAAAATGTTAAATATTTTATGTATTCTCAAAAAAACAAAAGCTCTTATTTAAAAAGCTTTTGCCGAAACTTCTTGCAAATTGTAGATAACCTTCATTTTTTATTCTTTCATAAATTTTAGCCCTAGTTCAAATATTTTCGCCCCCGCATAAACCATAAAAAATGCAAATAACGACCATGCCGACATATTAAGCATTTTGTTTATAGATTCGGAAGATATGAAAGAATTTAACTGTTCACTTACCATGCTTTGCATAAGCTCATTCATCGAGCTAGTTTCTACATTAGAAGAAACTTGTTTTTCTGCAATAAATAATTGAGGGAAAGAAGCTGCTCCTGTGAAATAATTAGCAGTATTAACTATAGTAAACAATATAATAATTACACCTATGAATACGAATATCCATCCAAATGTTTTTTTCAAAGCAATCTCAGTTGTCATAGCTCTATAAAAGTTTTAATTTTACGAATTAAGATTATATCGACCAAATTGTTTTGATTTAATTTTCCTATGCCTAAAATAGCGCCTTCTTTATTGAATATTGGCGCACCATTAAATAAACTATCTCCCAAAATATCAGTTTTAATTATACTATCAGAAATATATTTTATGCTTCCTTTTCCAAATACATGTACGCCATTTTTGTCAGCTCCTAAAATATATACTGAATCACCTAAATTAACATCTTTATTCGCAAAAGTACAGGGTTTCAATCCTACTTCGCCAATTTGAGCAAGGGCTAAATCATTATTAAAGTCTCTTTTTCTAATTTCATAAACCTTGCTTTCTCCTAAAACCTTAAAATCGAAATCATTCCCCTTGGGAACATTTGAATTTAAAGTTAAAACAAGCCCGTCCGAGGTCAAAATCACCGCCGAGCTTTGTTTTTTTGTATTTAAATCTATAATATTTAAAACACTATTTTGTATATTTGAAATGTGTTTTTTAATAAAATCAGATTCTTCCAATATATTTATTTCTTCCTTTTTAATAATTTCTACCTGAGAAACGTGATCCATTAAATAATATATCCATGTAAGTTGAATCACTAAAATAACGGAAATAATTATTAAGAAGGTCCTATTCTTCATTTAACTTTGACTAATTTTCTCTTCTTTAATTCTATGAAAACAATTTCATTATTATCAGCATCAATATTAATCTTGTCCCCTTCTTTAACGCTTCCAGTTACAATTTTTAATGCTAAAGGATTTAATATTTGCTGTTGAATGACCCTTTTTAATGGTCTTGCTCCCAAAGTCATATCATAACCTTTTTCTGCTAAAAGATCTTTTGCGGAAGAAGAAACTGTAATTTTAATATCTTTCTTATTAAGCCTTTTCTCCACCTTACTTAGCTCTAAATCAACAATTTGCTTAATTTCATTCTTTCCTAAATAATCAAATATTACGATCTCATCGATTCTGTTCAAAAACTCTGGTCTAAATTGTTCTTTTAAGGCATTAATCACTTTGTTATGAAGATCTTTTTGACTTGCTTTTTCTTTTTCTTTGCTAAATCCTAAAGGAGAATCCTTCATAATAATATCTGAACCAATATTTGAAGTCATGATTAGGATAACGTTTTTAAATGAAACCACTCTTCCTTTAGCATCAGTCAATCTCCCATCTTCTAAAACTTGAAGCAAAATATTAAATACTTCTGGATGAGCTTTTTCAATTTCATCCAAAAGAACAACAGCATAAGGCTTTCTTCTAATTTTCTCTGTTAATTGTCCTGCCTCATCATAGCCAACATATCCAGGAGGTGATCCTATCATTTTAGAGACATCGTGCCTTTCCATATATTCAGACATATCAACCTGAATTAAGGCGCTTTGATCATTGAAAAGAAAGTCTGCCAAAGCTCTTGCTGTTTCTGTTTTTCCAACTCCTGTTGGCCCCAAAAAGATAAATGACCCCAAAGGTTTAGATTCATCCGATATGCCTGCGCGAGATCTTCTAATTGCATTTGAAACTGCTTCAATTGCTTGTTTTTGAGAAATAACTCTCTTAGATAAAATGCTCTCCATCTTTTCTAATTTATGAGCTTCTGATTCAAGTAGCCTCATCACAGGAATGCCTGTCCAACGTGAAACAACAGCAGCAATATCTTCTGGCCCGATTTCCTGTTTTAGAATCGGACTATTTTCTTGTATTTTCTTAAGTTTTTCATCTTTTTTATTTAATTTCACAAAAAGCTCAGGAAGCATTCCATATTTAATCTCAGCCACTTTCTGCAAATCGCTTTCTTTTAGATATTTTTCTAATTCAACTTTTTTATCTTCGATTTGAGATTTTAACCCTTGAATATCAAGCATTGTATCTTTCTCATTTTTCCATCTCACAGAATAATTATTTGCCTTTTCTGTTAATTCAGCTAATTGCCTGATTATTGTCTTTTCTCTTTTCTCATGTTCCCCCTCTTCTTTTTTGCTATTTGGAATCTCCTTCTTCAAAGCCTCTCTTTCTATTTCGAGTTTTTGGATCTCTTTTTTAAGATCTTCTAATTCTTTTGGATTAGACTCGATTTCAAGCCTAGTTGCAGATGCTGCTTCATCCATTAGATCAACTGCTTTATCTGGCAATAACCTATCTGAAATATATCTAGCAGATAATTCTGCTGCTGCAACTAAAGCCGAATCTTTTATTCTAATGCCATGATGAAATTCATACTTTTCCTTAATTCCTCTTAAAATGGAGATCGTGTCTTCGATTGATGGTTCTGTGACTAAAATTGGTTGAAATCTTCTTTCAAGCGCAGGATCTCTTTCAATATATTTTTGATATTCTTTTAATGTTGTTGCACCAATTGCTCGAAGCTCTCCTCTTGCCAAGGCTGGCTTTAAAAGATTTGAAGCATCCATAGCGCCTTCAGCAGATCCTGCTCCTACTAAAGTATGAAGTTCGTCAATAAATATTAAATACTTGCCTTCGCCTTTTTTAATTTCTCTTAAAAGCGCTTTTGTTCTATCCTCAAATTCACCTCTATATCTTGTTCCAGCTATCATAGCTCCTAAATCCAAAGATAAAACTTCTCTTGATTTCAAACTTTCAGGAACTTCGGCCTTAACGATTCTTTGAGCTAAACCCTCTACAATAGCAGTTTTTCCTACTCCAGGTTCACCTATTAAAACAGGATTATTCTTTGTTCTTCTAGATAAAATCTGCATTAATCTTCTAATCTCGTCTTCTCTTCCAATCACAGGGTCTAATTCTCCTCTCCTTGCCTTATCTGTTAGATTAATAGAATACTGCTCTAAAACATTTTGTTTTGATTCAGGGTCAGGAGTTGTAATAGGTTCATCCCCTCTAAAGTCCATAAGAACTTCCTGGGCTGAATCGTAATCCAAAGGAATGACATCTTCTGCCATTACATTTTTAGTGTATTTTACTCTTTCCAAAACAAATTTAACCTTTGTTTCAGTGTCTAACATTGATAAGAAAAGATGTTCAAGAGATATGAAATCATCTCCCATTTGCACGGCTTCTGTTCTTGCTCTCTCTAAAATCTTTTCCATGTCCTGAGTTAAGTAAAATTGTCCTAATATCTCAGGCGCTTTAATTTTTGGTAATTGGTTAATAGCAATCTGCGTTCTTTTTTTTAAATCATTCACATCCACTGATAATCTATTTAAAATATTTAATACGATATTATCTTCATCTACTAGAATGACAAAAAGCAAATGCAGTCCATCAACCTGCTGCTGTCCTAAATCTTTTGCTAAATTTTGTGACGCAATAATTAATTTTTGCGCTTTATTTGTAAAATTTGCTCCTTCCATATATTTATATATTATATTAAATTTAGATGAAAAGCAATAAAAAAGGAGCACATATTTTTATCCTCTCTCCTCTATTTCCCTTAAGCGCTCCTCTAAATAATTTTCCTGTGCCAATTGCGCTAAATAATTGCTCGCACAACGGACAGCGTAAATGCTTTCTCATACTTTCACCTATAAAGTCCCCGCCAATAATACATCGGGAACCATTCATATACTATCACTATGCCTTAATTTGTCAAAGCTTTATCTCATTCTCAAGCTCTTTTATCTTTTTCATTGCATCGTCTTCGCTAATTAAACTATCTTCCAAATCATCATCTAAAAATGTTATTTTAACAGCTATGTCATTTAAAAAAGCTTTGTTTTGGTTAGTTTCCTCAATATTTAATAAGCTAAACCTATCTGCATTTGCTGGGTTAACTTTATTCCATAATTCGTCTCTCAATTCTTTATACGATTTTTTGACTTGTGGAATTTCTTTTTGAATAGTTTCTTCTTTCTCTGTCTCAACTGCCAAACTCTCTTTTTCTACTGCTTCAATTATAGGGGCTTGATTCTTATTTAGAGACGGTTTTTCTTTAATTTCAATTACTGGCTGATCCGAAACCTCTTTTTTAACAATTATTATAGGCTCTTCTTTGGCAATAACATCTTTTTCTTGTGAAGAATCATCTTCCTCTCTTTGTTCTGCAGGTTTAATTTCTTCTTTTTGAGGAATATCTTCTGTTTTTTGTTCAATCGGCTTAGCTTCTCCTAACTTCTTTTCCTCTATTTCAACGTTTTCCTTCTCTTTTACGCCACCATTCATCAAACTTTCTTTTATAGATGGATTATTTTGTATTGGTTTTTCTTCTACAATTTCAGACTGTTGTGGAAAATCTTCTTTAGGAATAGGTTTTTCATCTTCTATCTGTTCCTTTTTCTTAACAAAATTTAAAGAATTCTCTTCTTTTTTAATATTATTTTCCTGAGGGAAGAGGCTTTTTTCGCTTAAATCAGAATCTTCTATTGCTTCCCTATAAAGATCATCGCTTTGAGATCGATCAGATTGGCTCATATTTTTATTTATTTAAATTTCTTTTTCTTAATTCTTCAATTAGACGATCATGAAACTCATCTAGAAGATAAGGATTGTTATATGAACTTGCTTTTTTAATTGCTTCTTCAGGATTTTTTGTAAAGGCAACAATCATTAAATCTTCCATTCTCTTTTCAAAAGCAATCATATCATTTCCTGCTTTGGCTTCCTTAATCGCTCCTGAATCGCCTATTCTCTTTCTTTCATTTTGAAATAAGGAGGAAAGCTCTTTTTCAACTTGCTCATGATTTTGATTTTCCTTTACCTCAAAATTTTGGCTCTCCAAAGTTTTATTTAAGCTGGATGTTTCTAAAATCTCGCTATTTTCAAAAGCTTTTTCTTTATTTTCCATATTTTAATATAAAATTCTCTTTTGCCTTTTCAGTCTCCTCGCCATAAATATTTAGACTATCAATTTCTTCTTGGATAGAAGATATCTTTTCATCAATACCTCTTGAATAGAATGCATCGCTTTTAGCCCTTGCCTCGCTTAAAAGCTCGCTATAAGATTCTTTTTTCTCTTCTTGGCTATTTAAATTTAATCTCTTGAAATTCATATCTTTTGAATTTTATTCTTATTTACAATTAATATAGCATGATAAAAACAAAATGTAAAAAAGGCAATTAAAGCCTTCTTAATTTTTCCATAATTTGCTCGTCTACTAATTTTCTATCTAAACCATTTTTAAGCATATAGTAGCTCTTTATCTTTCCTCCAAGTTCAAAGTTAGATTCGCTTGGCGCATATGTCTTGCCATCAAAAGGCTTGGACATTTTTCCATTAATCATAAGCCTTAAATAAAAATGAAAATTATCCTGGCTTGTCAAATCTTTTATTCCAAACACAGGCTCAAACTGCTTTTCTAGAAATTCCCCATCTTGAGTGCCTATTCTAAAAGCGACCATTGTTCCAATATTTCCAAATATTGCATCTCTAATTTTCTCATGAAGCTGAGCTATGAATTGATGAGATACTGTTAAGCAAAGCCTGTACTTTCTTGCTTCTGACAAAATTGTTGAGATGCTGTCTGTCGCAAAATTTTGAAATTCATCAATATATAGGTAAAAATCTTGCCTATTATTTTCTAAAGTATCTACTCTTGAAAATGCAGCCATTGTCAGCTTTCCTACAATAATTAATCCTAAAAGTGCACTGTTTAATTCTCCCAATTTACCTTTTGACAAATTGACAAGCAAAATCTTTTTAGAATCCATTATATCTCTAAAATTAAAAGTGCTTTTTTCCTGTCCAATAATCGGCCTTACATAATCATTTGTGATGAATGTATTGAATTTAGATGTGATGTACGGAACCATATTCTGAAGAGCTGCTTCTCCTCCTGCTTTTTCTGCTTCTTTTTCCCAAAAATCCTTAACAATAATATTCCTGCACTTCATTAAAAGCCTTTTCCTAAAGTTATTGTCTGATAAAACCCTTGGAACCTCTATTAATGTATAGGTTTCATTTGGATCATCCATTAAAAGAAAAAGTGCATTTTTAGCATACTGCTCAAACATTGGGCCGCCAGTTTGTTTTAAATCATACAATTTATCAAATATGTTGATGAGCTCGTTTACAATAAATGTTTTCTGCTCTGGACGCATAGGATCATATTCAAGCATATTTAACCCAACGCATCTTTCTAAATCTCCCGGATCAAACAAAACAACATCTTGAAGCCTTTGCTCTGGAATTTTCCCTAAAATATTTTCAATTAAATCACCGTGAGGATCAATAACGCCTACGCCTTCCCCGTTTAAAATATCCTGCTCAATTAGATTTGATAGGAAGGCTGATTTGCCAGTTCCTGTTTGGCCAATTGAATAAATATGCCTTCTTCTGTCATCTCTCCCAATCCTTATATCCGTCTTCATATTTCTAAAGCTATTGTATCCTAAAGTTAATCCGTTTAAAGGCATGTCCAATGGAGCCGGAGCTATTTTGGAAGACAATTCATCCATATGAGGAGTTTTTGAAAACGGTGTTGGAAGATGAAATATGCTTGCAAGCTCTTCTGTGCTCAGAATTATCTTATTCTCTGGATTAAACGTCCTAAAGCTAAAGTTAAAAGCTAATTTTCTTGCCTGCCCTCCTTTTGCATTGAAAATCTTGAAGCTATTTAAGTCAGGAGAAGAAAATTGATTAAATATGCTTGCGATTTGGTGAAATTCATATTCTGCTGAAGCCTCATCTCTTCCTGAAACAAAAATTCTAATATTGGCTTCAAAGTCGTTCTTAGAAAGCTTGCTTTCAAGGGCTTTTACTAACATTTCATTTACTCTTTGAGGATTCTGAGCCAATCTTTCTCTTTCTTTTTCCTGATCCTTAAAAAGTGAAGATAGCCCAGTGTCTGACATAGCCTGATAAAAACTTTTTCCTTTTGCTAATTCATCTAAAACTCTTTTGCCTCTTTCTTTCCATGTACTTGGGCCATTTTTAACAATAATTTGTATTCCGCCCTCTTCCCCTTCTTTTATTTGGGTTAAAATATGAGTCAAATTAGATAAAGGATCTGACTCCATTTGAGCATATGTTTTGATTGGAAGATAAAAAGATTTTTCCAATTTTAAAAACCCTGAATGAACTATTTCATTTGGTCCAAAAATATTAAAATCAGGGACTTTTTGAACATCTGCATCAGGAATAATGCTGTAAATTTGTTTTTCAATAAAGGCTTCGTATCTTTCAGGAGCTGCGATATAGAAATTAATCTGGTCTTTAACCTTCATTAATTCAAAGGATATCCAAGGATCTTCATCAAATATGTTTTTCTTCTTCAAGGCTATAAGGCTTGCATAAAAATGCTCCATTATAGAGATCCATTCTTTCTCCTGCTTTTTAGGATCAATTTGAAGCTCTTCAAATGTTTTTCCTGGAACTTTGATAGAAAAAAGACTCATTTTTAAAGCTTGCTTGATTCTAGAGCGTTTCTTCTTCGAATTCAAAAAAAGAAGCAGTAAAAAATAAATAACCAATGCTCCTGCTATTAATTCTAAATAGAAATATACGCTGTTCTTTTCTAAAATCTCGATTATTTGATTTATGTCCATTTTTTTATTTTTTATTTTTCTTAGATAAATTAGCTACAATTGTCATTTCCGAATTTGGAATGAAATAGACTATTTCTTCTTCGCCGACAGCGAGCGTTGTTTTTCTTAAATCAAAATCAATTACCCTTCCCTTTATGTTTTTCACTTCAATTTTGTCTCCGATATTAAATTGATCCTCGAATATTATAGTCAAGCCGCTAAAATAGTCTTTTATTAAGTTTCCTGTACCAAAGCTCAAAAAAAGACCAATAATGCCAGCGCTTGCAATTAAAGCAGAAAACTCTATTCCGATCTCGGGCAAAATTAATGTAATTGCAATTGTCCATATTAAAATCGATAAAATAGAACAAAGGGTTTTCCTTAAAGTCTCGACTTCTCTCTTCTTATCTTTCAGAATCCTATTAATAAAACCTCTTCCGAATATATAAAGTATTCTCGAAAAGATAATGATCGCAAGAATCGTTACACCCTCCCATATGTTTTTTTCTGAAAAAAGGTTAATCATAAAACTTTTTTCTTAATTTATCTAAGGCTATTTTCCTCATTGACATACTATGCTTTTCAAAAACATCCATTTCAGCAAAAGTTTTATTATAGCCTTCAGGGATAAAAATTTTGTCCCAGCCAAATCCATTTTCCCCCTTAGGACTAAGAGCGATCTCTCCTTTAACTTCCCCTATAAACTGCTCTAAATTATTACCGTCAAAGTATGAAACACATATCCTTGCAGCAGCTTTCCTATTTTTTTTAATCAAATCACATATTTGGTTATAAGACAGTCTCTTCTCAAACCATTTTATAAGGGCTCCAGGAAGCCCATTTAATTCATCAAAAAAAAGACCAATGTCTTCAACAACGACTGGTTCTTTTACAATTTCATAAGCTCTCCTTACTTTATACTCTGATATTTCTTCTACATCAATTCCTTGAATTTCTTCTAAATCCAAACTTTTATGGTCAATCTTAAAACCTAAAATCTCCTCGAACTCTCTTACCTTATTTTCGTTTCCTGTAATTAATATCATTATCCCTATTTTAGCAGAAATGAAAAAACCCTGCAATGTTGCAGGGCTTTGAATTAATAACAACCCAATTCTTCAACAATCGCCCTTCCGCAAACCCAAACATCATGATAGGAGCTGGAATATGAAGAAGTATAACTGGCAGAACAATACTTACTTAAACTTGCATCGCAACGCCAATAAGGATTAAAAGAATTTGGACCATATCTATCTATACCATTACCACATAATTCTATTGGGGTATTACTCCATGTAGTATGTTGCCCTGTTGTACAACCACATGTTGTTACCTCCCTAGTAATATTATCTGTTCTAGTCTCACTTATTGTATCACTACGAGTTTTTGACCAATTTTTATACTGTGTCCATCCATTAGGACAAACCTGAACATTATAAAACTTACATAATTTGACGCTATCTTCAACAGTCGTCACATCCCCTTTTAAAATTTCACATTGCATCTCAGAATGAAAATTATTCAATAATAATGGTTCTTCCATTACCCCGCAAAGAATTCCAAATGGTAAATTTCTCATTATCTCGATTGAATTTGAAGGGCAGCCCACGCTTGCATCTCCAAGTATATATGTCACATTAGAAAACGAAGTTATTTCTGGCACAATACCTTCAATTAATCCGTCAACATATCCTTTTGTTACTACATGCTCATTTTTCGTAGGACGAGCCGATGTAATGTTTCCCTCCGCGATTAAATTGCCAGCTAGTTTACTCTGCGATCCGCTAGGATCGATATAATAACTGCTATCATCTTTGTCATAAACCATTGGTGCAGTCAATGCACCATTTAGCTTCAGCCACCCATTTTTTGTTTGGCCTTGATCGCTAATATTTAACGGAGCTGTGTATCCGCTTGGCATAGTAGTAGTTGGCTCAGACCAGCTATATACTATAAAAGATACAGCAAGGAATAATACTCCTGATAGTGAAAAGATTAAGGTTTTTTGTTTATTCATATGGCTTATATTTTATTGATTATTTTTTAAATCAATTAAAATATACCATATATATATATATATAACGCAAGTTGGTTTTAATCTAATGTCAACAAAAAAACTCTGCAGCGTTTCATATTGGTAGTTTGTGCAGAGTCTTTAAAAAACTTGTGTTAAAGGATTTTATCGCAGTGCAAAA
>JAQVLF010000060.1 GCA_028704295.1 Minisyncoccota bacterium | reverse complement strand
CAAAAAACATGAACCACCTTGAACTAATATTAGTAATGATTGACGAAGTTTGGAAGTCCATTGAGAAAAATTAAAGGAAAAGACCTGGCCCAAAGCCAATAATCCCTGACTCAGCCATAATCAAGCTCATCATACTAAGGAACCTGCTCGGGTTCAGACATGAATTGAGCTTCCTTAATTTTGGATTTGAAGAAGATAGCTCATAAATTTAGGCAAAACCCAGCCTTGATTGAAGAATGGCACCGCCTAAAATACAAAGATTATATTTTTACTAGCGTAATTCGTATATATGTATAACAAGTGCAAACTAAACAGTGAAACTAAAAAATGCAAACTAAAAATGAAATTTGATTTTATTTAAGATAATCTCAGTGAATCTAAACAATATTTCCAAACCGGCACCATATCTATTTCTTTATCGCCTATTACTTTTTTTTCTTCTTGATTTTCAGTTAATATATATCCTTTTTTTAATTTGAATTTTTCCATTGCTTCTATTAATCCATTTACCTCTCTTTTTTCATTAAAATTGTTTAAACTACTACACACCTGTATCGCTTCCTTTATTTTACCTTTTTCATTAATTACAAAATCACACTCTCCCTCATTTTTAAAATAGAACACCTCCTTTCCCCTTCTTTTCAACTCTATAAAAACCATATTTTCTAAGAATCTCCCCCTATCCTCAGAAAAAGAAAAAGCTATTTTTCTTCTCATTCCGTTATCAATTACATAAATCTTCTTATTCCCTTTGTAATGTTCTTTTTCTGAATAATCGTATTTGAAAAGTTCAAATATTAAATATGATTCCTCAAGGGCTCCGATATAATTAATGACAGAGGTAGGACTTTTTATTTTCAAAGCTTCTGCTATTCCACGGTAGTTTAATTCTCTTGCAAAATTAGTGAATAGAAAATTTGCAAACTGCCTAAACCTTTTTATTTCCCTTATTTTAAATCTAGCAATAATATCTTTATAAATAATATCTCTATAGGTTGTTTCCAAAAATTCTTCATCTTGATATATAGCAAAATCAGGAAATCCTCCGTTAAATAAATATTCATCAAATAATTTTAGTATTTTAATCTTTGTGTCCAATGTCAACCTATTATAATTTATTTTCTTTAAAGCTAAAAATTCTTTAAATGAAAAAGGATAAAGCTTTATTAAAAAGTATCTTCCTGTCAGCCTTGTTGCAAGCTCGGAAGATAAAAGCTTTGAATTAGATCCTGTAATAAAAACTTTATACCCCTCCTCTTTTAGCCTTGAGACAAAAAGTTCCCACTTATCAACGTTTTGAATTTCATCCATTAAAACATTTTTCGAATTAAAATTCTTTTTCCACAGAATGAGAAGATTGTTGAAATCCTCTAAAGCAAAATCTAGAAGTCTTTCGTCTTCAAAATTTATGTAATAAAAATCTTTTAATTTAAGAGAAAATTGTTTTAATAAAGTTGATTTGCCACATCTTCTTATACCAGAAATAACAACAATTTGTTTTGTTTTTAGATATTTACCAAAATCAACCTCTCTTTCCATTCCTGGGTCCTTTCGTAAAAAACTATTGGATTGATCTAATATAACCTCTTCTAGTAAGTTTAAATCTTTCATGTATTTGTAATGTACAATAATGCCTTTATTGTATATTAATAATATATATCATTCTTTAGAATTTGTCAAACTATAGTCACCTCAAGCACATTTCGAACAAAAAAGATTAACAAAAAAAGAATAGAGCTTTATGATGCGTTTAAGAATAATTAAGCATAATAACAACTCTATTCTATGGGTACCTTTTACATGTTTTATACGTAACGCAAGTTGATCTTTGAACTTGCGATTTTTTAGATATCCGGAAAATATAGACAGTATCTATTAAGTAATAATAAAAACGTATCTTTGAGTGGTAAAAAATTATCATGCGAATACCGCATTATTTCTTTTCACACTTTATAAACTAAATTTTATTAGACTTTAATAAAAATTATAATCAATAGCAACCAATTTCAGTAACAGAGGCATAATAATAATATCGTCTGTTTGAGCAATTATCGTTAGTACCACAGAATTCATTATTGTTTGTTAATCCAATACATCGATTACAATAAGAACTTTCTATGTCTGCATTTGACCAATCATGTGAACCTGTATAGTAAAAAGAACTATTACCGGGTTCACTTGAAGAAATTGGAAATGGTGACTGGCCAGGAACTGTTGTACTCCAACTCTTATATTGATTCCAACCCCCTGGACAAATTGCGCTGCTGAATTTACATATTCTTACACTATCTTCAACTGTGACAGGCTCACCATTCCAGATACGGCATTGTTCTTCTGTATGATAATTATTAAATAAAGGTGTTCCGGTTTTTGCACAAATTACAGCATCCGAATCACTAGCAATGCAAGTTGCTGTATAAAGATTTGCACATATGTCAGGGGTCGTTCTATAAGTACAAGACGGTATATGCCCTTCAGTCACCCATATGTCATCGACTGTTTGACAAGAAGAAAGACTAGGACTACAACCCAAACTATCCCAACCACAAGTTTTGGAAAGATAATGCCTCATTATTTCAACCGAATCTTCAGGACAAGGAGGATTTATTCCAGTAACATACACTAAATTAGATGAAGAAACGACTTTTTCAACATTTCCGAACAACCCATCGACATATCCCTTTGTTGCTACATGCTCATTTCCCGTAGGATTAGCTGCTGATATAGTTCCCGAAACAACACTGTCGCCTGAAGGATTGATATAGTAAGAACAGTCTGGATTGTTTTCATTGCAAGTACTAAAGCCATACATCATTGTAAAGGTTAAATCTCCTTTTTTTGTTTGAGGATTCTCACTTGTATTTATTGGAGTATTATATTGACTTGGCAT
>JAQVLF010000021.1 GCA_028704295.1 Minisyncoccota bacterium | reverse complement strand
TTAGGATTAAGCGCTCAAAAATTCGGCTTTATTCCAGAATCAATGTCAGATTCAATATTTGCAATTTATGCAGAGGAATTAGGATTCTTGGGTTGTGCATTTTTGATTTTACTTTTAATTTTTTTCACAATCTACGCTTTCTCTTCTGCTAGAAAGGCAGAACTTTTTCCAAAACTTTTAGCTATAGGCATCGCTACTTGGATTATTGTGCAGTCTTTTATTAACATTGCTGCAATGACGGGTCTTTTGCCAATATCAGGAACGCCCCTTCCATTTTTAAGCTATGGAGGAACCCATCTAATTTTTGAATTAATTGCCTTAGGATTATTGCTTAATGTATCTAAAACTGTTAACAATAATTGATTTTTAATATATACTAAAACTATGAAAATTATACTAGCAGGAGGAGGAACAGGCGGACACACATTTCCACTAGTCGCTGTTTCAAGAGAAATAAAAAAGCATTCGCTCGACTCAATAGATTTTTTGTATTTAGGCCCTAAAGATAAATTTGCTTCACACTTTCTAGAAAAAGAAGCAATTAAAACTAATTATTGCAGGGCTGGAAAAATGAGAAGGTATAGGGGAACTTTTCTTGAAAATTTATTAGATATCTTTTTTAACATACCAATCGGAGTAATCCAGTCTTTTCTTACAATCTTTTTTTATGCTCCTGACATCATATTTAGCAAAGGAGGATATGGCTCAATTCCTCCGGTTATTGCAGGAATGCTTTTGGGTGTTCCAATTGTGCTGCATGAATCTGATGTAATTCCAGGCAAAGCAAACAGAATGCTATCTTCTTTTTCTTTTAAAATATATGTGGCTTTTCCTGAAAAAGAAACAGCATATTTTCCTTTGGAGAAAATGATATATGTCGGCAACCCTGTAAGAGAAAGCCTTTTGAATGGAAGTCAGAATAAGGCAAAGGAGATATTTAATTTGAGCTTTAAAAAACCAACTGTTCTAATCTTGGGAGGATCGCAAGGCTCAATAAGAATAAATGAATTGATTATGCAAATTGCTCCAGAAATGCTTAAATTCTTTGAAATCATCCATCAAACTGGATACGAAGATTTTGAAAGAATAAAAAGCCAAACATCTGCTCTTATTCCTTCAGAATTAAAATCTGAATATCATGTGTTTCCTTTCTTAAACGAAGAAGAAATTAAAAGTGCTTATGCTGCGTGCGATGCAATAGTTGCAAGAGCAGGGGCTGGAACAATTTTTGAAATTAGCGCTATCGGAAGGCCAAGCATATTAATACCGCTTCCAGAATCAGCACAGAATCATCAATTGAAAAATGCCTTAACTTATGCTAAATTAACAGGAGCAGCCATTGTTATTGAGGAAAAGAACCTTACTCCTAATTTCTTTTTAGCAAAGTTAAAAAACATATTTCAATTTAAAAATATTAAGGAATTAGGAAATAGAGCAAAGCAATTTTCTACTCAAAACAGTGCTGAAATTATTGCAAAAGATATTATTAATTTTTTAGAATCATGATAAGAACAAGATTTGCGCCATCACCAACAGGTCCATTGCATATCGGAGGCTTAAGAACAGCTCTCTTCAATTTTCTTTATGCAAAACAAGCTAATGGAGAGTTCTTTTTAAGAATAGAAGATACTGACAAAGAAAGATCAAAAAAAGAATGGGAAGGAGAAATATTCACTAACTTCGAAAAATTAGGGATTAAATGGGATAATATACCTGAAAGGCAAAGTGAAAGAGGGGAGATTTATAAGGCATATTTAGAAAAAATGCTTGAAGAAGGAACTGCATATTACTGTTTTGCAACAAAAGAAGAATTAAATAAAGAAAGAGAAGAATTAATGAAATTGGGGAAAGCCCCAGTACATCAAGGAAAGTATAGAAATCTAGGATTAGAAGAAGCTTTAAAAAAGATTGAAAAAGGGGAGAGGGCTGTTATTAGATTTAAATGCCCTCGAAATAAAGAAATCGTTTTTAATGACTTAATAAGGGGAGAGATAAAAATACATACAGATGACATTGGAGACTTTGTGATTGCAAAAGACTTAAACAACCCTTTATACAATTTTACCTGCATTATAGATGATTTTGAAATGAAAATTACCCACATTGTAAGAGGAGAAGAACATATTCCAAACACACCAAAGCAAATTCTTATTGGAGAAGCTTTGAATTTATCTATTCCTACTTATGCGCATTTGTCTCTTATCTTAGGAAAAGATAAAAAGAAGCTTTCAAAAAGAGAAGGCTCAACCGCTGTTTCAGACTATTTAAAGCAAGGATACTTAGAAGAAGCAATTATTAACTTCATTGCTTTTTTAGGATGGAATCCAGGAACAGAAAAAGAAATATATACAATGGAAGAGTTGATAAAGGACTTTTCTATTAAGCAAATTTCTAAATCTCCTGCAATATTTAATATTGATAAATTAGATTGGATCAACGGAATGTATATTAGGAAAATGGATATAGATGAATTAACCCAAAGATGTCTTCCATTTTTAGAACAAAAAGAAGGAATTGATAATAAAAAAGTTGTTGAAGCATATAAAGACAGGCTCAAAAAATTATCTCAACTGATTGAATTAACTGATTACATATATGAGGATGAGCTTAAATATGATAAAGATTTATTAATATGGAAAGATGCGCCCAAAGAAGAAATTAAAGACTGCTTAAATAAAGCAACTGATATAATTCAAAATTTAGACAACTTGAACAAAGACTTGATCCAAGAGGAACTCTCGAAAGAAGCTCAAAAGGCACCCTCTATTGGAAGCTTTATGTGGCCTCTAAGGGTTGCATTGAGCGGGAAGAAAGCTTCTGCTTCTTCAGCCGAAATTATTGAAATAATAGGAAAAGAAAATTCGATTAAAAGAATAAAACAGGCTATTAATTCGCTGAACTAATATGTTTAAAAAAGCAATCATTTCACTTCTTATATCTCTTATATTACTTACAAGTATTAATGTCTACGCCTCTTCTTCGAACGAGGAAGAAAGAGGAATTGCCAGTGAATTTATCGAGGTGATATTCAATGGCACTCTTTTAGGAACTGTGAAAGAAAACATTGCTGTACATTATAATAAAATGTACGCTTGGTTTAAAGAAAATATTGAGCCTAAGATAGAAGACATTTTTGATAAGGTAAAGGCTAGTGAAGAATACTCAAAAGAAAAAGAAGAACTTAAAGGCGAACTCCCTTCTATTTTTGAGAAAATATGTGACTTGTTTCATAGTTTGACCGAAAAAGAAAATTAATATATTCTTAAAATAGAGAGCTTAACAAGAGGTGCTTGATTTGAATGCCATTAGCTTGACTACTTCTGCTTCTTTGAATGGTCTTCTGGCCACATGTAATGTTTGTGGAACACAGGAAAAAATAGTTTTTTATTCAGTTCTTCCTCCTAAATATTTTAATGAGGAAGAAAGAGACACCCGTTATTTTATCTGCAAAAAATGTGCGGATAAGTTAAAAAAGTTAATGTTTTTCGTAGAACGAGAAATATTAAAACAGCACAGCTACTGCTATAAAAAAACTAACTTCGCCTTTGTGGATAAAAGAACATACAATCCTCAGACAAAAAGAACTATTAATATTAAACTTAATTTTTCTTCCATCTTTTCCTCAAAGAATAAGAAAAAAATAAAATGCAATAATGGACACTATAAAGTAGCAAATGCTCATTGCATTAAATGCGGCTTAAAAGAGAATATAACCGCTCACCATATTCTTAAAAGAATCATTTTCGGAGAAAATGGCTCTGTAATCATGCTTTGTGCCAGATGCCACCAAAAAATAGAAGACATTATTCGCGAAATGGAAAAGAAAATTATGCATCTAATAAAAGAAATATATTTTCTTATTTTTGATTTAATAAAAAATATAAAATTTAAGAAGAATTTTAAATTGCGCATCAAGAAAAAGAGAGGAGAATATATATTTTCTTTGCAAAAAATTAGGAATTAATACAATTAGTTTAATTCCGATTTTTTATTTAGGGGAGGAATGAATATCCTTTTCTATACGTCATACTACAATGTCGTACAATGTAGGTTAAGCGACATATTAGGGGCTTGGACTTGTAATAAAGAAGTAGAATTCATTTACTTGCTAAAAACGTGTTTTACGACTTCGTTTGTTAGCAAATAAATAAATTTTAATTAAAACTTACTTTCTATATCTAAAACCTATGACCCATTTATCATCTATTTTCTTAAAACGCATTTTACGGCTTCATTTATTTAAGCTTTTGGTATATAATTTACTTAATATGAATGAATCCAATATTCCAATTATAAATCACATAACTGATTTCTTAGATTACCTAGAAATTGAGCGCGGATTATCTGACAATACTCAAAAGAATTATTCTAGATACTTAAATAAGTTTTCTTTATATCTTAAATTAAAAAATAAAGAAAAAATGCTGCCTCATGAACTGACTCCTGAAGATGTTTGGGATTATAGACTATATTTAGCCAGATTTACTGATAAAAATGGAAAAACCTTAAGCAAACTTACACAGAACTACTACCTAATCGCTCTAAGAAGCCTTCTCTCTTATTTTTCCGATAAAGATATAATAAGTATTCCAGCTGACAAAATAAAGCTCCCTAAAGACGCTCAAAAAGAAAAAACTGTGAAGTTTTTATCACTAGATGAAATAGAACGCCTTTTAACAGCTCCTCAAATATCAAATATTCAAGGTTTAAGAGATCGTGCAATACTTGAGACGTTATTTTCAACAGGACTTCGTATAGCTGAGCTTGTTGCTTTAAATGTTGAACAATTTAGGAATATAAAGGGCAAAGATGATCTCGAAATCGGTGTCATTGGTAAAGGAAACCATCCAAGAACTGTATACTTCTCAGAAAGGGCCTTATTATGGCTTAGAAAGTATTTAGATTCAAGAGATGATGATTATAAGCCTTTATTTATTAATTATAGGTCAAGAAAAGACGCTGATAAGCGCCTAACCGTTAGATCTATAGAAAGGCTTGTAAAGCATTATTCAATATTAGCTAACGTACCATTCTTTACAACTCCTCACACATTGAGGCATTCCATGGCAACTGACTTGCTAAACCAGGGTGTTGATTTGAGAATCATTCAGGAATTTCTAGGTCACAGGAACATTGCTACCACTCAGATATATACTCATGTGACAAATAAGAAGCTGAGAGACATTCACAAAAAGTATCATTCAGGAAAAGATCTCCAAAACTAAAAGAAGGGCTAATAAATGTCGTACAACATTTCTAGCCCGCGATGCCGAAATAATTCTGATAGAATTCTTCGGGATTCTTTTTGATTTTACCGGAATTTTTTTTAATCATTCCATTTTGATCGAAAGTCTTTCCCTTTAGAGCGGTTTCTTTAAGCTCCGCCCTTTTATTGCTTCTTCTGGTCATTTAATACCTCTTTTATGAATATAAACTATTTTATTATTTCTGTCAATATCCCCTATTCCCTCATTTAATGATATTATCAAATCATGAAAATAGACATGCACTGCCACACAAACTATTCAAATGATGCACTATCATCTCCATATAACGTAATAAAGCAAGCTTTAAAAAAGGGATTAGACGGCATCGCAATAACTGATCATGATAATACTTGTTCTTGGGATGAAGCAATAGAGGCTGCAAAAGAATTAAATGCTTTTTTAATTTTAGGAGAAGAAATAAAATCGAGTAAAGGCGATATATTAGGGCTGTTTCTAAAAAAAGAAATACAAATGAAAGGATGCGATCCTATTCAAATTATAAACGAAATACATAGGCAGGGAGGATTGGCCATTATTCCCCACCCTTTTCATTTTCCTAAATGTTTTAAAGGAATAGAAAAATACCTAAGTATAATCGATGGAATAGAGGTTTCTAATGCGAGAAGACTTTTAAGCTATTTTGATAAAAAGGCTTTTGATTTAGCTAAAAAAAATAATTTAATAATGACTGCTGGATCAGATTGTCATATAGATAAATCTTGCGGGTACTCTTATGTAGAATGCGAAGCTCAAAATATAGATGAATTTAAGGAAAAGCTCTTACAAGGAGAAATTAAAATACACGGGGAAAAATCACCGTGCATTTATACCTTAGTACCTGCTATATCAAAAATTAAAAATTACTTTTAAATCTTTTAGTGATTTCAAAACTTTGTCAGCTCGAGAGAAGTCTTGTATGCTTGAATATTCATTAGGAATTGCGAAACATGTTAAACCAGCATCTTTTGCAGATTGAACTCCGTATTGAGTATCTTCTAATGCTAAACACTCTTTAGGATCAAGCCCTAAATCACTAACTACCTTCCTATACGTGTCAGGGAAAGGTTTGCTTTTTTTAACATCACTAGCTGTTACAATTACAGAAAAATACTTTAAAAGATTATTTTTTTGTAGTTTTAAAAGCACTTCTTCTCTTGAACCTCCTGAGCATAATGCTATTTTATAACTTCTATTGTTATAGAAATAGTCTATCGTTTCTTTTGCAAATGGCATTAGACTAATTGCTTTAGTTGAAAACCATTGTTTTAAGAGTTCTTTCTTTTTATCAAGTAAATCTCCTTTCCGCAGATTCAATTTAAAATTCATTATAAGCTCTCTTTCTATTTCTTCTCCGCTTTTACCTGCATAATCTAAATATCTTTCTTTTATTAGTTCGATCCCAAACTCTCTTAATGGAATAACCCATCCCTGCCATTGATAATATTCAGTATCTAATATTGTACCATCCAAATCAAAGATTATTCCTTTCATATTTTACAAAAGCTAAGATTTTTCGTACAGCTGTTATATTTGTCAAAACTGCAAATGCTATTAAAATAATAGCTGCTATATAGAATTGATTAAGTATAACGGTCAAATAAATTGAGAAATAGAAAATCGCCCTCTCTGCTCTTTTTATTAGAAAACTTTTTTCTAATGTGCTTTGTATAGCTTCTTCTTTTAATTGCTTTTCATATGCAGCGGCTTTTGAATAAGTAGTAATCATAAAGCCAAATATAGATAAAGCAATCCAAATTTGAATTGGAAATATAATTACTGGAAAATAAGGTATGAAAAGTAATCCAAAAAGCATGATTCCTTCAACATATCTATCTACAACAGTATCAATATATGCCCCCCTATTAGAAACCATATTTTTAGCTCTTGCAATTGCACCATCAACAATATCTAAGAATAAAGAAACAACAAAAAACACAAGTGCTAAAGCAAACTTATGAGTAATTGTAAAATATAGTCCTATAAATACAAATGCTAAACTTATTAGCGTCCACTCATTTGGAGTTATTGGAAGTTTTCCTAATATATTAACTATAAGCTTTTCTTGAAACCTAAATTTTTCTCTTCTCTTGTGTAGCATTATTTTTTCAATTTTTCTAAGAACTCCTCAGTGTAAGAAATCATCTTTTTAAGTTCTTCTTTACCTTTTTCTGTAGTAATATATGCTTTTTGCCCTTTAAATTTCTTTTTCTCAATATATCCTTCTGACTCTAGCCTATAAAATACTTTTTGCATTCTGAAAAAGCTAGGTAAGAAGTCAAACTTCTCCAAAGCAAGACTTTTAAATTTATCTTTAATAACCTCTTGGTCCTTTCCTAGGAAAAGAATATATATCCAAAGATTCTTTTCTTTAGTAGAATCTTTAAATCTTTGAAACGGAGTTCTTGGCATATTTTTTTAATTTATTTTTATCTTTCTCTTTTATTTAGAATAAACTCTTCAACCATTTCTCTTGCCTTATCATCAGTAATTTGTTCCATAGGATGCTTCATGAAGTATGCAGATGGTGACAACAATGCTCCTTTTGTCCCCCTATCTAGTGCTAATTTTGTCATTCTAATGGCATCAATAATAACTCCTGCTGAGTTTGGAGAATCTTCAACTGATAACTTAAGTTCAATTGTAACAGGAACATTGCCAAATTTCCTTCCTTCGATTCTTAAGAAACAAATTTTATTATCTTTTAAGAACGGAATAAAGTCAGATGGTCCAATATGTAAATTGTCATAATCCAATCTTTGAGCTAACTCTGATTCAACTGCTTCTGTTTTAGAAATTTTCTTTGAATTTAATCTCTTTCTTTCAAGCATGTTTAAGAAGTCTGTATTTCCTCCAAAGTTTAATTGATATGACTTATCAATAATAACACCTCTTTGAGAAAAGAGATGAGCCAAAGTTCTATGAGTAATAGTTGCACCAACTTGAGCTTTAATGTCATCTCCTAAGCATGGAAGTCCCTTTGCTTCAAATTTATCAGTCCATTCTTTGGTAGAACAAATAAATACTGGCATCGCATTTATAAATGCTAAACCTGCTTCAAGACAAGCTTCTGCATAAAATTCTGTAGCTTTTTGAGATCCAACAGGCATATAATTAACAAGCATATCTGCACCTGTTTTTTTAAGCTCCTCAATAACATCGCAAGGTTTTTCATCTGCAACAACAAATCTTTGATCTTCTGGATACTCTGACATGTGTTCTGCAACACCGTCTAATACTGGTCCCATTTTTACAACAGTGCCTATCTTTGGCATGTTAGGACAAAAAACAACAGTATTGTTTGGCTTTTCAAAAATAGCTTCAGCAACATCCTTTCCTACTTTTCTTTTATCTATGTCGAATGCTGCAACAATTTCAATATCTGATATCTTGTAATCGCCAATTACATTATGCATTAAACCTGGAACAAGTTCATCATTATTATCAACGTTTTTATAGTATTCTAGCCCTTGGATAAGAGAGCTTGCGCAGTTACCTAATCCGGCAATAGCTACTTTAATTTTTTTGCTCATATATTTACTTATTTCAAATTATTAATTATTATTAAAGTATAGATATCTAATCACATTTTACAGTCGTAAAATATAAATGTCAATATTATGGATCCATTTTTAAGACTAACAAAATATAATACAAAAGGAAATCTATGGATATACATCTTATCCATACTAAAAGAAAAGCCTACTCATGGTTGGGATTTTCCTTCTGCAATTGAAGAAAAATATGGATTCAGGCCGGGAAAGATAACCCCTTATAGAGTGTTGTATTCTTTAGAATTAGAAGGACTCGTCGAAAGCAAGCAAGAAGACAGAAGAAGAATGTATTCTATTACCGAAAAAGGCATAAAAGAGCTTGAAAAAGTCAAAGATTTCTATAATAATATAGTACGCGGACTATGAAGGAAAAAAAAGAGACAGATATCCAGGAAGTTATAAATCATTTCTTTTATACTAAGGGCTATACATTAGAAAAGATTAAAGAAGATGCTAAAAGAAAGAAAATAATCTATTCGAGGTTCACCCGGCCTGCCAAAGAATTGATAGAACTTGCTGGATCAAAAAAGAAAGCAAAAGAAGCAATTACAATTGTTTCTCTATGGGCAAAATCTAGAAATCTAGATTATGCTATTGAAACTGTTTTCAAAAAGTGGTTAGAATTAGATAAGCTTAAGCCAAAAGAAATTGTCAAAAAACCTTTCTTTAACGATCAACCAATGGTCTGGTCTCAGATTAAAAAGAAATGGTTTGTAATTAATGAAGAAGGAGAATGGCTCGAGTTTGCAGGAGATGAAAAAGATATTAATTGGAAAATAATAAAGTAAAGAAATTAAAAGTATGTTATCATATTCAGAATTAATAAGAGGAAAAATTATTATTATAAACGATCAGCCTTACGAAATTGTTGAAGCTCAATCAGTTTTCAAAGGAAGAGGACACTCTTATCTTCAAACAAAATTAAAAAACTTGGCAACAGGCGCTGTTATTGCTAAAACTGTTCAACCAAGAGATGAATTTGAAGAAGCTGACATTGAAAAAAAAGAAGCTAAATATATTTATAACAATAAAGGCAAATATGTTTTTTCAGAAGTAGACAATCCTTCAAATAGATTTGAATTGGCTTCAGAGCAAATTGGAGAAGAAGCAAAATTCTTAAAAGAAGGTGAAGTCCTAGAAACTATTTTACTTGATGGTAAAATCATCAATGTTAAGCTCCCCATTAAAGTACAATTAAAAGTTATAGAAGTCACTCCTGGAGTTAAAGGAGATAGAGCTGCGTCAGGAAATAAAGCAATTACTCTTGAGAACGGAACTATTATGAATGCCCCATTATTTATTAATGAAGGAGATATGATCGAAATAAATACAGAAAGAGGAGAATACGTAAGAAGAGTAAACGAATAATCACAATTATTAATAATAATTTAATATTATGAAAAATCATTTTGAGTTGCCAAATAATACTCGCGAATCATAGAACAAGAGCCATGAGAAATTGACGACGAAGATGATAATGAGAAAGTTCTAGAAGAAAAACTAAAAAAATATTAAATTGGACAACGGAAGAAAAAATGGAGGAAGCGTCTGAATCTGTGGACTAATTTAATATTGCAAGAACTTTTTCTAAGCGGAGATAGAGCTATAATAGATAAAGTATTAAATAACCCTGATTTTATAACAAATTCGACGCTAAACTCCGTTGACGCTTATTGATGCCTACGGGCAAAACGAACTAGTTAGGAAGAATCTAGATAAGTTCAAAGATTTTCGTCAAAGAAAAATAATAAAAAGCCTTTTAAAAAGTTTGATTCAGAAACTACTCAAGAACTTATTAATCACGGACAAATAAAAGTTAGAAATAGATTTTTTAATAATCGTGACAAGAAGTGGTAATGGATGTTGCAGTATACTTTTATTCTATCGTACAACATCGAAGGGTCATTCGGTTTGTAGAGTGGGAACATCTTGAACAAACTATATCATCTCCAAAATATGAAATATTACAAGGATTGGCGGAATTATAATGCCCATTTTCCTCTACCCAAAGCATTGTATATCCAGGATCGCAAGAAACACAACCCCCTCCGTCGTGGACTTTATTAGCACAAACTAAACTATTTTTGTGCACGATCACCTCTTGGTCTACATAACCTTTTGTTGCCACAGTATTT
Organism: Minisyncoccota bacterium; assembly: GCA_028704295.1. Classification (GTDB taxonomy): domain Bacteria; phylum Patescibacteriota; class Minisyncoccia; order Minisyncoccales; family Minisyncoccaceae; genus JAAZMU01. The sequence goes on along the minus strand of JAQVLF010000021.1, from coordinate 721 downwards.
TCCGAATCATCGAAGGTAGTAGATTTTAACATAAATAGTTTTTTCCCTACTTCTAAACTTCCAGCTAATTTATTTTCAATAAATCCTTCTACTGAAGACTCCAAACTAGGATCAATGTAATAATTGATATTATTTTGATCATAAATCATTGGAGCATATAATGCTCCTTCTGTTTTTAATTGTCCCTTTTTTGTTTGGCTAGTTATACTAGTATTTATTGGCGGATCGTACGAACTTGGCATAGTAGTTGGTTCAGACCAACTGTATACTATAAAAGATGCAGCAAGGAATAATATTCCTGACAATGAAAAGATTAGTATTTTTTCTTTATCCATATGGTTTTATATTTAATTGATTATTTTTTTATCAATTAAAATATACCATATATATATATATATATAACGCAAGTCAAATTTTTGTATACTAAAAAGATGGCTCTGTTTTGATATGATTTAAGAAGTAAAGAAAAGCCCTAAATCAAAAAAACATGAACCACCTTGAACTAATATTAGCAATGATTGACGAAATTTGGAAGTCCATTGAGAAAGATTTAAGAAGAAGACCTGGCCCGAAGCCAATAATCCATGACGCAGACATAATCAAGCTTATCATACTAAGGAACCTGCTTGGATTCAGGCATGAATCGAGCTTCCTTAGATTCATGGAAACATTTGAATTAAAGAGGTTCTTCCCCCTGCTTCCTTGTCAATCAAGATTTAAT
>JAQVLF010000059.1 GCA_028704295.1 Minisyncoccota bacterium | reverse complement strand
ATGCGCAACCGGAGGTACTGATACGACTGAAAATCGTATGTTAAACAAAATAGAGAAACAGTTGATGTTTCTACCAGGCAAATCGGCATAAGAAATTTGCGATTGTTTATTGCTTTCTTCTTTTTGACCAGAATAATTGTTATATTTGCTGCACAACCCTGATACTGATGGTCAACACCGTTTCCTCCATTATTTATCCGGATTCAATGAACCTTCGTAAACACCCCCTATTACATATGAGTATACGAATGTTTTAAGTCGGGTATTTACGAATGTTGAATAACAATTGCGTAAAAAAACACGTTGGCGGTAATTTTAACAGACCCCGGTAAATACAATTAGTTTTTTTACATTTGATACTGAAAAAATACATGAAATATGAAATCTACCCTGACAAAAATTGACTTAAAGGAGTTAAAGTTAGACCTTAACAACCCACGTTTTGCTGAACTTTACAGTGGTAGTGAAAATGAAGACGAATTAATTGAATATCTATTATATAGTGAATCAGCAGAAGACGTTGCACAGGGAATTGATAACGCAGGTGAGTTCTACCCAGATAGGCCATTATGGGTGATTCAGGAGGATGGACACTATTTAGTAAAAGATGGGAACAGAAGATGTGCTGCTGTAAAGGCTCTCAATCATCCTTCAAAATATGGTATGGAATTGCCTAAACATAATTTCACTGAACTTCCAGTTCTTCTATATAAAAAAGAAGAAGATATTAATACTCGAATCCTACAAGAACATACAAATAGTTTATTTAGAGAATGGGATAGAATTGCTAAAGCTCTTGAAGTTTTTAAATTGTATTCTTCTGGTAGTTCATTGGAAAATATGAAAGAAATTGACTCGCAACCCTCTCAATTAATAAAGCTTGCAAGTTTTTATTATAGTGCTGTGAAAATTGCAGGAGACGATTTAAAAAAACTATTAAGACGTGGTAGAGGAAAAAGTGGAGGCAAAACAATAATCTTTGAACGTTTATTCAGTTATTCCAAACAATGTGGATATTCGTTCCGCAATAAACCTTCATATAAATTACTAATTAAAGATAATGCTTTATTCGAGACATATATAAAAGCCCTTGTTCGATTCCTTCAAGAAAATCCAAAAACAAAAACTCAAGATGTTGACAAGGATAAAGCAAAGTTTTTAGATAAATTAAAACCATATGGCTTCCCTCCTGAAAAGCCAAAAAAAGAAGATAGTTCCCAAAATACTCCTTCCGATAGAAACACAACTGCAAGTGATACAAGTGTAAGTAATTCACCAACAAATTTAAGGGACAATAACGGGACTGATGCACAAAACATAGCAAATGAAGATAATTCTAGTAAATCCAGGACAAATTCAACACCGAATGCCGACAGTAATAATGGACAAAATAAAGGGGCAACAAGATATAGCGTAAAACATAAACCATCCTTAAAAAGAAAACAGATACCATCTGCATTAAAGAAATTAATTGATGAATGCTATAGTTTAGATGAAAATAATTTTGCAAATGCAAAAACTGCACTAACTAGGGTGACACTTGAATGTACATTGAAATATGTTGTTGAAAATACTAATAAACCAAACGGTAAACCAATAAAGTCTTCAAATTATTTCAATTCAGCGTTTAAAGACCGAAAAGGAATTCCTTTAACTTACACTAATTTTGATACTTTAAAAGCTAAATTTACAGAATTAATTACAGACGTAGGTATAAAAAAAGCATTTGAAGATTTTGACATACAAAACCCACATCAAATAATTCATAATTATAGAGTTGCAGCAGTTCCTGTGAATGCTAAAGCACTTTGCGATAATCTCATAGATTTATTAGAGTTTATGTTGCAAGAAGAAGCTGATTTATATAACTCATTAGATTCAACCAAGCTTTAAATATGTTTTATTCACCACTACGATATCCAGGAGGCAAAAACAAGTTAGCTGCCTTTATTGCTAAAATATGTATCGACAATAATATTAATGGTCATTATATTGAACCATATTCAGGTGGAGCATCAGTGGCTTTATACCTACTGCTAGAAGGGTTTGTTAAAAAAATAACCATAAATGATAAAGACCGTTCAATTTATGCATTTTGGTATTCGGTTTTAAACAATACTACACTTTTTTGTGAGCGAATAAGAGATGTAGAAATCTCTATTGAAGAGTGGAGAAAACAAAAGTCAATCCAAACAAATAAGGAAACGGTGAATTTATTTGATTTGGGATTTTCTACATTTTTTTTGAATCGCACAAATAGGTCTGGGATAATAAATGGAGGGCCAATTGGTGGTATTGAACAAAACGGAAACTATAAGATTGATTGCAGGTTTAATAAGAATGACCTCATAGATAGAATAAGAGTAATAGCATCAAGAAAAAAAGATATTAGACTTTATAAAAAAGATGCAATAAAATTGATTCAACAAATTCAAGAAGAATCAAACAATAGTAATGCAATATTCTATTTTGACCCTCCTTATTTCTTAAAAGCTAGTTCTTTATATTTAAATCACTACAAACATGATGACCATAAGGCCGTAAGTGATAGTATAAAAAATATAAAAAATATAAAATGGTTGATTTCATACGACAATGTTCCTGAGATAATCAATCTATATTCAGAATGTCAAATGAAAGAATTTTCCTTTAAGCATACCGCTTATAAAGTTAGAACAGGCAAAGAAGTTTTGTTTTTCAGTAACAAAATAAAACAACCTGATATTGCTAATTATAATCCTCTTAAATTTAAATTGGACAAAGAAAAAAATACCGCCAACATCGTGTATAGTGCATTTGGCGGATAGTGCTAATTTCGAGGGTGTTACATCTAATGATCTTTGTACCGGTTCGACAGGTTCGTGCTTCGAATCGCCAAACGACACCATACACGTAACCGTTACCAACA
>JAQVLF010000058.1 GCA_028704295.1 Minisyncoccota bacterium | reverse complement strand
AAATTAATTTGGTTAATTAGCACTTGACCAATGTGATTTTTTTTGTTATCCTTTCAAATATCGTAAATTACACATGCCAAAAAACGAACAAAAATTTAAAAAAGACGGTATTGTAACAGAAAGTCTTCCAAACGGATTTTTTAGAATTAAATTAGACGAGGGGGACGAAATACTTGGTCATTTGGCGGGAAAATTAAGAGTGCATAGAATTAGAATACTTCCAGGAGACAAGGTAGTTGTTGAAATGACCCCATATGATAATAAAAGAGGAAGAATAATATTTAGAAAAAAATGAAAGTAAAAGCTTCTGTTAAGAAAATTTGTAGTAGCTGTAAAATCGTCCGCAGAAAAGGACGTGTTTATGTGATTTGCACATCAAATCCAAAACATAAACAAAGACAAGGATAAGAATAAATATTTATGCCTAGAGTTTTAGGAGTACACATTCCAGATGATAAAAAAATAGAATTTGCATTAACCTATGTTTATGGAATAGGTAGAACTTTGTCTAAGAAAATTTTAGAAGATGCTAAAATTTCTTTAGATAAGAGAGCAAAAGATTTGACACAGGATGAATTAAATAAAATCAAAGAGATAGTAGAAGCTAATTACTTAGTAGAAGGAGATTTAAAAAGAGAAGTAATGATGAATGTTAAGAGGCTTAAAGATATTAACTCATGGAGAGGCAGTAGACATTCAAAGAAGCTTCCAGTAAGAGGACAAACTACAAGAATTAACAGTAGAACAGTAAGAGGAAATAAGAGAACAACAGTTGGATCAGGAAGAAAAGCGCCTCCTTCACCTAAATAATGAATGATTTTTATTAGATTTTAACACTATGGGAAAAAAACATATTACACAACAAACAAAGGAAGAAATGATTAAGGAGGGGAAAAGTCTTGAACAGGTAATGGAAAATGAATCTGAAAAGATCGTTGCAAAAAAGGCTTCAAGAGAAGGGATTTTCTTTATCTTTAGTTCATACAATAATACAATCATTACTTTGACTGATCAATTTGGAAATGTTTTAGATTCAAGATCAGCTGGAAGATTAGGCTTTAAGGGGAGCAAGAAGTCAACTCCTTTTGCTGCTTCAAAAGTAGCAGAAGCTTTGGGACAGCTTGCAGAAAAAATGGGAATAAAAAAGGTCAAGCTATTTGTTAAAGGTGTTGGTTCAGGAAGAGAATCTGCAATAAGATCTATTGCAAATCAAGGTTTTGAAATATTATCAATTAAAGACACAACTCCAATTCCACACAATGGTTGTCGTCAGAGAAGACCAAGAAGATTATAATACGAAGATATGATTAAGCAATCAAAATGTAAAATTTGTAGAAGATTAGGAGAAAAACTGTTTTTAAAAGGAGATAGGTGTTTTTCAGCTAAATGTTCTATGATAAAAAGGCCTTATGCTCCAGGACAGAAACCTAAGAAGAGAAAAGCAGGATTATCAGAGTACGGAAGAGAGCTCCGAGAAAAGCAAAGAATCAAAAAGTGGTATAATTTAACTGAACAGGAATTCAAAGCATATGTTACTAATCTTTTAGAGAAAAAATCAAGCGATGTCGCCTCTGCTTTTGCAGGTCAAATTGAAACAAGGCTAGATAATATCATATTTAGATTAGGACTTGCTAAATCAAGAGCTGAAGCAAGACAAATGGTTACACATGGACATTTTAATGTAAACGGAAGAAGAACAGATATTCCTTCAAGAATACTTAAGATCGGGGATAAGATTGCTATTAGGCATGGTTCAAAGGAAAAAGCTACTTTTAAGAATATTGAAGAAAAAATTAAGAAAGCTCAAATACCCACTTGGCTTTCATTAGACAAGAAAACTCTTGAAGCAGAAGTTAAAAAATATCCAACAATTGAGGATATTCAGCTTCCAGGGGAATTATCTTCAGTTTTTGAGCATTATTCAAGATAAAATTAAGAAGACAAATTATGATTTCATTACCTACATCAATTAAAACAAAATCCATCAGCGGTAATTATGCTATATTCGAAATAGAGCCTTTTTATCCCGGCTATGGAATTACTGTAGGAAATGCTTTAAGAAGAGTAGCATTGTCATCTCTTGAAGGCGCAGCTGTTTCCTATGTTAAGATTAAAGATGTTTCACATGAGTTTACAGCTCTAGGAGGAGTAAAAGAAGATATTCTTCACATGATGCTCAACTTAAAGCAGTTAAGATTTAAATCTCATGTAAATGAGCCAGTAAAAATAGTTTTAAAAGCAAAAGGAGAGGGGGAAGTGACAGGAAAGGATTTTGAAAAATCTTCTCAAGTTGAGCTTGTTAATAAGGATCAGCATATAGCAACATTAACTGATAAAAAAGCAGAGCTTGAAATTGAGGTTACTGTTGAAAAAGGTTTTGGATATGAATCTTTAAATGATAGAGACAGGGAGAAGAAAGAAATTGGAGTATTGGCATTGGACAAAATCTTTACTCCTATTAAGAAAGTAAATTACAAGGTTGAAGATGTCCGTGTGGGAGAGAGAACTGATTTTGATAAGTTAGTATTTGAGATTGAAACAGATGGTACAATTAAGCCAAAAGAAGCTCTTCTAGAGTCTATTCAAATTTTGAATTCACATTTTGAATTTTTAGAAAGCGAGCTTAAGGGAGAGAATAAAAAAGAAGAAAAGAAAGAAGAAATTGAAGAAAAAGATTTGAGTATTGGAGAAATGGATATTTCTGATAAGGTAAAAAATGCTCTATTAGAAAATGGATTTAAAACAGCTAAAGATTTAAGCAAGAAAACAGAAGAAGAAATCGTGTCAATCAAAGGAGTTACTAAAAAAGCTGTTAAAGAAATAAAAGGTATTTTAGAGGATTTAGGTTTAAGTTTTAAAGGATAATATGAACAATTTAAAGAAAGGAAGACAATTAAATAGAGAAAGAGGT
>JAQVLF010000057.1 GCA_028704295.1 Minisyncoccota bacterium | reverse complement strand
GGCAGCCAATTTAGATATAGTTCGTTCCAGTATTTTTCATAATCTTTTGAATCTTTAACAATGCATCTTGCAATAGCATATTCTCCTCCTTTGATTTCTTGTTTTCCAACTTCACCATTAATTTGAGCATCTTTGGAAACTTCTAAACAAACATCCAATCTTAATTTTGATTCATCTGTAACTTCTGGACCATCGTAATAAATACAAAGGAATCTACTGTCTTGATTGATTAGATTTCTTGGACCGGCCCATGTGCATAGCTTGCTAAACAATTCTTCAAATAAATTAGGATTATTCTTATATGCACCAATATGTCTAATATATGCCAAGGTAATATCCTCTAATGTTCTAATTTCTACTTTCATGTTTTTAATTTTTAATGATTTATAACTAATAGTTGGCCGACTATTGTTATCATTATAATGAAAGTCCAAAATATATTCTTTCTCTTTCTTGCTTTTTATGTAGCAAATCTTGCTACTTTTGTATTCGCTTGGATTGCTAAAAATCATTGATGCTGCCCTTTCTACCTTAATTCTTCTAATAAAATGATTAAGATTTTCATTCATGACGGACTTAAATATTCTATGAAAATGGAAAGATGAAAAGCCAGATGCTTTAGCAATGCTTTCTAATTTTAATTCATCTCTTATGTTTTCTTGAATATAGTCTATTGCTTTATTGATTTTTGAAATGTATTTACTGTTCATTTTTTCAAGCATAGTATAAATTAAAAACCGACAAAAGTGTCGGCAGATATAATTTTGAAAAGAGGGGCATTATTAGAGTCCTTAAGCCCCGGACATATTAAAAAGAAAAAATTGAGGAAGGTTCTTGTTCTGAATCTAATCTTTCATAGAGAGATTCAATTACCCCTTTAAGAAGCGACGCCCCCAACCTTGAATTTTTCCTTTTTTTAATCTTTTTTCCTTGCTTGCTCGAAGGACTCTTTCACAACTTGCATTACGATAATTTCGCCGAATTCCGTAAACTCTTTTCTTGAAATGCCGGTTCTCTCCGAAAGATTGCCAATAGCTCTTTTGATGCTTGAGCTATCAAGCTTCCTGAGACCGTTTTGCTCCATTTCGTCCTTGACGAGGGCGAGAGCAATTTCTCCCATTCTCTTTTCATCCATTTTTTCCTCCATTGTCACGCAAAACCCTGTGACGAGGGACCATTTTTAATGGCAATATATTATAAGCATAAAACAGTAAAATTATCAATGAATTTTAATAAAATTATTTTTTTCCAAATTTTTCCACCCTTACTCCAATAAGTCTAATCAACTTTCTTTTAGGATTTCGTCTTTTATCTAAGAATGGCAGAAATAATTTTAAAACTTCAAAATTAAATCTTTTTTTATCACTTTTTTTAAATCCTTCTTTAAAGCTTTTTGAACTAGTTTTTGTTTCAAAATCAGCAAAACGAATGGTTATTGTTATAGTATTAAATTTGAAGAATTCACTTTTAATAAATCTTTTAAAGACGTCATTTGAAAGCTCTCTAAAGACGTCAAAGATAAAAGCAAAGTCTAAAGTATTCCTATTAAAAGTTGTCTGTTCTCCAATAGATTTTACTTCGTAATATTCAATGACCGGACTATTATCAATTCCCATTGCGCTATAATATATTCCTATCCCCGGCTTGCCAAGCATTTCTTCTAATTCTTCTTTTGAAAACCTTTTCAAGTCCTCAACAGTGCTAATATTCATTTCATGAAAAAACTTAGCAGTCTTAGGCCCTATCCCCGGAATCTTTTCTATTTTAAGCGGATTCAAAAAATCTTTTACATCTTTTTCTTTAATTAAAAGCAACCCATCTGGCTTATTTACCCCTGCTGCGATTTTAGAGATAAGTTTATTCCCTCCAATCCCAATAGAACAAGTTATTCTTTCTTCTTTTTTTATTTCCTCCTTTATCTTTTTACAAACCTTTTCTACCTCTTCATATGTTTTTAAAAAACTTAGATCGAAATAGAATTCATCTATGCTTGCCTGCTCTACAATCGAAGAATATTTCTTAATAATCTTTAAAATATTGCTTGAAACTTTATTATACAATTTAAAATCTACAGGAAGAAATATTGCTTCTGGCTTTCCTTCTTTCTTAGCTTTTTGAGATAAGCGCCAAGCAATTGTAATAGGCTGGGCTGAGTGAATGCCGTATTCCCTTGCTTTGTAATTTGCAGTTGATACAACGCCTCTTCCTTTGCCTTCGTGAATTTCTGAACCAACAACAATAGGCTTGCCCAAAAAACCAGGAGTAGAAACCTCTTCAATAGATGCAAAAAAAGCGTCCATATCTAAATGTGCAATTATTCTTTTATCCATAGATAAATTTTACCACATTACTAGAAAATCTCCATCAACTAAATCTTGATTTATTATTACAATTTAGGTAAATTTATATTAATGGGAGATTTATCTGATTATGAAAACTTAAGAGAAGCTACTCAAAATTTTATAATTCAATGGGAAAGATTCATTCTCCTCCTTTTAATCAAGATATTTTTTCACATCCGAGGGATTTAATCACATCATATTTAAAAGATCGAGAGCTAAAAGAGAAAAATCATCTCAAATTTTACGCTTTAACTTACTGCACTTAGCAGTAAAATTATTGGAAGTATCAACTACATATCAAGAGTTTGTCAAAGCAAATTAGAAATGTCCTACTTATTATATGATTATATGCAGGGGCGATGGGACGAACTTGGAAATTTTTTAAAAATAAATTTAAAAATCTGAAACCCCTACCCCTTAAGCCGCATAAGGGTTCTTTGGGTGTCTATGATTCAATAGTCTCGTTCTGATAAAATTATTTTAATTAATTTTTTTATAAAAATTTAAATGTCGATATAATTTCGTCCCAAATTTTTTGTTCTTCAGGGGTAAATATTGCTGGCTCTATGTCTTCATATTTA
>JAQVLF010000056.1 GCA_028704295.1 Minisyncoccota bacterium | reverse complement strand
TTAAAGCAAGCATTGTTCTATCAACTCCACAAGACGGTTCAATTACATAAGGGATATATTTTTCTCCTTTTGCTTCATCAAAATATTTTAAATCTTCTCCTGAGTATTTTTCATGCTGAGTTAAATCATAATCACCTCTACTTGCAACTCCCTCAATTTCAGACCAACCAATGGAAGGAAAATTATACTCAATATCCGCGCAAGCTATTGCATAGTGTGCAAGATCTTCTTTAGGAGTTTCTTTTATTCTTAAATTTTCTTTTCTAATTCCTAAAACATTTGTATACCATTTTATCCTTTCATTAAGCCAATATTCAAACCATTTTTCATGTTCGCCTGGCTTTACAAAAAACTCCATTTCCATTTGTTCAAATTCTCTCATTCTAAAGATAAAATTTCCTGGAGTGATTTCATTTCTAAAAGCTTTTCCAATTTGCGCAATACCAAAAGGAACTTTAAGTCTTTGAGTATCTAAAACATTTTTGAAATTAATAAAGATTGCCTGAGCGGTTTCTGGTCTTAAATATGCAACTGATGAGCTATCTTCAACTGACCCAATAAAAGTTTTAAGCATTAAATTAAAACTTCTTACATCCATTAACTCACCTTTACATTCAGGACACTTAATTTGAGACAATTCAAGACCGCTATCTTCCATTAAATGATCGGCTCTAAATCGTTTGTGACAGATCTTGCATTCAGTTAATGGATCGGTAAAGTTTTCTAAATGTCCCGAAGCTTCCCAAACTTTAGGATTTGTAATAATAGCGCTATCTAAGCCAACTACATTGGCTCTTCTATTTACCATAAAATTCCACCAGCTATCCTTAATATTTTTTTTCATTTGAGAACCTAAAGGTCCATAATCATAAAACCCTCCGATTCCTCCATAAATACTAGATGACTGAAAGATAAAACCTTTTCTTTTACAAAATGATACTATATTTTCCATAGCTCAATAGTAGCAAAAAAAGAATATTTAGTAAATAAAGGCTTTTACCAATTTGATAAAACCCTCTGTATTAACAAAATAGTTTAACTTGTTGTTTTTTAAATTCTTATAAATACCCCTTCTTTGCATATATGGCTTTCCTTTTCTTATTTCCTTGTCTGCTAATAAATTAAAATATATACCGTCCAAAAAGGAAACGTAATGTATGTTGCTATTCTTTTCTTTATGGGAAATAAAATCTATTATTTCTGTCATTTGCTTGTCTTGTCCTCCTCCCGGTTCCTTCATATGCTTATGCTCGATTATAAAAATATCATTATTTATTTTTATTAAAAAATCTATCTGTTTATTCTCATGTTTTTTAGACCACTTAAACTTTAAATCATAATAATTCACTATTTCTTTAAATAAAAATTTATCCATTTTATCTGGACAGATATAAATATTATTGTTTCTGTTGAAATCTTCTAAATTTTTAGAATTTAAACGCTTCAGGCCTAATGTATTTAAAAGATTGCTTACTTTGTCAAAGCCTGCATTTCCATTTTTCTTATGAGATTTAGAATCGCTCACTGCCTGCAAAGTTGAAAAAGAATATCCGTAATTTTTATACAACAAATGCCTATCTTTTATAAATTGGGGAATTATATTTTTTAGAAATTCCAACTTAAGGCTGTCTGTTTTTAATTTTTTCTCATAAAAACTATATGAAATATCCTTAACAGCCCAATAGCTTGTAAATTCGCTAAAATTAATGCCTACTGTTCCTAATGCCGACATAATATTCTCTAAAGCAACCTTTTGCATTTCCTTATTTTTAGCTTCCATAGCAATTTTGTACGTAGAAATATTGTCTAAAATTTTAATATTCGCCAGCATCAAAGCATTTTTCTTTTGAATAGAATCCGTTATTATCTTTTTATTGTTTTTAACATAATATTTATCGATATACGGTTCTTTATTTTCAAAACAAAACTCTAAAAGCTCAATATTATCTATCATAGCAATGTACAATCATGATTTATCTTTGCATAAGCTTCCTCTAAGATGGCTCGCGCTGTCCCATAATCCAATCTTCTCCTCCTCTCCCCATTTTTTTTATTTCCTTTAAAAGGAGATAAAAGAACATCGTGCATCTCTTTTCTAAAGGAAATCAATATTTCATTGCTATAATCTATCAAGCGATCCACTGAGTCCTGCTCCATCTCTACTTCAATCAATGTAATAAGCCTTGAGCTTTCCCTTACAAAAGACAAATCATAATCAATAGCTTCGGGATGCATAAATTGAATATTTTTTTTTGATGTTGTTGCGTCCACTGCCCTTAATGCAATTTGTCCATAAGGAGAATTGAACTTAATCGGAATATTTTTTGCAGGTATTTTTCTCCTTTTTTCAAACTGCCCTAAATTTCCAAGATACAAATTATTTTTATATACTTTTATCTCATTATAACTTTTAATTTTATCATCAAAACAGATAACGCATACAGGCACGTCCGTGTCATCAAACATTTTGTCCTCTATAATTGTAATGCTTGACAATCTATTTTTAGGAAATTTCGAATTTATAAAAGTTTCCGGAATAATGGCTATGCCGAATTTATTGTTTCTTAAACATCTATCAATAGCCAGCTGATACAAGTCATCGTAATTGCAAGCTTCAAAATACTTTTCTACATTGCCATATACCCCCTTTCTTTTAGCGCTATAATTTGTTAAATAAGGAGGATTCGTTATAATCATTGAATTTTTAATTTCAGCTATATTCACAAGGCTGTCATTTGTTTCCCATCCCAATTTTCCGTCTATGTCAAACCCTTTTGTTTTTTTGAAGCCAATTTTTTGGGCAGCCTCTAATAAGTCTCCCTCTCCAGCAAAAGGATCAAATGCAATATCGGCATTCGCTCTTTTAATAAATTCCAAAATATGGCTCTTAAGCCATAAATCGTTTTTAGTAAAGAATTGACCCAAGCTTCTTTTTTTTAATTCCGCGTTCATGTGAATATTAAACAAAAATATTAT
>JAQVLF010000055.1 GCA_028704295.1 Minisyncoccota bacterium | reverse complement strand
ATGTAAAATAAAATTATTATAAAGGAGAAGTGATATTTATGGCAAATGCTACAAGTACACTAAGAGAAGCAGATAACAGAGTGGTAATTGAAGGGGTTTTAAAAGAAAATAATCTTGAAAAAACAAAAGACAAAGATGGGAAAACAGTTGTAAGAGGCGATATCGTTGTGCAGATTGCGGAAAACGAAGAGATAGTAGCTAAATTTTACAGTGCAGAATTAACTAAAACAGGGAAAGAAAATCCTAGTTTTAAATCTTTATCTACTGTAATGGAAAACTATGTATCGGTAGCAGATTGTTTAAAGGCTAACGAACCTATTGAAAATGCCACAAAAGTTCAAGTAAAAGGAGCAAAATTAAGAATTAATGACTATTTTAATGAGAATAAAAAAGATATCAGTTCTTATGTAGAAGTTGCTGGTTCTTTCATATCAAGTTCAAAAGAAGAAACATATGAACCAAGAGCAGAATTTGAACTAGAATGTTTCGTTCTAAATATTAAACCTGAAATAAACAAAGAGCAAGAAGAGACAGGAAGATTGGTTTTAAATGTTGCTGTTCCTATTTATGGAGGAAAAGTTGTGCCGTTTACGCTTATAGCTGAAGGTGATGTTGCAGAATTTTTATCTATGAATTACGAAAAAAACAAAACTGCATTTTTATTAGGAGATATCAAGAATACAGTGACTATTAATAAAGTTGAAAAGGGTGGAGGGTTTGGTAAGAAGAAAGTTGAGACTTTTATAAATACTAAACAAGAATTAATCATTACTGGTGGAGGAGTAAATGGTGATCCTTCAATGTATGAAGATAATCCTGAATTAGCAGAAAAAGCATTTGCTATTGAAGATATTAAAAAAGCTATGGCAGAAAGAGAAATTATGTTGGAAACTAAGAAAGCAGGAGGGGCAAAGCCTAATAATAAAGCAAAAGAAACTAAAAAAGCACCTAGAGGTGGATTGTTTTAAAGACAAATAATAAAAATAGGAGGTAATTATTAATATATGGCATATGATATTTTTAATCCGCAAGTAAGTAAAGTTTCAAGAGGTTTAGAGGGAAAAACTTTTCTAATCTACGGAACAAATTCAGTAGGGAAAACAAAACAGGCTACAAGATTTCCTAAACCTTTTTATCTAGCTTTTGAAAGAGGTATTAATGCAATTTCAGGCGTTCCATTTGCTCCTATTCAAAAATGGAGTGATTTCATCCAAATAAATAAACAATTAACTAATCCTTTAAAACAAGATGATATTAAAAATATGTATAATACTATAATTTTTGATACTGTAGATGCAGCAGCTATTATGTGTCAGCAATATGTTTGCACTAAATTTGATGCTGAATCTATTGCATCTGGAAATAAAGGATATGGACTTTGGAGTGAGTATGCTACAGAATTTTGGACACAAATTAACTTACTTACTTCATGTGGTTTTACAGTATATTTTATAGCACACCAGGGAACTAGAGAGTTTGCTGATGCTAAAGGAGAAACATACGAAAAGATTTATCCTAAAGGAGATAAGCGGTCTATTGATCCAATTGCCGATTTATGTGACGTTGTAGGTTTTGCACAGGAAAATGGACTTGATGAAAATGGAAAAGAAATTAAATCCTCTTTATATTTAGTTCAAACTAAAGAGTATTTTGCTCGTAGTAGATTTGATTATATGGTTCCTTTCATTAAAGAATTTACTGCTGAAAACTTGGAAAAGGCTCTTGCTGATGCGGTTGCAGAGGAAGAGAAACACAAAGCTGGTAGCACAGTAAATTACGAAGAGTTTAAAGAGTCTCAAGAAACTAAACGTCTTACATTTGAAGAATTAATGGAACAGATTGGCTCGATAGCACAAGGAATTAGCACAAATGAAAAATTAAATGACAATGAGCGAGAAGAATTGGCAAATGAGTATATTGAGATTGTTGAAAATTATTTAGGTGCAGGTAAAAAAGTATCAGAAGCTAATAAGAAACAGACAGAGCAGTTAGAACTAATATTATTTGATTTATTACAAAATGAGCGATTATCAAAGCTGAAATAAACTTAGGAGGGTAATCCCCTCCTCCTTTTTTAAGGAGGAAAAATTATGGCTAAGACTCCAATCTGTCCTTATTGTAAGGAATTGGTAAATAAGGATCAAACATGTAAAAAATATCAAAATAAAACTTATCATATGACTTGTTATAAGAAAATGATTGAAGAAAAATACAAAGAAAATATGGGGCAAGAAGATTATAGGAAAGAATTATATGAATATATATGTGATATTTTCAAAATAGATGAAATTACACCACAGATAATGAGTCAAATTGATAAATTTTATAAGGATTATAATTTAACTTATACAGAAATGAAAGATTCTTTATATTATTATACTCAAATAATGGGTAAAACATTGGATATAAAGTATGGAATTGCTATTATCCCTCATATTATAAATGAAGTAAGACAATTATATGAAGATGTTAAATTGGCAACAGAATTAAATGAGAATGTAGACATTACAAAAGCAGTAAAGCCAGTAAAAGTTAAAATAAAACAACCAAACTATTCATACAGAAAGAATATAGACATGGAGGATTTATGATGTGGGGTGATAATTGTTGATAGCAGATAAAATGGCTATAATTCAGGTTATAGGTTCTTTAATAAAAAATCCTACTTTATTATTAGAAGATAATTATACATTAAGAACCTCAGATTTCCCCGAAAGGTTTCATCAAATTATATTTTCCGCAATATACAATCTAATAAACACAGGCATTAAAGAGTTAGATATAATTACGATTGATAATTATATAAGTCAGTATGAAAAGCAGTATGTTGTTTTTAATTCAAATAATGGTGTTCAGTATTTAGAAGGCTGTATAGAATTAGCTAATGTCCGAAATTTTAAATATTATTATGACAGATTACGGAAGTTCGCTTTATTGAAAACGCTTAATGAAAAAGGTTTTGACATAAAAGAAATTTATGATGATTCTTTGATAGATGTTAAAATGCAAGA
>JAQVLF010000054.1 GCA_028704295.1 Minisyncoccota bacterium | reverse complement strand
GGAGGTATGTAACATGAGTGATGCACAAAAAAGATTGTATCGGTTTTTAGTTGAAATGGGCAGGATTACAGAAGCACAGTATGAGCAAATTACTGGAGAGTCTTATTAACACTGTCACGCTAACGGATATGCGTTAGTGCGATAAGAAACAAAATAAATCTACCTCTCCTATTGACTTGTTTTATTTACAGGTGTAAAATTAAATTAATAAATAGTTTTGCATATAGGAGGGGTAGGTTTTGATTATTTCTAAAGCGTGGGAGATGTATTTGAAAGACAAACAGTTGCTTGGGTATTCAAAATATACATTAAAAGCATATAAAATACAAGTGAATTTATTGATTCGCAGTATTGGTGATAAAAATATTGAAAATATTGAGTTAACTGATTTAAAAGAATATTTATTTGAAGCGTCACAATATTTAAAACCGTCTAGTGTAAATCATAGGCAAAGATTCATTCGTTCATTATTTAGTTGGGCGCACTCAGAGGGTTTTATTACAAAAAATCCTGCTCACAAACTTAGGGAAATGAAGGAACCTCAACGAATACCAAGAGTGCTCAGCGAAGAGAACCTTGAAATGCTCAGAGAGGGTTGTGAATCTGCAAGAGAACATGCTTTGGTGGAAATATTTTTTGCAAGTGGTTGTAGATTGAGCGAAGTAACAAGTTTAAATAAAGATTGTATAAATTGGGAAAGGCGTACCTTTATTGTTAATGGAAAAGGAAGCAAAGAAAGAGAATGCTATTTTACTGTAAGGGCAATGATTTGGCTTAAAAAATACTTAAATAGTCGCAAAGATAACGATATGGCGTTATTTGTCACAGAGAGAGCACCACATAGATTAAGCAAAGAAAGAATTAGGGAAATAATAAAAGAAATCGCAAAGAAATCCAATATTGACACAAACGTATATCCTCACATTTTAAGGGGGTCTTATGCTACTCATTTATTAAACAACGGTGCTCCTCTTGAAGTTATACAAGAATTTCTTGGACATAGTAAAATAGAAACAACAAGAATATACTGTCAATTAAGTGGCGAAAGAAGAAGAGAATTATATAGAAAATATATGTAACTTTTCCACAGGTATAAAATTAAATTATTTACAATTAAAACAAAGGTTTTATTAAAAATAATTTCAAAAGCAAAAAACAAAAAAACAAAAGATTAAAACATTTTAAAAAGAGTGCAAAAACCCGCACTCTTTTTATTATTGATTCTTAAATTATAAAAAATGGAGATGATTTTTAAATGTATACAACTAGAGATTTCTACTTTTCTGCTTTATTAATTACACATAGATTTGATTTAGTGGACTCTGAAAAACATAATGATGGAGTCCATTTTATTTTTAAGGTACATGATGAAGATTTACTTAATAAATTGCAAAATGATTTTAATACTCTTAATGCTTATGTCAATATGAATAAGTTTGTAAAGGCAACTGCAAGACTTCGAAAAGAACTTGATAGGCATAAAAATAAATAATTTGAGATGATGTTTTAGGAGATGATGAATTTTGAATAAAGATTTAGATTTTGATGACGTTTATAAATTTGAAGATAATAGATTAATTGATACTACAACAGGCGAAGTTATTCCTATTAGTAAAATAGAAAAAACAATTACTAAAAATATTATTGAAACATTTCAAGAGAAACAAAAAACACTAAATGAATTAGGTATTGATAATAAATTAAGATTAATACGTGCTAAAACTGGTCAAGAATTTTGGTGTACAGAAATAAAACAAGGATATACCTTTAATAAAGTATTTAGAGTGGAGGTGAGGAATATGTTTAAGGCAAATAAATTAAGCATTTATGCGAAAGGTTTCATAGCGAATATGGAGCCTTTTTTATATTTCCCAACAAATACAATTGTTATAGATGGTAAAAATCCGGATATGAATAAATTATGTGAGATGCTGGAAGTTAAACAAGCAAAAATGTATAGGGTATTAAAAGAATTAGAAGACAATGAGATTATTAAAAGAGTAAAAATAAATGGTAATATGATAATATTCTTCAATCCATTCTTGTATTCTTGTGGAGGAATTGTTGATTTAGAAACTTATAAATTATTTGAGAAATCAATATATAATCCTATATGTAAATAATAATATAAGAAGGTAAAACGTTAAAAATACCTGTAATGGTCATGGTAGTAAGGATCTAAGGTTTTTAACTTTCTATGTACGTATAATAGCACTCTACATACATATAAAATTCAAGGAGTACGAGACTACTAACCCCTCTCATACTCCTTTTTTTATCGGAGAATTGCCAGAACAATCCTCCAACGCTTTCATTATACCACATTTTTACTAAGGGGTGAAATTTTTGATATGGAAAGTGAGTGTTTTATTATGTCAATTGATCCTGAAGTCTGTCAAAGTTGTGAGAAAATCTTTAATGTCCGTGAAGATATTAAAGAACTAAAAGAAAATGATAAGACGTTATCACAAGAAATTAAAGAAATAAAAGATTCCCTCAACGCAGTTAAAACAGAAAACGCAGAAATACGTGTTTATTATAAACTAATTAATGAGAAAATAGATTATCTTCTTTCCGAATTTAAAATATTAAAAGAACAAAGAGATATAGAACAATTAACAGGTTGGCAGACAGTTGGTGGTATTGCAAAAGATACCACAAAAGCAGTAATACAAATTGCTCTTGGTGGTGGAATTTTGGCATTAATTCTTAAAGGTGTAGGAGTATTTTAGTCAATAGAAGAGGTGATTTAAATGCCTAGTTGGTGGAAAGACTCAATCTCTATAGATGAAACAAAAGCATCAGTTTTAATCGTCATATTTATTCTATCATTTATTGGTGCTATGTTTGCGTATGGTTTCAGAGGAGATATAACTGATAATTGTCTGGAATTTTTACAGTGGTTAATTTTAGCAATCGGGGGAGTAAATGGTGTGAGTGCGGTATCTAGTGCAATTCAAAGTTTTAATGAATCTAAAATTAAATAATTTTACAAGGGTAAAAGGAAGTGATTTAAAATGTTACCAGTGCCTATTGTTGATATGTTGATTA
>JAQVLF010000053.1 GCA_028704295.1 Minisyncoccota bacterium | reverse complement strand
ATATATTGGCAAAAAAGCGGTTGGAACATTGAGAGTTAGATACTTCGAGAAAGAATTTGCGAGGATAGAGAGGGTCGCTGTTTTAAAAGAGTGCAGAGGGGAAAGGTATTGGAGGAAGACTTATAAATGATGTGCTTGATTATTTAAAAAATAATAATGTAAAGCATATTTGTCTTCATGCTCAAAAGCATGCTATGGGATTTTATGAAAAGTATGGGTTTAAGCAGAAGGGAGATGCATTCGAGGATAATGGAATTATGCACGTTCACATGGAAAGAAAAGTTTAATAAAAAACATGTGTAGTTTAAGAGAATTATTAATAGAGCAAAGAAATAAGAGATAAATACAAGAAAGTTGAAATTTAAGCTTGCGGAAAGCCTGGAGTGCTCTTGAAAAAAACATAGGGTTCTCAAGGCTGATGCTGGAGATTTAATGAAGTTTGTACGAATATTGATCTTGACTGCGAATTTAATAAAAATATGGATGAATTAGAAAAGAGAATTAAAGAATAATTTTTATGGATTTTATAAAAGAAATACAAGAAATAGTAAAAAAAGAATTATGCAGCGTTAATTCGTGTCATGATTGGGAGCACACGGAAAGAGTATATAATCTAGCCATGCATATCGGAAAAATAGAAAAAGCTGATTTAGAAGTCTTAGCTTTGGCTTCCTTGTTGCATGATGTCGGAAGAAAAGCAGAAGAAGAGACAAAAGGAAAAATTGATCATGCATTAAAAGGATCAGAGATGGCAAGAGAGATTTTAGAAAAATATGGACTTAATGAGAAGAAAATACAAAAAATATGTCATTGTATAGAAACTCATAGATCTAGAGCAAATAGAATTCCAGAAAGCTTGGAGGCAAAGATTTTATACGATTCAGATAAATTAGATTCAATAGGAGCTATTGGCATTGGGAGAATTTTTTCTTTTGCGGGACACATTGGAGCAAAAGTACATAATAAAGGAGTTAATTTGAATGAGGTTGAAGAATACAGCTTGGATGACACTGCTTGGAGAGAGTGGGAGCTTAAGTTAAAGCATGTGTTTAGCAGAATATATACTGACGAAGGCAAAAGAATAGCTAAAGAGAGGCACGAATTTATGGAGGGATTTTTTGATAGATTAAATAAAGAAGTTGATGGGGAATTATGACAATATGAAAATTATTTTAGGTTCACAATCTAAATTAAGAAAGAAAATTCTAGAGGAAATGGGTTTAGAGTTTGAAGTAATGCCAGCAGATATAGATGAAAGGGCTATAAGGTTTGAAAATCCGCAAGAATTAGTTATTTCTATTGCAAAGGCGAAGGCAGAAGCTTTAAAACCAAAGATTTCTGGCGATGCTATCTTAATAACTTCCGATCTTGTGGTGTTTTGCAATGGAGGAATTAGGGAAAAACCAAAAGATGAAAAAGAAGCTAGGCAATTTTTAGAAAGCTATAATATTTATCCAGCAAAAACGATAGGAGCTATTGTTGTGATAAATCTTAAAACAGGAAAAACTATTCAGGAAGTTGATATTACTCAAGTTTTCTTTAATCATTTTTCTAAAGAAGATATAGATAATTTTATAAAAGAGGGAGATGTATTTAATATGGCCGGCGGTTTTAGTGTGGAAGGTGAATTATGGATGTCCCATATTGAAAGAATCGAAGGCGACAAGGATAGCGCAAGAGGAATGTCAAAAAATATATTAAGTCGGTTAATCGAGGAAGTTATAAATTAGCTCAAAATAAATTATTTTAAATATTCTTGTAATACTATAATGATAGTATTTTATTTTTTATAATATGGCTAACAAAAGAAGAACAATATTAAAAGATCTTCCAGATAAAGTGGTTTGCTTGTTGCGCAATTTTTTGCGTGAATATTGCGCAATTTTTTATTAGGTGATATAATTCAACCAAAGATAATTTTACTAAAACATGTTTATTCCACAGTATAAGTTAACGAATAAAATTTTAAATATGCTGACTGCCATTGCTGAGGCAAAGGCAATAATTGAGAGGGCTAGAATTATTCCAAAACAGGAATTGAGGCTGCGCAGGCAAGCATTGATTCGTATGACGCATTCCTCCACTAAAATAGAGGGCAATAATTTGAATATTCATCAAGTCGAGGCAATTGTTGAGCATAAAAGAATTGACGCTCCAGCAAGAGATGTTTATGAGGTAGAAAATTACTTGAAAGCTTTGCGATACATTTCAAAAGTAGTTGAGAACAAGGAAAATATTACAGAAAAAGTCATTTTAAAGATTCACCATTTCGTAACAGATAAAACTCTTCCAGAAGATCAATCTGGGTTTTATCGCCAATGTCCTATTTACGTTGTGAGTCGGCGCTTAGGAATGCCAGATGAAATTCTTTATACAGGCCCTCTTGCAAAAGAAGTAAAGGGCCTTATGAGCAGTTTAATTGACTTTATACATGATAGTGAAAAGCAGAATATAAATCCAATAATAGTGGCTGGTGTTGTCCATTTGGAAATAGCAGCGATACATCCGTTCGCTGACGGCAATGGCCGCACTGCCAGAGCCTTAGCTACTCTTATTTTATATAAGCGAGGATATGATTTTCGCAGACTCTTTGCCTTAGAGGATTATTATAAAAAAAATCGCTCTGAATATTATAAGGCTGTAAATACGGGCAAAAATTATAAAGAACGAGAACGGGATATAACTCGATGGCTCGAATATTTTGTTGAAGGCTTCAAAGAGGAAATTGATAATGTAAAAACACAAGTAATCGCAATGGGTAAAAGAAAGATTGACGATTCAGTCAACTCTCAGATTTTTCTAGATAAAGATCAAATAAAAATCCTTGATTTTTTGGAAACTATGGGAAGAATTACCACTAAGGATGTTATGGATATTTTGGAATGCCCCAGAAGGACGGCTCAATTCAATCTGCAAAAACTGAAGAAAATAAAAATGATTCAGCAAGTCGGCAAAGGTCCTTCTTCTGCTTATGTTTTAGTAAAATAATAGGATAAGTAAAATTAGAAAAATGAAAATAAAAATCAAAGAGTTAAATTTTAAAAAATCTATAAACAAGGCTATTAAGGAAAACATGCAC
>JAQVLF010000052.1 GCA_028704295.1 Minisyncoccota bacterium | reverse complement strand
CTATGATTGCTGCCAAAAGCAGAGGAAGGAAATTTATTATGCTAGCCCATACTTGAGCAAACGCATTTGAGGTAGACATTGTAACTTCGTTTATCATAAATTTTATTATTATTTATTATTTATTATTGACCTACAAATATTATACATAAAAAAGAAAAATATGTAAAACGAGTCAAGACTTAGTCACTCTATGCACATTTCGGACAAATCAGAAACAAGATTTAAAGAATGAACTTTACGATGTTTTTGTATTTCCTTTATCATAGCTTCTCTTGCATAAACTTGTCCATACTTCTTGCGCATTAATTTGAGCTTAAGCCTTGTTTGAGTGCTTAAAGATGTAATAGCAGAAGATATTTCTCTTGGAGTTCTTCTCAAAGGATCAGAAGGAACAGGCTTTCTTTCATTGTAGTATTTAGTATAGTCATAAAGAATCTTCTGCTTTTGAATATCGCTATTCAAGCTTCCCCACAAAGGAGATAAAAGCAAGTCTCTCTTCAATACTTTGTTAAACGATTCAACAGGCCAATTCTGCTCTGGCCTGCCTTTATCTATGAATTGAAGCGTAATATTATGAATATGGCAATATGTTTTAACTAAATTGCTAATATGCGCTTTAGCATTGTCTAATCTCAATATCTTAGGATATCTTCCATATCTTTTCTTAATCTGATCTAAAAGCTTAATCACATCCCATCTATTTATTCTGTGATTAGCAAAAAGAATGCCTACGCTTTCATAGGAATATTCATCAATAGCATTGAAGACTGACATGTCTCTTGGTTTTTGCTTTGTTAATGAAACATCATCAATGCAGATAACATCAAAGAATCTCTCTGCTTTAGGATAAATCAAGAATGGATCTTTATGATCTTTAAATATTCTATTCAGATTGTTTCTTTTGAGCACATTAGATGCAGTTCCTTCATGGATAAATATGCCTTCTTTTTCAAGCTTTGTTTTTATTCCGAGTGGAGATCTTTCCGAAGGATAGAGGCTAGCATCTTTTCTCAAGCTCACAATCTTGTCTTCAATCCATTTCGGTGTTTTGTTCCATACTGTTTTTGGAGCTTTGGACTTGGATATTCCATTTGTTTTCTTCCAGTCATAGTATGTACTTTTAGGAATATCCATCTTTTTTAGTATCCAATACAGAGATTTTCTTAATCTTTTCTTTTCTTCTTCAATTTGTCTTAGCTTCAAAGACTTTTCATAATCTGAAAGTATGATATATTTAGTCATAGAATAGAGTTGTTATTATGCTTAATTATTCTTAAACGCATCATAACGCTCTATTCTTTTTTTGTTAATCCTTTTTGTCCGAAATGTGCTTGAGGTGACTAAGACTCTCACTTATTACTACTTAATTCGCTCAATTTTTCTTTAAATTCTGATTCTGATATTAATCCTTTCCCCAATAACGAATTTAAGCCTGCAATGTAGTTTTGTTTGATTTGAGAAGATGATAAAATGGAATTATATACCCTTACATCATCTAATGATCCCAAATAATTTCCATAACTATTTTTTCCAATTATAAGATTATTTACTTCTGATGTAGTACCAGTTGACATTGTAGAGCTGACAATCATTAAAGTTCCATCTATATACAATTTTGAGTTACTAATATCTGCTTGATTAAATCCGGTGATAATTATTGTAAAAAAGTGCCAATTGTTTTCTATGCTGTCAATTGCTGAATTATTAGAAGCGTTCCAATATCTATAATTATTACCACTCAAAAACATTAATAGATCATTATTAATTTTTGAAAATCCTACATTTGAAGACGTTCCATAAAACCCCAAAATGCCTTTATTATTTGATAGATCAGTTATTTTACCCCAAAATGAAAAAGTGTATGAATTTGCTGTTGACAGTACATTCCCGCAATCAATATAATCATCCCCCGAAAACTCATAGCATCCCCCAAAAACACACTCCCCCGAAGAAGAGTTCCAATATTCTATTAGCGTTGTAGTGCTGTATATTGTTCCATCATTGACTCCCCAAGAATCTTTAGTAATGTTTCCTACTTGAGGTTCATCAAAATTCCATTCAGAAACTAAATTCAAAAGCATTGAGTTAGAAACATTTGAAGAAAAAGCTTTAGCGCGAGCAAATGTCGCATTAGAAACAGATGAAGAAACAGTTACCATGATAACTCCTGCTATAACTCCAATGATAACTATTACTACGAGTAATTCTATTAAAGTAAAGGAAGTGTTCTTTTTCATATGTATATGGGATTTAATTTTTTTATCAATTAAAATATATCATATATATATATATATATAACGCAAGTCAAATGATAAGAACGATCAAATCTTTAAAACTTCTTCTCTGCCTCTAAATCTTTTTGATAAATAAAGGAAGATTCCTAAAACTAAAAATGTTACAAGAGGAGCTAAATAAAATGGAACTTCGAATCCAAAAGTTTCAAGTATCATAATCATGCCTAAAAATCCAATTGAATACATTGCTCCATTTTTAAGAAAAGCATATTGCGATATTTTATTAATTCCTTTTATTGTTAATTCTCTAATTACAATCGCACCTAATCCATTTCCAATCAAAATCAAAACAATAGATGTTGTAAAAGCAAAGGCTCCGATTACCCCATCAATTGAAAAAGACGCATCCAAAGCCTCTAAATAGAAAATCTTGCTCCAATCGCTTAAATTAGCCTTTCCTGAAACAAGCTCTTTTTCTGCTTTTTCAGCATTTTGTTTAAATCCGTCTGTGATAAAAAAGAAAGAGATTCCAACTGTTGCAGCTAAGGCTAATATTGGATCAACTTGAATTGAAAAGTATACAATCGCAGTAATATATACAGAAACCCAGGCATAAAACCAAACGCTTTGCCTATAAATAAATCTCTCTATTTTTAAAACATATTTCTTTTCTTCTAAAAATAGCCAAGCTAAAAATATTAAAAACAAGTATGAACCGCCTCCTAAGAGCAATAATGGCTTGGATTTTTCAAGCGAATCAGCTACAAGCGCATCA
The DNA here is from genome assembly GCA_028704295.1 of Minisyncoccota bacterium. Classification (GTDB taxonomy): domain Bacteria; phylum Patescibacteriota; class Minisyncoccia; order Minisyncoccales; family Minisyncoccaceae; genus JAAZMU01. Next base: position 154 of record JAQVLF010000052.1, on the reverse strand, counting down.
TTTGTAAAAGGAGCCATGAAAATTTCATGAAGCCCTAAAGATGAGTTGGCAAGCCAGACAATAATAAAAGGAAGAAGTCCTCTTACAATAAATACTGCAATAAAAAGGCCCCATGTAAAGAAAAATTTTTGCTGTTTTGGGGCAACAGTTTTTA
>JAQVLF010000020.1:10424-12929 GCA_028704295.1 Minisyncoccota bacterium | reverse complement strand
ATTCCTTCTCCGCCTAATTTGATTACTCTTGCTTTCAGCCTTTTAACCTGCCTTGTGCTTAATCCTAATTGCTTTGAGGCTTCAGTTCCATTGATTAGTCCTTTGATTAAATTATTGATAATGTCTAATCTCTCTAATTCCTGTTTTGTCATAGTTATTATTTCTTTTTGAGGCATAGTTTTGTAATTATTTCTTAACAATTACTCTATACCTCAAAAAGCATTACTAGGACATTTCTATTTTGCTTATACTAGGACATTATCATGTTGCCTCAACAGCTCAATAAATCTAAATTAGCACAAATTAAAAACCGTGTCAAAACACGGCTTTAATGTTTTATCTAGCAAGACCACCCCCATCAACATAAAGAATGGAGCCTGCAACATATTTCGCATCTTCTGAAGCCAAATAAAGAGCAGCATAGATTGATATCCAAATAATCATACTTATTATTCTTTTTTATAAGTCATTATAAACAATATAATAATTGTTATGAAAGCAAAAATTATACCAAGCCAAGGAATAAAAGCATACTTTTCAGTGAGTCGATTTTCCTCATTGTCACAAACATCACCAATATTATCATTATCTGAATCTAATTGATTTTTATTTGGAATATTTGGACAATTATCATATTTGTTAATAACGCCATCCTTATCATAATCTTCACAAACATCACCCTTTCCATTATTATTTAAATCTTCCTGTTCTGGATTAAAAGTATTAATACAATTATCTCTAATATCTGGAACACCATCATTATCTATATCTGCTAACACATAATCTCGATTAGGTAATGATTGTAAATTATTCTCATTCAAAACTAATACATTATCATCAGAGAATAAATTGCCTGCCTCTCCAACTTTGATATCAACGACTCTATCTGGGTTTAAATAAAGTATATAATCATTTTCTGGTTGTGCTAAAAATCTTAAACTATTTGTGTTGATTTTATCAATTTGATGTAGTTTTATTTCAGTTATTCTTAGTGGTTGAGTGTAATAAAAATGTATTAACCATTCATTTGAGGTAGTTTTTGGAAAATAAACTTTATAACTATCCATTTCCTTAGTGATGATATTTTTTTCTCGACCATCAACTAAGGCACTAATCTTTATTTTGTTTGGAAGTGCAACATGTTTATCTAATAAAACAGTCAATGAATCAGATGTTATTGCTTTATCACTTTTTAATGTTATCATTGTTTCTGTCATGTCATCCTCTAAAGCATCAAATTCTTCATATGTATAAAGATTATTATCGTTTATTTTATAACTATATTTACCATTATCCATTATCAAAGTAACACGGTTTTGTTCGGTCAAAATTTCACTCTTTATATAATACGACTCAAAAGATAAAGTTGTTTTATTATAAACAGCAAAAATATCCTTATTGCTATAATCTCCATTAAGAGGAATTTCAACTACTGTAGGATTTGAAAGGTGATACATCCTTATAATTTTTTCGTCTTGAAAAGCACTAATAAAAGAATCATTCATTGTTTGAGAAAAAACAAAAAAAGGAAAAACTAATGGTAAAAAAAGTATTGATAGATTAATTTTTTTAAAACTCATATTATTTAAGATTTATTTTTTTCTAAAAATGCTGTTCCAATTAATAATACACCGATTAAAAAGAAGGTTATGATTTTTCCAGTAATTTCCATATGGGAAATATCAACTAAAAGCAATCTCAAAACTACTAGCCCAACTAAGATTTGTCCATGTACACGAAATCCTTTTCTTTCATTTCTTATACCGTATACATAAATGATTAAAGCTATTAAAGTATAAATTATTAAAGTAATTGTTGTAGCTACGTCACCACCAGTAAATAATTTATGAAAGAAAACCCACATTAGAGCATAGCCAGAAATCGCTCCTATATTAATCCATATAGTTCCAGTTAAACTTTTTTTAAGGTTTATTTTTTGAGAAATCTTCCAAAAGAATAATCCTGTAAATAATATTGCTGATACTAAAAATAATAAAGAGAATAAATATTTGGAAAAAGGATTATTTTGAAAAAGATAAGAAATAAATGTTCCAAAAGATAATAAAATAGGACCTATTAATAAACAACTGAACTTTTTTGCAATATTTAAATTATTAGTTATTAAATATGTAGACAAACAAATAATTACACTCTCTATTATATATGCAATCACCAATGATTCTCCTTTTAATTGTAAAGCAGTTGCTGCAGCAAGTAATGCGGTACTACTCAACCCATAAATATAAAATGAGGATTTTTTGCCAGTTTTTTGAAAAACTATAAAAGTAGCTATGGCAAATACTATCATCCATGAAGATAAGATTAGCACCTTAAATTCCTCTTGACCTAACACTAAAATAGAACCAAACAAATAAAGTGTATTGATTCCGGCAGTTAACATGTTAATACCATGTTTATCATTTTCTAATTTAATAATGCTAATTGTATTTGATATAAAAAATATAATTGTAAAAATATATGCAAATGATAATAATGGTTCGTAAT
>JAQVLF010000020.1:8384-10324 GCA_028704295.1 Minisyncoccota bacterium | reverse complement strand
TAATAATGGAGCTAGTCCAGCAAAAATAAGGCTAATTATTGGCAAGTATTTACTTTTATATTTTACGCCAACAAAAATCACAAACACGATGCTTAAAAACATTATACTTAAAGACGAAAATGGGTCAAAGAAATCATAGAATACCCTAGCGGCATATGTTGTTATCATTACAGTTGCTGATCCAAGTGCTAAAAAAACTTCTCCTTGATTTTGATGTTTTCTTATTACCATTGTTCCGATAATAAGAAAAGTAACTCCTGCAATCATTCCCAAAAATATTCTTCCAGCAGGACCAATCCAATTATTCATGAATGCATATGTGGCCAACCATCCAAAACCTATTAAAAGCAACAAAGCTCCTAATTTCATGATCCAATTTTCCTTAAGCCAATTCCAAAAAGTGTTATTTTTTGCAATACTTTGTTGTGCATTAATATCTTCCTCTAAATGAGAATTATATTCTTGCATTTTAGGAACTTGTTCTATAGTCTTCATAAAAAAATTATTCGTTATTTTTTCTAATCTATTAACTTTTTTATTAATAAATATTAGCCAAAAGAATAATATTACTGAAACTATAAAACTCAACATGTATTTTATATTTATTAATTATTTAAAATAAGTATATCATATTAAAAAAAATAAAACATATTAACACGATTTTAAGATGTTTTATCTTGCAGTCCATCCCCCATCAACATAAAGAATGGAGCCCGTAACGTATTTAGAATCTTCTGAAGCCAGATAAAGAGCAGCGTTAGCAATATCTTCAGGTTCCCCTACGCATCCCATGGGAGTAGAACATTCAATAAGATTTTTGAAAGCATCGTTTTCAAGAGCTTCACCTGTCATCTTTGTCTTAATAAATCCTGGCGCAATTGCATTTACTCTAATTAATGGCGCAAGCTCCATTGCTGCTGTTCTAGTTATCTGATTAACTCCTCCTTTAGCTGCGCAATAGGAAACCGCATTTTGAAAGCCATTTATACCTAGTATAGAGGACATATTAATAATCGATCCTTTAACATTGTTTTCCTTCATATATTTTGCAGCTGCTCTTGTTCCATAAAAAACACCTGTCAAATTGACATCTATAACTCTTTGCCATTCGTCATCTGTCATTGACGTAATCGGAGCCATTGTTGCTATGCCTGCATTATTAACAAATATATCTAACTTTCCAAATTTATTAACTGTTTCTTTAATTAGAGCATCAACTTCCTCTGATTTTGAAACATTGCATTTAATAAAAAAAGTATTTTCATTATTCACTTCTATATCATTAATATCTGAAAAAACTACGCGAGCTCCTTCGCTTAAAAATTTATTGGCCATTGCAAAACCTATTCCAGAAGAGGCTCCTGTCACAACAGCTATTTTGTTTTCTAACTTCATATTTTAAATAAATTATAGTTATGTAATTATTCTACCAAAAATCATTAAAATTAAAATGCAGGCATCACCTGCATTCTTTTTATGGTGTTAGGCCATAACCCCCGAAAACCAGCCTTTTATTTTTTCATAAACACCCCTTATAAATGCCTGCTCCTGATGACTCGCGATCTCTTGGCTTATAATCACGCTACTTCTCATTCCAGGTTCAAATATCTGTACGTATTCAACATTATTATCGTTAAAATCAATTAAAGCTAGATATTTCTTTCCTCCGTCCTCAAATTCCACAAGAGCACTATCATTATTTATCCAATCGATGCTATTAATATAGAATTTAGAGCTCGTATTAATTCCTTTTTCTTTTGCAATACTTGAGATATTATCTTGGAGATAAATCTCTCTTCCGCACTTAACTTCGTCTAGTTTATCGCTTAAGGCGCAGACGCCTTTAGCAAAAACATTCATAGACGAAATGCTTAATAAAAAGATGGTTAAAAAAACTAATAATTTAAATTTCATATTATTATTTTTTTAATTTATCTTAC
>JAQVLF010000020.1:0-8284 GCA_028704295.1 Minisyncoccota bacterium | reverse complement strand
GAAAGTATACCTAAAGATGCAGAAAACAACATGGCAAATATAATTGAAGAAAATGATATAACCGCAGTAATTCTTATACTAAAAATAGAAGAAATGTAATTAAATAAAAGACATACTGCAACCCCCGCAATAATTCCAACAATTCCACCAATAAATGTTAGAAGAAGCGATTCGGCCAAAAACTGAAATAAAATATCTTTTTTCTTAGCTCCTAATGACATTCGTAGCCCTATTTCAAATGTTCTTTCTGTGACGGAAACATACATAATATTCATAATACCGATTCCTCCCACAATAAGCGAAATTACTGCGAGCATGATTAAAAACAAATTAACCCCATTAATGATATTGCTTATCATTTCAGTTAATTCAACCATTGTCGCAACTTCAAAATCATCTTCTTTAAGAGGATCTTCAATATTATGCTCTTCCCTCATTATATATATTAAATCATCTTTAGTTTGATCTAAAAGAGATACATCTTTTACTTTAAGTGAAGCTCCTAAAATATAGTCTGTTCCTAAAATTCTTTTCTGCATTGTTTTTGTAGGAATATATACGATTGAGTCAAAATCCATCATGCCTCCGCCCCTTTTTTCTGCAACGCCAACAACCTTAAAAGGAATCCCTTTAACATAAACTGTTTTAGAAATTGCATCATCGTCTCCAAATAAATTCTTTTTCAGTTCCCATCCCAAAACAATAACTTTATCTAAAGAATCCTCTTCTTCCCGTGTATAAAATCTCCCCTCTCTGATATTTAATTTTTCAACTAAAGGTGTATCTGCTCCATATCCAAAAATCAATACGCTCTTACTTTCGCTTTCATAGCTAATTATTTCTTGACCTGTAACATAGCCATATGCAGCCTCTATATTATTATGCTTTTTTAGTTTTTCTAAATCTTCGTTTTTGAAAGTTGTGATTACTACACCCATTGCCATGTTCGCACCCGAATCGCTGGCATTTTTTCCAGGAACCCTAACTTCAACATTAATTACATCTGACCCATAATAATCAATTTCGCTTAAAATCATTTTTTTAAGTCCTGTTCCAGCTCCTATCATAATAATTAAAATAGAAACACCAAGTGCAACTGCAATTGCAGTTAAAATCATTCTTGTCTTATTCCTTTTTAGGCTATCTATTGCTAATTTAAAACTATTCATAACGTAATGCTTCAATTGGATCTAATTTACTTGCTTTTTTTGCTGGAAGAATTCCAAAAACAAGACCTATTCCTATTGAAATTAATGTTGCCAATATTATTGAATCAACTGGAATAATAAACACCCACTTAATATCCATAAGAAGCATTATTCGATAAGCCAAATAGGATATTAATGTGCCCAATATGATTCCAATAGCTCCGCTTAAAAATGTAATTACAATAGTTTCTATTAAAAACTGTTGTGTAATTTGGCTATTTTTTGCACCTATAGCCTTTCTTAATCCTATTTCCCCTATTCTTTCTCCCACAATTGCCAGCATAATATTCATTATTCCAAAACCTCCAACAATAAGTGAAATTGCTGATACAGCGATGAGGAAAAATTTTAATGCATTTGTAATTGAACTCAAAGAATCTAAAGCTTGTGCAGCAGCACTTATTGTAAAATCATCATCTTTAGGATCATCAATATTGTGACTCTCTCTTAAGGATTCTTCGATGCTTTCAATCGTTGAATTAAGTAAGGATTCATCTTTAACTTTTATTCTCATAAAGCTGATATGATCGATTCCTAAAATAAGCTTTTGAGCAGTTTTTATCGGAATAACAATAGAATTATCCTGATCCTGAGTCATGCTTGTCCCTTTTTCTTCTAAAACACCAATTACTTTAAAACCCGCGCTTCCAATTTTTATTCGCTCGCCTATTGGATCTTGCTCTAAGAATAATTCTTCTGCTAATTTTGACCCTAAAACAGCGACCCTAGAATGATTCTTTTCCTCTTCTTTTGTAAAAAATCGTCCTTTTTTTATTTTTGTTTTTTCAACAATCGTGTAGCTCTCTGTTGTACCAATAAAAGAAGTGTTTCTTAAGTTATCTTCAAAACTAATATTTTGATTTCCTTGAACATACATAGAAACTGTATCAATATTTGAATGATTCTTTTTTAAAAGGTCTTCTCCATTTTCATATTTCAAACTTGTATTTACGATGCCAAAAACGCTTGAGGGCGGTCCATCAGCATCTGATTTTCCTGGTAAGACTCCGATTAAATCAGTTCCTATAGCTTTAACCTCGCTTAGTATAAATTCTTGCGCGCTTGATCCAATTGACATAACTACAACAACAGCCATAACTCCTATAATTATTCCCAACATAGTTAAAAACGATTGCAGCCTATTTCTGCCTAACATTTGAATAGATGTTTTTATTGCTTCTAATATGCTCATTATTTTGTTAGTTCTGTTTTTTCTTTTGCAATTTGCCTTTCCTTAACCTCGTAGTCATTAAAAATCAAGCCATCTTTAATATTAATAATTCTCTTTGCATATTCAGCTGTATATTTTTCGTGAGTGACCAAAATTATTGTATTTCCATTTTCATTTAATTCTTGAAGAATTTTCATTACCTGGAAACCTGATTTCGAGTCAAGGTTGCCCGTTGGCTCATCAGCAAAAATTACCTCTGGATTGTTAACAAGAGCCCGTGCAATAGCAGCTCTCTGCTTTTCTCCTCCAGACAACTTATTTGGATTATAGTTTGCTCTATGGCTCAAGCCAACTTGCTCCAAAAGATATTCTCCTCTCTTTTTTCTTTTATCGCTTGGAACATTAGAATAAATTAAAGGAAGAGTAATATTTTCAATTAGAGTTAAACTCGGTAAAAGATTGAAGGATTGGAATATGAAGCCAACCTTTTTAGCTCTTCTTTCTGCCAATTCATCGTCAGATAATTTTGAAACATCTTCATCTTCAAAAAAATATTCTCCCAAAGTACACTTATCTAAAAAGCCTAAAATATGCATTAAAGTTGATTTTCCCGAACCAGAAGGCCCCATAATGGAAACAAATTCTCCTTTATCAATATTAAAAGTTATTCCGCGAAGAACATTAGTTGTAACTTCTCCATTGGTGTAATCTTTTTTTAAATCCTTTACCTTGATCAACATATTAGTTTAAAATCTTTAAAACTATTTCTTCTCCTACACTTAATCCAAACAATATTTCTTTTTTGCTATCATCTGCATTTAATCCAATAACCACATCTTTTTCAATAATCTCATTGTTTTCAATAACTCTTACATATTTTCTTTCACCCTCTGATAAAATGCTTCTTGAAGGAAGATAAAGGACATTTTCTTTCTTGTCTGTGTAAATTAATATATCGGCTGTCATTCCAGGCTTTATTCTATCATCTTCATCCAAAATATTTAAAACAACTCTATAATACACAACGTCTTGAATTGTAGTAGCCGCTGGATCAACGCTTACAACTTCAGAATTAAATTGAGTATTATCTATCGCATCTAATTCGATATCCGCCATATCTCCCACATCAACCTTAACAACGTCAGTTTCTGGAATATTTACTTCAATTTGATAGTCAGGAGATAAAACTTCTATTAAAGATTCTGCGGAAGAAATTAATTCTCCTTCCTCTTTATTAATTTTTGTAATGACTCCTGAAATAGGAGATGTGATAATTGCTTTATTTTTATTTGCAATTGCCTGATTTAAAACTGATCTTAAATATGCTAAGTCAACATCTCTTGGTAAAGATGTAAGAGAATTATAGCTTGCTTTTTGAAGCTCTAAATTAGCCAAAGCCTCCTCAACTAAAATATGAGCTACATCAATATTATTTTGATTCTGAATCTTTAAAAGAGAAATTTCATTTAATGTACTAGTCAAAGATATTTGAGAAGCGCTCATTGTCAACTCGTCTTGATCTAAAGCAGCTTTATCAGCCGTTGCCACAATTCCGCTATAGTTCACGCTCTCGGAAATACTTTTAATAAAAAGCAAAGTATTTATTGAGTCTTTGACTGCCTTATCAATAGAAGATGAAGCTTTTTCTATGTCTTCTACTGATTTTGTCTCTTTGGCCAAATCAATATAAGTCTTAGCATCTTCTATAGAAGGCTTCATAATATTTTCTATTTTGCTTGATATATTAACGCTATCTTGATCTAATCTGCTAAAATAGTTTTTTTTCATATCTTCGGCATCCTTTAGTGCAGTAAAAAGCTTTATATATATGTCATCAATTAAAGATAAAGCTGATATATATTTATTCTTTAGATTCTCGCCCGCCAAAATCTTAATGCTATTTAAATTTGTTTCTGCTTTTCTATATGCAACTTCTGCTACCTCGATTTGTTTTAAAGAAACATTAATTTGTTCATTAGACACTCCTGCAATTTTTTGATTTAAATTAGCTTCAGCTTGCTCAACTAAAGAATTTAAATCATCTAAATTTAACTTTGCTAAAACATCTCCTTTATGAACTTCCTCTCCTTCAATAACATAAATTTCATCTACTGTCCCATTATTTTCAAAGTGGAGAGAAACATTATTTGCAGATTTTATCTTTCCTGTGACATCTACTGTCTGAATTAAGTCTCCTCTTTCAACTTTTACAGTTTCATATTTATGACTATTATTTTTCCCAAAAGATAAAATAGTTAAAAAACAAACAATCACTAAAACAATAGCTGTCATTATCCAAAATCTTTTTGATTTAAAAAACATATATTTATCTAAATTACTAATTAGTATTCTTTCTTAATCACGCACAATTAATTTTATGCATAATTTAAATTATAAAAAAGTGCTTGTGATAAAAACTTTTTTTATCTCTTCTTTACCAAGCACAAGAGCTGCTTTTGGATTCAGTCTTCTAAATGAATAATACCCATTGCTTCCAAAATATATCTTTGCTAGACATTTCGGATCATCGATCGAATACGAATTCTGATCTTCTTTTTTAATCCAAATTGTCTCGTAATTTAATACCATCTCCTCAAATAAAGAATAATTTCCCAAAGTCTTTGCATCAAATCTACGCCCGTAGATATCTACGATCTTAAAGAATGTAGGGCTCATAAATCACCTCGAGCTAAGGCATATATTAAACAAAAAAAGGAAAACCGTCAAATATATTTTGCCATAATAATCTCATTTTTATATTTTCCAAAATGCTTTAATCCTTTTTCTATTCCACCAACCTTTTTAAAGTTTAATTTTGTATATAAGGAAATAGCTGGCTTATTTTCCTCAAAAGCTCTGAGTATAATCATCTTTACTTTCAAAAATTTCTTGGCTTCAGAAATAACTGTTTTCATTAATTCTTCTCCAACTCCTTCTCCCCTTATTTCTTTTTTAAGCATTATTCCAAAATCCCCTCTATGTTCTAATATTGGAGAAATTTCTTTTTCAATAGTTGCAATTCCTAAAGTTTTTCCATTACATTCAGCAACTAAATGCACTGCTTCTCCATTTTCTATTTTCACTAAAGAGTTAGCTATAAAAAGCTTTTCCTCTTTTAAGGTAAATTTACGAGTTGCAACAGTATATGATTTCTCGTCCACAAGAGAATTATATACATCAAGCAAATCTCTTGTATCACTTTTTAAGAGATATCTAATAGATACTTCCTTGCCTTTCTTAGTCTTGAATTTTTTAAGCATTTTAATATCCCTTTAACTTTTTAAGGCTTGCGTGCTTTCTAATTTTTTCAAGCGCTTTTGCTTCTATTTGTCTTATTCTTTCACGAGTAACATTAAATTTTTGTCCAACCTCTTCTAAAGTATATGTTGCTCCATCTTTTAGACCAAACCTCATTTTGAGGATTTCTTGCTCTCTATCTGTCAAATCCTTAAATATTTCTTCCAAATGCCCCTTCAAAAGACTTCTTGCTGCTTTTTGTGCTGGAGATTCTTGTTTTTCGTCTTTGATAAATTCTCCCAAAACGCTATCTTTATCATCTTCTCCAACCGGAGTTTCAAGAGAAACTGCTTTTTGAGATATTTTTTCTAAGTATCTAACTTTATCAACTTCTATTTCCATTTCAGCAGCAATTTCTTCTGTTAAAGGCTCTCTTCCCAAATCTTGAAGTAACCTTCTTTTAGCCTGAGTATATTTAGTTAAAGTTTCAATCATATGTACCGGAATTCTAATTGTCCTTGCCTGGTCTGCTAAAGCACGAGTGATAGTTTGCCTAATCCACCAAGTTGCATAAGTAGAAAACTTATAACCTTTTCTCCAATCAAATTTTTCAACTGCTCTAAATAATCCTAAATTACCTTCTTGAATTAAATCTAGAAGTGTTAAATTAGGAGATCTTCCTACATATTTTTTTGCAATAGAAACTACAAGCCTTAAATTTGCTTCAGCCATTTTTTTCTTAGCCTCCAAATCCCCTGCTTCAATTTTTTTAGCCAAGTCTTTTTCTTCTCTTGCTGTAATCGGCTCTATCTTTCCTATTTCCTTTAAATATGTTTGAATTGAATCAACGCGAGGGAGTCCGCTAATTGATCTTACTCTTTTTTTTAAAGCCTCTTCGCCTTCTAAATATCCTCTTGACTCTTTTACATCAATTCCATTGCCCTCAAGCAAAGCCAAAAGTTCTTCTAGCTCGGAAATGCTATCCTCTATATTAGGAAATAAATACAAAATTTCAGAAAAAGTAACAAAACCTTTTGCTTTTCCTTTTCTCAAAATTTGTTCTAATTTTTCGTCGATTAGAACTTTTCTCCTTTTTAATTTATTTGTTTTTACCATAACTTTGATTAATTAAATTCAAATATTCTTCAATTAATTTATTTGTCTCATCTTCATTTTCTTCATTTTTTAATTTAAGACTTAAGTTTTTCTTTTTATCTTCTTCAAATATTTTTTTAAGATTAAACAAACAATTTTGTATTTCCTCTAGAACAGAAACTTCATTTTCCTTTAATAATTCTTTTTCTTGTTCAGCTCCCAAAGTAATTTCGCTTAAAAATTTTTTGTCTTCAATTATCTCTTCTAACTTTGCTCCACTATCTAGGCTTTCTAAAACTGCTTTATACTTAGGAGAAAAAAGACACAAATCATCTTTTAAATCCACCTTATCATTTAAATACAATTTCAAAAACTTTTTTTCTAGCTTTTCTTTTTGTGAATAGCTTTTTTTAACTTCTTCCCTGCTTTCTCCCTCCTTTTTTTCTAATTTAATTTTAGAAAATTCTAATCTAATATCTTCTTCCCTTACCTTTAAATCATCTCCTAACTTTTGAATAAAATATGCTTGCTCAATACTGTTATTTATTTTCTTAATTTGAGGCAATAATTCTTCTACAATCTTTTTCTTATCTTCTACATTATTAACATCTCTATTCAAGAAAGCTTTTCTAAAATAGAAGTCCATTATTTTCTCAGCAGAATTTACTATCTCTATCCATTTTTCTTTTCCTTGATTTAAAATTACATCTGCAGGATCTTTTTCTTTCCTCAAATCTAGAATACTTACATTAAAGCCCAAATCTCTTGCTAAATCAATAGCTCTTTCAGTTGCTTTTGCTCCCGCACTATCCATATCAAATGAAAATATTAAATTAGCTGTGTATCTCTTAACAATTTTTAAATGATGTTCTGTTAAAGCAGTTCCTGAAACAGCAATAGCATTTTTTGTGCCTGCTTGATGCACCATTATGCAATCTACGTTTCCTTCAACCAAAATACATTTGTCTTCTTTTTTAATTCCAAGCTTAGCTTTATCAATTCCAAATAAGGCTCTACTTTTATCATACAAAAGTGTTGCTGGCGTATTTAAATATTTTGCAATATCGTCTTCTTTTTCAAATATTCTTCCTGTAAAACCAATAATCTCTGAGTTAAGATTAAAAAAAGGAAAGATAATGCGCGATCTAAATCTATCGCACAATCCTCCATTTGTTTTTAAAAATGCTAAACCAGACTTCTCAATATATCCCTTATTATACCCTCTATCTTCTAAGAATTTATACAAAGAATCAAAACGATCTGGAGCAAAGCCAATTCTCCATTCTTTAATAGTTTCTTCAGTAAAACCTCTTTTAATTAAATATTCTTTTGCTTTTAATCCTTTTTTTGAATGAATAAGATAATATTCGAAAAACTTCAAAGCTTGTTCTAAGATAGCTCCGATCTTTTGTCTTTCTGTTTTTTCTTGAATATTAGCTCTACTTGTTTGCTTTAATTCAACTCCTGCTTTTTTAGCTAATATTTTAAGAGCGTCTCCAAAGTCTATCCCTTCTATTTCTTTTACAAATTCAAAAATATCTCCTCCTTTTCCGCATCCAAAGCAATGCCAAAT
>JAQVLF010000019.1 GCA_028704295.1 Minisyncoccota bacterium | reverse complement strand
GGGCATATTTAAACTTTCTAATTCATCAACTGGAAACTTCTTAAATTCTGCAGCCCCTGCTTCCCCCTCTAATTCAAAATCACCAACTTTTTTATTCATTCTGCAAAGGTAAGACACGACTAGTACGCCCGATGATTCATCCAGCGAATTTTTAACTTTATACATAAACGCTTGCACGATTTTTATAGGCGATACATCAAATCCTAATTCTTCTTCTAATTCCCTTTTAGCCGTTTCTTCTGGCTGTTCTCCCTCAGCCATTTTTCCACCTGGCAATTCCCACTCATTTCGCTCATTTTTTCTAAGCCAGACAGAATCTTCCTCAAAAACAATTCCTTTTATTGAAATTGGCACTTGATATGATTTCATACTATTATTTTAATAAACTCCTAATCTTCTTAATTCAACCTCTAATTGCGTTTTATTGTTAAATAATATTGCTTTCAATCCATATTTTCTTGCAGCTCTAACCCATTTTACCTCATCATCTATAAAAACAAGATTTTCAAAAGATATTTTAAGCCTCTTAGAAGCTTGTCTAAAAAAATCCTCCTCCGGCTTTATAAAGCCCACCTCATTTGATAATAAAACTTCGTCAAAACAATCAAACAATTTTCTTTTTTTATTAATTTGACTATGATCCTTTATAGTATTGGATAAAATTGCTAATTTGTATTTTTCTTCTAGCTTTTTAACAAGATCAAACATATCGCTTCTAACTTCGGCATGATCTTTATAAGGTTTCACCCATAAAGATTCAAGAATCTTATCTGATGGATAGCTTATTTTTAATTTATTGCAAATTCTATGCCAAAAATCTAAGCTCGCTTCCTTTCCTTTTTCTAAAGGGATTATTTCCTTTGAAATAATTTTTTTAAGCCTATCCTGTTCCACGCCCAATATTTTACATATATAGTTAATAGATTCATCCCCAGCACTTTCCATCAAAACTCCACCTAAATCAAATATTATTCCTTGAATGTTATTATTAATCTCCTTTTTCTCTTTTTCTAATAATTGATTCACGTCCATACCTTTTTTAATCAGTTATTTATAGTATAAAATAATTGTTTTCTATAATTCTCAATAATTTTTGCGCTAGGAAAATACATTGGGCTTGGCAAATTATTAAGACTAGACCATTCCCATTCAACAATTTCATCAGGCTCCATAACTTGTGGCTCGCCATCAAATTTATCAGAAAATAATCCAATAGTAATAAAGTGAGCATGTTCATTTTTGTCGTTATTGACACGCATTACTTTTACTTCATTTAATTTAATGCCTGTTTCTTCTAAAACTTCTCGCGTTGCGCATTCTTCTTAGATTTCTTTACTAATCCGAATGAAAAATTCTTTATCTTTTTTATGCGTTAGCAGTTCAGCAACTTCTTTTTTAGGAACCCAGCGCGCCTCTGGATTTTTTGGATCAATAGGCTTTAAATTATTTTCCGAGGTTTTAAAAAGAAACATAATAATCTTTTTCAACTCTGACGTATCCTCTCCCCCATCTTTACCAATTTTATAGCGCTGATAACTTCCTAATTCACAAATTAACTCGCGCTGAGATATCCCAGACTCTTCATTTATTTCTCTTTTGGCAGCATCAATCGGAGTTTCGCCTGGTTCCATGTGCCCCTTGGGAAGAGACCACGAAGTTCCACACTGGCTGCAAACTAGGATTTTTGATTCATGATTAATCACTACTCCGCCAGCACTAATTGTTTTTTTTGGTTTATTTCCCACAATCTTTAGATTTATTATTTAGCCATAATTCAAGCATTTTAATCGACGTCGGTCCTAGAGCAGGCAATTTATCAAGCGAGAACCATTTTGCTTCCCTAATTTCTTTTTTTCTAATTAATATTCTATCATCTAATACTCGACAAACAAAACAATACAATAAGTCTCTCCTTCCTTGCCAAACATTGTCCATTTGTCCAATTTTCTCAATTATTTCAATATTTATGCCTAATTCTTCTTTCATTTCTCGATGCACGCAATTATTAGGATTTTCTCCTTCCTCTAATTTGCCGCCCGGAAAAATCCATAAATCATCATTATCCTTAACTTGCTTTACTAACAGAACATCGTTATTCTTAATTAGAAGGCATTTTACCGCATAACCCACGGGACTAAACCGTGGAATCTTTTGGCCGTCCACTTCAACTTTTTCCAGAAACATCTGAAGCGGTCTGACCCAAATCTGTCCTTCGCCATAGAGCGCTCTATACACAACTAATTCTTCCAATGTTTCACTGTGTTTTGCAATGCCAATCACTTCATATTCTTTCCCTTTATAATGTCTGTATTTTCCCGATCTAATCATATTATTTCCCGCAACACTTCTTATACTTCTTGCCTGATCCACAAGGGCATGGTGCATTTCTATCTATTTTAGAATCATTACTTTGAAATACTTGTCTTACTTCTTCTTTAGGCTGAACATTGATTTGAGCTCTTAAGATAGAATCAATAATCATTGCATCCATTGTATTAATTAGATCCTCGTACATTCTTCTTCCCTCTTTTTTATACTCAATTAATGGATCTCTTTGACCATAAGCTCTAATTCTAACTGAATCTCTTAAGCTCTCCATATTTTCTAAGTGTTCAATCCATAAAGTATCAATCACTCTTAAGGCAGCAATTTTTTCAATTTGCCTCATATTTTCTTCTCCAACTTCTTCTATTTTCTTTAAATATTCTTCCTTGCTTTTGCCTATTTTCTCTACTTTTTCAAACATTAATTCCCTTAAATTTCCATTGTCTGATCTTTCTAAAATATCATCTCTCTCTTTATAAACCCTGGTTCTTTGAATATTTAAAACATCATCATACTCCAAAGTATGTTTTCTTGAATCAAAGTGCATGCCTTCGATTTTTGCCTGAGCTGATTCAACGCTTTTTGAGATAAGACTATTTTCAATGGGCATATCATCTGGAATATTCAATTTTTCCATGAGTAACATCATTCTATCTCCTCCAAAAATCCTCACTAAATCATCCTCTAGAGATAAATAGAATTCAGAGATTCCAGGATCGCCTTGCCTTGCTGCTCTACCTCGCAGCTGATTGTCAATTCTTCTTGCTTCATGTCTTTCTGTTCCAATGACATAAAGACCTCCTAATTTCTTAACTTCTTCTCTCTCTTCATAAGTCCCAGGATTTCCTCCGAGCAAAATATCAACTCCACGGCCTGCCATGTTCGTTGCAACAGTGACTGCTCCCTTTTTACCTGCTTGAGCAATAATCTCACCCTCTCTTTCATGGTTTTTAGCATTTAAAATATTATGCTGAATTCCTTCTCTTTCTAAAAGCTTTCCTAAGTATTCGTTCTTGTCAATCGAAGTTGTTCCAACTAAAACTGGCTGGCCTAACGTATGCTTTTCTTTAATCTTTTCCTTAACAGCTTCAAACTTTGCTTTTTCTGTCTTGTATACTTTATCTTTCAAATCTTCCCTAATATTTTTTTTGTTTGTAGGGATAATAATTACATCTAATCCATAAACTTTATCAAATTCTTCTGCCGAAGTTGCAGCAGTTCCAGTCATGCCAGCTAACTTATTATACATTCTAAAATAGTTTTGGAATGTGATAGAAGCTAAAGTTAAAGATTCTGGATTAACTTTTACTCCTTCTTTTGCTTCAATTGCTTGGTGGAGTCCTCCTGACCATCTTCTTCCAGGCATTAATCTTCCTGTAAATGGATCAACTATGATAATTTCACCATCTTTAACAACGTAATCTTTGTCTTTTTTAAATAGCACATCTGCTTTCAAGGCCTGCTCTAAATGATGAAGATATTTAATTCCTCTTTCATTATAGATATCGCCCTGACCCAATATATCCTCTACTTTATTGATTCCATTTTCTGTTAAAGTAGCTGCTCTTAGTTTCTCATCAATTTCATAATCAGTTTCCTTGCTTAATTTAGGAATAATCTTAGCAAATTCCATATACCATTGAGATGATTCTGTATCAGGCGCTGAAATAATTAAAGGTGTTCTTGCCTCATCAATTAAAACAGAATCAACCTCATCCACAATTACAAAATTCAAACCTCTTTGAGATTTTTGTTTTAAATCAAAAACCATATTGTCTTTTAAATAGTCAAATCCGAGTTCATTGTTTGTAGTATAAGTAATATCAGCTAAATAGGCTTCTTTTCTTGAAACAGGCCTTAAATAATCCTCAACAATCTTAAATCCGCCCACTTCATCCCTAACCCTATCCTCTTCTTCCTCCTTTCTAAAATTAGGATCATAGATAAAAGACTGTTCATGATTTAGGCATGAAGTTTGAAGTCCTAAATAATCATAAATCTGACCCATCCAAACCATGTCTCTTCTTGCCAAGTAATCGTTTACAGTGACTAAATGAGCACCTTTTCCTCCTAGCGCGTTCAAGTATAATGGAAGAGTGGCAGTTAAAGTCTTTCCTTCACCAGTCTTCATCTCCGCAATTTTTCCTTGATGAAGGACGATTCCACCAACTAACTGTACTCTGTAATGTCTTTGATTTAACACCCTCCTTCCTGCCTCTCTCAAAAGAGCAAAAGCCTCAGGCAAAATATCATCTAAAGATTCTCCTTTTTGAATCCTATTCCTAAATTCATTTGTTCTTAAAGGAAATTCTTCCTTATTTAATTTCTCAAAATCTTTTTCTAAGCCATCAATCTTATCCAAAATAGGATTCAAACTTTTGATGTATTTTTCATTCGCATCGCCAAATATTTTTGTTATATCAAACATAGTTTCATTATTATACAAAAGAAATAAATAATCAAATTATTTTACTTCTTTCTCGTAAATTTTTGGGAGATTCATAAGAGAAATATGCATTTCAGGAGAATAATAATTTAACTTTTTAGCCTCCCTGAAATGCTTAAATCTTGTTGTTAAAACTCTTAAATTAAGCTCTGCAACATTGATTTTCTTTGACGCTAATATTACTCCAAAATTGCATAGAACCTGCTCGATAGAAGGAATTCTTATCGTTGTTCTATACCTAAAAATAGTTTTTAAAGTCTTTAAGTCTTCCTTAATAGTCAAGCTTTCCCCCAAGAGACTTCCTGAATTAATTGCAGCCATGCCTTCCTTAGTCAAAGATTTAAAAACATCCTTTAAAAAGTCTTTGCTTTTAAGCTTAGGATATTTAGAGTCAATAATTGCAATATCAAAATAGTTTTCAAAATTCTTAATATATACTGCTGGATCGTCAAACACGATCTTAGCTTTTGGATTTTGTGAAATTTCCTTAAGATTTAGGCTAGGAAAATTATCTTGAGCAGCCTCATAAGCATCTTTATTCTCTGAGATGAAATAAATTTCATTAACACTTTTATGCTTGCTTGCTTCTTTTAAAATTCCTCTTTCTGCGTCGCTAACAATCAATACTTTTTCTGGCTTAGGGTGAGAGAAAATTGAAAAATGAGCCATCATCTCACTGAATATAAACTCATATCTTTCAGAAAAATGGATAAAACCATTTAATATGAAAATCTTTCCCAAAAAAGAATTTTCAATTATTTCTATTTTTTGATCCTTGCTCTTTTTAGAAAATATACTTTTCTTAATTCCGTAACCTACTCTATAGTAATCTTTAGATAGCTTTTCGTAAAAATATTTCATCTCTTTTGGATTTATATACTTTAAAAAACAAGATTAAAATATCTCTTATAAAACAAATTAATAAAATTTGCCTTATCTTGTTTCCTTGTATTTCTTTATCTGTGTTTGAAGTTCATTTTTAACATCAACGATGGCAACTCTCAAGTCTTCTTTTGTTGATTCTGATCTTAAGAGCTTTCCAGGAACTTCAATCTGTACTTCTGCCCTAAAGACATCCCCTTTATTATGATGATTAGTAGTTCTGCTTATATCGACTTCAACAATTGCAGGTTCAATACCATTCAAAAACTTATCTAAACTCCCTATTTTATCATCTATAAATTCTTGTAAGGCACTATTTAAAGTTATGTTTTTTGTTTTAATATTTATGTCCATAACTATTTAAAATATATCACAAAAGTTATAATTTTACAAACGCCTTATTTCTTCTTCTAAATCAATATCAAACTTCTTTTTCACTTCTCCTTTTATTATTACAATCAAAGCCTCAACATCTTTTGATTTTGCATTTCCCAAGTTAATAATCCAATTTCCATGCTCGCTTGAAATCATAGCATCTCCTATTTTTTCCCCTTTAAGCCCGCATTCATCAATTAATTTTCCTGCAGAGTACCCTTGAGGATTTTTAAAAATGGAACCAATAGAATATCCTTTAATGATTTTTCTTTTAGCTAAGTAATCCCTCATTTTATCTTCTACATTCTCTCCTTTTTCAAACTCAAATTTAGCTTTTAAAATTACTAAACTATTATTTTTTTTAAAAATACTGTTTCTATAGCTAAAATGGCAATCCTCTTTTTTCAATTTCACAATTTCCTCTCCATTAAAAACTTCAACTTCTTTCACAAGATCGCTAATTGAGTGATTAGGCACGCCTGCATTTCCGAATATGGCTCCTCCAATAGTTCCGGGTATTCCAACAGCCCATTCAATTCCCCCTAGATTTAATTCTTTTGCTTTAAACACTAAATCCCTTAAATATGCGCCTGCTTCTGCGCTCAAAATATTGCTACGAGCTGCTATTTCTTTTAAATTCAATTTAATGACAAGTCCATCAAAGCCATTGTCCGAAACTAGAAGATTGCTTCCCTCTCCAATGATAAAAACAGGAATATTTAATTTTTGTGCCTCCTTAAATGCTTTTAGGAATTCTTCTTTTGAATCAACCTCGGCATAATACTTTGCATTCCCTCCTATTCTAAAAGTATTTTTATTTTTTAATGAGATATTTTTCTCCATAAAATTTCAATTTAAAACCGAGGGAGGCTTACTCCAACTATGTCTAAATGTGAGTGCGTCCCTCGGCTAAAACTATATTATCAAGTATTATTTTTTTCTGCAAGTACATTAACTGCATCTTACCATTTTTTGAAATAAAAAACAAAGACCCGCATAAACGCGGTTCTTTGTCCATCCTTTACTTTAACTGTAATTAAAGCGTATCACCTTTTTAAAAATATGTCAATAGAAAGCAAAAAACCCCACAACCGTAGGGCCTTTCGCCGACATAGATGGAATTAATCCTCACAAGTAGTATATAGCATGGTTTTTTTATTTTGTCAAATTTTTTTGACTATTTGACTATTTATTGACAATCCCTATAAAAACCATATATTTAAAGTATGTCACTAGATGACGTATTCGATGTGGCTAAATTCTGGGGCTTCGGTCCCGAAACAGCCATGAGCTGGAAAGCTCCCGAAGGGAAAGTTCGAGTTGTAGAATTCGACACCTTTTCGGAAGGAAAAAAAGCCCTGTTCGGAATTTTTGATTCTGAAAGTCTTGAAAAGGCTCAGAAATGCCTCTTCGAAGACGAAGGCTATAAGCCGACTTCCAGCCTAAGCACACAAACAACAAAGACTGCCTGCATCTTTGACGAAAAAGGTCAATTGCTGGCAACCGTGGGAAGCTTGTAAAAACTCCCACTCTATAAGCTTTTCCTCAAAAATGAAAAGCCTCTTTTTTATAAGAAAAAAGAGAGATTATTGCCACTATTTAACTTATAAATAGCTATCTCTCTTGGCTATATTTAACTTACTGCAAGGAACGTCATCCTCTTTGAAATAAACTCCACTTCTCCCAACTTGCTTGCGTGAATCCACGCAAGATTGCCATTTTGAAGAAGATCGCGGTACTGCGAGGTCTCTTTGATGGCGCTCCATGGAACGTCAATAGCGAATGCTAGATCAATGAGCTCTTCATTTATGATCGCCCATGCTGGCTTGAGCCTGATGGGTTTCTCAAGTTGATCAACAAGAAGCTCGAGGCCTGTTTCTTCTTTGAGTTCTCGCGCCGCCGCCTCGATAGGAGCTGAATCATATCCGGAACCAAAGTCCTGGACATCTACCGCCCCTCCAGGGAGCTCCTTCTTTCCAGAAAGATCGCCCCCATAAAGGGATCCTTTTTCAGTCCTTGTACGGACAAGGATGTCTTGTCCCCGTCGAATTATTACGAAAATTCCGATACCGGTAGCAACCGCCCCCGGCTCATCTCTTTCGAGACGTTTCTTTGTGTTTCCAAGAACTTTCTCAATGTTTATCATTGCGTCACACCCTTTGTGATAGTATATTTATAACATTTTTTAAATAACATGTCAATAAAAATTTAAAACTGAGTTGATGCACAAAATTCCCAATTCATTCAAAATTATCGCTTAAATATAGATTTACTTCAAATAAAAAAGCAGGTTCCATTTTAGAAACACTGCGCGAGGTACTTTACTTGAATATCATGCAAAACTTCTCTTGCACGCTTCCTTGACCAATCTGGCCCGTCCCTTGAGGCAAAGCCTCTCAAACACAATCGAAGCATCTCTCCTTACATTCCATCCATAAGCCTTTCCTTTTTTGCATAAAGCACAAGCCAATCAAGGTTTGCATAAGTACAATTTTCATAAATCGATTCTTTAGAAACCTCCCCGACTATCACAGAAAGATTAAAACGAGAAATACCTTTCATTGCCAAGTATAATGCCGGCATAGGCTGAATTTTGCCTTGAATATCAAGACCTGTTTGTTTAAAATGTTCCTTGTGAGCTCGCTCGCAATGAACCTCTCGTTAATCTCTTTACTAAAAGGAACCTTTACAATTCCTCCAGGAAGCTGCCATAGCCCATGATCTTAGACTAAGAGTATTCCACCGTTGCGATTGAATATAATCGCGTAAAGATAAACAGCCTGAAACATTTTCCGTCTCCGCAACTAATATTTAGATAGCATAATTTATAAAAAAATCAAATTTACGTTATTAAGAAAAAGCACAGAATTTATTTTAAAAACTGTGCAAAAGAGAATTACGAAGCGAAATCTTCCTCACTTATATTTTTCATAATTTGTTTGATGAGTTCGATAATCTTATCATCTCCTTCTTGATGCAACTTTGAAGCTTCTTCAAGACTTGGGCCATACATTTTTAAATGAAAAAGTGCCCAAGCAAGCATTCTCCTCATTTCAATAGTTCTTTTTTCTGGCGAAACCTCCGCAATGATCTTAATGACTTCGTTCATCTTGCCTTCATCATAAAGACGCTTAGCTTCCATCATTGTTAATCCTCCTTAAATAGATACGCTAAAATAGGGTTATATCGTTATTTGATGACTTGCAAGATCATAGAACTTACCCTTCTTTTCCATAAGAAAGTCAAAGTTTCCATTCTCAACTACTTTCCCATTGTCAAATACAAAGATTCTATCTGCTTTTTTGATAGTTGATAGCCTATGCGCAATAATAATCGTTGTCCTGCCTTTAACTAAATTTGATATAGCCAATTGAATTTTATGCTCTGTTTTTGCATCTAAGGCTGAGGTTGCTTCATCTAGAATAAGAATTGGAGAATCTTTTAAAATAGCTCTTGCAATGCTTAGTCTTTGTTTTTCTCCTCCAGACAATTTAATTCCTCTATCTCCTATGATTTGATCCAATCCTTTCCTACTTTTTTGGATCACCTCCCATATATGAGCTTTTTTGCATGCTTCTTCAATATCTCTTTTGGTAGTGTTTTTGTTGTCAATCCTTAAATTTTCTAAAAAACTTGCATTAAAAAATGTATTTTCTTGAAAAACAATAGCAATGTTTTTTCTCAAAAAATCAAGCTCAATATCTTTAATACTAGTCCCATCTATTAAAATTTTACCCTTGTTAATATCATAAAATCTTGAAATAAGATTAGCTGTAGTAGTTTTCCCAGAGCCAGTATGCCCCACAAAAGCGATAACCTCCCCTGGATTTATCTTAAAAGAAATGTCTTTCAGGGCATCTGCCCCATCCTTATATCTAAAAGAAACATTTTTAAATTCTATCTCTCCTTTTACATTCTCTATTTCTATTGCATTTTTCTTGCTTACTATTTCAGGCTTTGCGTCCCAAACTTCAAAGAAAGCATTGATTTTTTCTCTTTGCCAAGAATAATCAATAACGTTCCAAAAAAGAGAATTAAAAATATTAATAATGATTGAGGTAAAACCAACAAACATTATAATATCTCCTAATGATATTTCATTTTGAACAAAAAGATAGCTTCCAACAAAGAAGACTAATATATTTAGCACAAGCCCTATGCTTCTTGAAATCCCAATAAAGCCTCCCCACCATTTGTTTGTCTTTACCTGCTCATTTAAAGCTATGGCTCTCATTTTGTCTCCTTTTTTAAATAATTTAGAAGCTAAAGTAAAACTTTGGACTAAAAAAATATTGCTTACTGAGTCGTAGGCCATGCCTGTCAATTCTGACCATTTTTTATCTGAAATGCGCTGACTTTTCTTCATATTCTTGACCCCGAAAATAACGATAAGAGACAATACGGGAATTGTGGCTAGTATAAGCAAGGCCATTTTTAAATTCAAATAGAAAAGTATTGGCAACAAAATTAAAATAAGAAATATATTTATTAAGATATGCCTGAAAAAATTTGCATGAAGCATGTAAACATTATCAAGCCCTCTTTCAAAATCTCTAACAATGCTTCCAAGTTTATTATTTTGAAAAAAATTAACTGACAATCCTAAAATATGTTTAAAAGTCTTTTCCCATAAAGTAGAAAACGACTTAATAGACAAAACAGAAGAATTGTATGATATAAAAATTTGCATTAGAGTGTTTAATAAAACAGTGCCTATCCAAAGCACAAAAACTATTCTTATGCTTTGAAAAAAATTATCTCCCTTATTAAAAGAAATAAGGTTATTGATGATTTCTTTAAAAAAGAATGGTTCTAAAATTGTTAGGCAGGACAAAATAAGGCAAGCAATAAAAAGAGATATTGCTAAGCCTTTTTCATATTTTATAAATTTTAAAGCTCTTAAATATGTGTTCATTACAAATAATTCGGATCTATCACCCTTATTTTTTCTAAATACTCCTCTCTTTTTTCGACATTTCCAAGCTCGCTATATACCTGAATTAAAGCCTCGTATGGTTCTTTTGTATAAGGAGCAAGCTCTGCTGCTTTAGCGTAAGCTTCTATTGCTTTATCTGCCAAATCTTCATCTCTTAAATACCTTCTGTTGTTATAAATATTTCCCAAATTAAGCCATGCAAAATAATCATTTGAATTTATTTCTGTTGCTCTTTTAGCCTTGTCTTCTGATAACTGCATAAACTTCTCACATTCCTCTTTTTTTACCTCTCTATCTTCTTCTTTTGTCTCTAAAAGCCTACTTTGATTATATAGATCACTTGCTTTCAATAAATATAATTGAGACAAACCTATCAATGTTTTGTCTTTTTCCATCAAAGACTCGCTTTTTATTAAGTGTTCTATCGCCTTTTCCCTATCATTTTTATACTCTTTTATAGCTAAGCTGTAATAATTTTCAGCAGAATAGTTTAAAAAATACAAATAATTTAAAATAATTAAAGACATTAAAGCTAAAGATAAAATGGCAACGGCTGCAAATATCTTTATTGGGCTCATGCTTTTAAAGTTGATGTCTTTTCCTTTGTTTGAGCAAGCAATAAATAAAGCAAGGAATAGGAAAAGCAAGCTCATAAGCAAGGCATCAAAGGCGTAAAAAAACAATAAGACAAAAAGAATGAATAAAGATATGAAGCTCATTGCTTCAAATGAATCCTGCTTTTTTGTCAAAAA
Organism: Minisyncoccota bacterium; assembly: GCA_028704295.1. GTDB lineage: Bacteria > Patescibacteriota > Minisyncoccia > Minisyncoccales > Minisyncoccaceae > JAAZMU01. Next base: position 1,287 of record JAQVLF010000019.1, on the reverse strand, counting down.
CCTCTTGAAGCCTTTTAAAATTGCATAAATAAAAGGTATTAAAAATATAATTAAGCCAATAATTCCAAAATCATTAAATATGGTTAAAATCGTAGAAGAAGCCTCGAAATGAATAGTGTCTTGAAGCATAGATGGATTATACTCCAAAAATTTTTCATCAAAACTAGATGCTCCAAATCCTAAAGCTGTTATTCCTTCTTTATTTACGATTTCAAGACTATTAGAAAAACTTAAGGTTTCAATATTTTCTCTTTTCTCAAAAGGAAAGCTTGGATTTAAAAAGAATAGAACAGCTGAAATAATAGCTGCTCCAAGCAAAATATAGTTAATCTTTTTAAAATTACCTTTGAGCAAACTTCCCCAGAATATTAAAAATGAAGCGATAGCCAAAATAAACCAAGCAGAATTAAAATTAATAAAAACAATTCCAGCGCCTAAGATAAAAAATGCTAAGCCTGTGAGCCCTTTTATTGATGGATTTTCTTCTTCTTTAAAGAAAAAGAATAATAATACTAGGCCCACAACATTTAATATTGATAATATATTTAAACTGCCTAAAGCAATGCTAATTTCTCCTCCCAAAAGAGCTTTTCCTAAAAATCCAATATTTATAATTGAAAGACTAGATATTAATGCGAGTACCACATTTCTAATTTCTTCTTTTTTATTAAGCCCGATTGCAAGAAAAAATACTAAACCATAAGAGATTATTGCTATCAAAGAATCAAATCCACCATGTTCCCCAAAAAAACTATTAAAGAGATTTGAAGAAAAACACAAAGTAGATAATGAAGCAATTAAAACAAAACCTAAAACACTGCCTGAGACTATTCTTTCTCTGGCTTTAAGCTTTCCTTCCTTAATAGCTAGAGCAATAAAAAAAACAGCTATAATGCTTAAAGAAACTAGTAGGAATAGAGTTTTATTAATTTCTATTGGAACAATAGAGCCTGGAATATAGAAAACTGGTAATAAAAACGTAAATATATAAAATAAAAATCTGCCGATTCTAGTAAAGTCTAAATTCATAATATTTAATCATTATTTTTTAACTTCTTCATTATAGCAAAAATACAGATTTATTCAAAATATATTAACATGCTATATAAAATCACGGTAAATTTTGTCAATTTTTACCGCGTTTTTTTAGAAATTGATTAGAATATCTTTTTTTACCAAGAAAATCTTTTCTTTATCTGCCAGTTCAAGCATCTTTTTCGTAAATCCGCTTTTGCTAAAAATTATAAAATATTCTTTTCTATCGGCATTATTCCATTTTACTCTTTC
>JAQVLF010000051.1 GCA_028704295.1 Minisyncoccota bacterium | reverse complement strand
GCGGAGAGGGAGGGATTTGAACCCTCGAACCGTTTTCACAGTTAACACCTTAGCAGGGTGCCCCATTCGACCACTCTGGCACCTCTCCAAATACATAAACATTGTAAGTGAAAAAGAGGGTACGGTCAAGCACTAGACTTCTCCTTCAACAAAGAAGTGAATTTCGGATACGGAGGCCCTAACACCTCCATAATTGCCTGACAGCACCTTCCTCCTAGTTTCACGAAGAGAAAAATATATCTTTCGAATCTCATCTTCTCTCAGCAGCCATAATTGGCCGGCTAAAATTCTCGAAAGCTTTTTAAATCCCTTCAAAAGCATGTCTTTTTCTTCTCCTTGGGACATCTCCATGATTGAGTAATACATTCTCCAAAGGAGAAGAAATATTCGAGCATCATCTTGCAGATGCTTTTTTTCACGTCTGCAAGTAGAATAAATTTTCCTCATCTTGTGCCTTATCTGAGTCCGAGATGCTCTCGGATCAAATAAATCATGCTCCAAAAACCTTGCATCTGCATTTATGAACGTAGGAAACAATTTTTTCACCGCCTTAACTATTATATAGATTCAAAGAAAAATCAAGTCTTCATTGCATTTTAAGCTCCAATAATATAATATTTATTTAAGGCGCCTATAGCTCAATTGGATAGAGCACTAGATTGCGGATCTAGAGGTTGTAAGTTCGAATCTTGCTAGGCGCACATGGATTTCAAAACTCCCATAGAAAACATTAAATATATTGGAGAGAAACAATCTAAAAAATTGAAAAAACTAAAGATTCATACTTTAGGAGACTTACTCTTTTACTTCCCCTCTCACTACGAAGACTTTTCTCAAATAACCGAAATGAAAGACCTTAAAATTAATGAAGATGCCGTTATTAAGGGAAAAATTATGGAATTAAATGAAGAAAGGTCTTTTAAAAAAAGAATATCTATTCTAACAATTCTCCTTCAAGACGATTCTTCCAATATCGAAGCCATATTTTTCAATCAAGGCTTTTTGAAAAATTCATTTCAAAAAGGAGATGAATTAATTGTTGCAGGCAAATTAAAGTTCAAAGAAAAATCACTATACTTCTCTCCTACCATATTTGAAAAAACAAACAAGAATGAATTAACTCATTTGGGTAAAATAATGCCGGTTTATAGGGAAACAAAAGGATTATCTTCTAAATATATTAGATTCGTTTTAAAGCCTCTTGTTGATTCATTTAAAGGGAAGCTCCCTGAAACTCTTCCAGATAAAATAATTAAAGAGCATGATTTAATGAGCTTTAACGAAGCTTTTGAGCAAATACATTTTCCAAAAACAATGGAAATGGCAGAAAAAGCTAAAAAAAGATTTATCTTCGAGCACCTCTTCTTTATTTCCCTTTCTTCTCTAAAAAAGAAATATGAAATTAAAAATGAAAAGGCGCAGAAGATAGAAATAAAAGAGGATGTTATTAAAAGACTAAAAGACTCACTCCCATACAAATTAACATCTGCTCAAGAAAAAGTAGCTAAACAAATTTTAGAAGACTTAAATATCCCCCATCCTATGAATAGACTTCTCCAGGGTGATGTAGGTTCTGGCAAAACTGTTGTTGCGGGTCTCATTGCTTTAAACTGCATAAAAAACAAGACACAAGCAGTTTTAATGGCGCCAACTGAAATCTTAGCCAAGCAGCATTTTAAAACTCTTTTTGACATTTTAAAAAAATTTAATGTTAATGTCGGACTCTTGACTGGAAAAGAAGATAAATATTATTCATATAAGCTTAAGACTGACACTATTGAAATATCAAGGACAAAGCTACTTGAAAAATGTGCAAATGGAGAAATAGATATTTTGATTGGAACGCAGGCTTTAATTGTCAAAAAGACTAGTGATAAGAAACCAAAGGTATTATTTAAAAACTTAGGTCTTGTTGTCATTGATGAACAGCATAGATTTGGAGTAAAGCAAAGAAAAGAATTATGTATAGAAAACAATGACAAAATTCCTCATCTTTTATCTATGACAGCAACACCTATTCCAAGATCATTAGCTTTAACTATTTGGGGAGACTTAGACTTATCTATTATAGACAAGATGCCTAAAGGAAGAAAACAAGTTAAGACAAGCATTGTACTTCCAATCGAAAGTGAAAAAACATATAAATTCATTGAAAAAGAACTTAAAAAAGGAAATCAATGTTTTGTTATTTGTCCTAGAATAGAAGAGGATGAAAACTCAAAATTAGATCTTAAAAATGTGAAAGATGAATTTGAGAATCTGAAAAAAATATTCCCTAAATTTAAAATTGATATGCTTCACGGAAAAATGAAGCCAAAAGAAAAAGACGAAATAATGAAAAACTTTAAAAAGAAAAAGTTCGATGTTCTAGTTTCAACTTCTGTAATTGAGGTAGGAATTGACATCCCCGATGCAACAGTAATATTAATTGAAGGAGCAGACAGATTTGGATTAGCTCAACTTCATCAATTTAGAGGACGCGTAGGAAGATCAGAAAAACAATCATATTGCTTCTTAAGAACTGAGTCACCAACAAAAAATACTATTCAAAGATTAAAAGCAATGGAAAAGCATGCTTCTGGATTTGAATTATCAGAAATAGATCTTAAATTAAGAGGCCCTGGAGATTTTTTTGGAGTCAAACAGTGGGGATTTTCTGATTATGTAATGTCTGCCTTAAAAGACATTAAATTGGTTGAAGAAGCAAGAGAAGCTGCTAAAAAAGTATTTCTTAAATTAGAAAATTATCCTCTAACTCAAAAAAGACTAGAAAGTTTTGAAGATAAAGTTCATATCGAATAATCATATTTGACTTTAAAATAATCTTATGTTAATCTTAAGATAATCAATATTAAAATACATTTATGATTAAAAACAATGAAAATATAATTGGGCTAAGAGAATTTAGAGAAAACACAAAAACCTTAATTTTGGATATTGAAAAAGGATCCTCTTTTATTGTCATGAAAAAAAACAAGCCCATTTTCAAAATATCTCCTATCACTGATGAAAAATGGGAAGAAGTAATTGATTTTACTAAAATAAGAAAAGGAGGAATCGATATTGACGAGCTGTTAGAACGTCTTTGATGTATGGACAAAATAAAAAAGCTTTAAATTCTTTGTCTAAAAAGGAAAAATCAAAAATAAAAGAAATTCTTCTCAAGATCAAGTCTAAAAATTTAGAAGATTTAGATATTAAAAAGTTAAAAGGAAGAGAAGATGTTTTTAGA
>JAQVLF010000018.1 GCA_028704295.1 Minisyncoccota bacterium | reverse complement strand
TTTGATTAAATTATTGATAATGTCTAGTCTCCCTAATTCCTGCTTTGTCATAGCTATTATTTCTTTTTGAGGCATAGTTTTGTAATTATTTCTTAACAATTACTCTATACCTCAAAAAGCGTTACTAGGACATTTCTATTTTGCTTATACTAGGACATTATCATGTTGCCTCAACATACGGATAAATTTATGAATAAAAAAAGGAGCTTTTTGAGTTCACGATAACGCTTCTGCTTTTTTCGATACTTCAAAAATGCTCTTCTGTTTCTGCACCTCGTATGCCGAAATTGGCTCCTAACGATATTGATGCATGTTGTTTCGTATTCAACTTTCTGTTCAATTATTGACGTTTTCCCCATAAAAGAAGAAAACACCCCCAATATCTCAATTCTTGTTGACATAATTCCCCCTTAACGTGGGTCTATAAAAACTATAATGAATGTCTGCAAAAAAATCAAGGGGGCAATACCCCCTATTCTCCTTCGGTTTCCTTATACTCTTCTGTCTCTTCAGCTTCTCCATTTTGACAATATTTTTGAGAAGGATCAGCATTGCCAAGATTATACATTTTCCAGTTGCCACAAGTTGCACATTGACATTCTTTTTCAGGATCTAAATCTTCGCAATATGCATAGCCATTAGCGCAGTACATACCTGGAAAATCTTCTGAGGTTGGCATTTCATCTTCTCTTAAATTCTTTATATTATTAAGCTTTTCCTTAACGCATTTACTAGTTCCCTGCACTGGACATTGTGAGCATCTACACCTTTCCATATTTTCTTTTGTAAAATCTATTACTGCCATATTTTTAAATTTTAACTTATTATTTAAAAACGACCTTAAAAATAGGGCGCTATTATTTAGTACAAAAATAAATAAAGTTATCGTTCAAATGTATCTTTTTCAAGCTCTTCATTTCCCCCTTCTTCTAAATATTTATCTTCTTCAAATATTTCATATTCATCTACTTTCCCATTTTGACAATATTTAAAAGAAGGAGTTGCATTTCCCAAACCATAATCTTCCCAAATTCCACAAGTTGGACATTGACATTCTTTTTCTCTATTTAAGTCTTCACAATAAGCACAACCATTGGCACAGTAAACTCCAGGAAAATCTTGTGCATCTGGCAATATATCCGGATTTAAATTTTTTAAATTTTCGAGTTTTGTTTTTACGCATTCGCTAGTATCTTGCACTGGACATCGTAAACACTGGCACTTTTCCATATTCTCTTTTGTAAAATCTATTACTGCCATATTTTTATTTTATTTAAAAGTAAAAAAACATTCATAATTTATAATACAAAAAAGAGGCTATTATTGTTCACCTCTAATTTAGCATGTTGCAAAAGATTGCTGAGGAATAATATTCCTCTTCTATCTGTCTTTTATTTAAATCCAATCGCTTCTCTTCTTCTGCCGTCAATTCTCTTTTGCTCACAATATTTGCAACTAATGTTGCATAATAATCTAATCCCTCCTCAATGAGAGCCTCGATTATTTGTTCCGCGGTTCTTTCTGACAAAGGTCCAAGCGTCCCTTTTTCTGCCATTCGGGCAACCTGAAGGGCGATATTAAACTTTTCACTCGTTATCATGCTATTTTCACCATATCTTAAATACCTTAATTATGAGCAAATTGCAAATTGCCGCTGCAATAAAAAAAGAACATTATCGATCAATCTGTATCTTTCGCAAGATCGTTCGAGAATGTTGTTCGGATCACTATCCACCTTTTTTTCCTAAATAGCCCTCTCAATTTTCTGATGAGTCTTTCGATAAAATTTTCCTTTCCCTCTCTTAATCTCTTATTCCTCCTTACTTTTTTAATTTCATCTTTCGTCAGCCTTCTACCAATTACTTCTTCTGTGACGTGCTTGGCATACTCTTCCTCTCCCATTGCTATAAGAACTGGAAGAAGGTATTCTTCAGCCTCTTCAGGGATGAGATTAACCCTCCCTTCTTTGGCATCCCAGGCAATGTTAAGTGCCCAGGCTTCAAATAATGAATTTGGAGCCATACTATATTTTTATTATCTCAAAAAATCTTAAAATGCAAGCTATAAATCGCAAATCGGCCTAAAACTTTTCCTATGAATGGGGCATGGCCCATATTTCTTAATCATTTCTAAATGAAGCTTTGTCCCATATCCTTTATGCTTTTCAAATAAATACTCTGGATATTTTTTAGCTAATCTAAGCATTAATTTATCCCTTGCAACTTTCGCAATAATAGAAGCTGCCGAACAAGAAAATACTTTTTCATCAGCTTTTATTATAGAAATCTGATTTACAGGAATATCTAACTTCATTTTTCCATCTAAAATTAAATGATCAGCCTTAATATTGTATTTTTCTTCTAAGTCAGCAAGTGCTTTTTCCATGGCTAACTTAGAAGCTTCAAGTATGTTTATCTTATCTATTTGAGAAGAGGATACTACTCCTATTCCCCACATTACACATGGGTGGTTTGTTAATTTAAAAGACAATTTTTCTCTTTTTTTAGGAGATACCTGTTTTGAATCATTAACGCCAGGAATCGCATCTTTTCCTTTGTAATATACAGCAGCTGCAACAACAGGGCCTGCTAAGGGCCCTCTTCCTGCTTCATCTAGTCCAATTACATATTTGAATCCTTGTTTTTTTATTCTATTTTCTTCTTTTAGACTCATTGCTAAAATAATATCACTTTGTTTAATATAAAAAAAGAGGCATACTATTCATTAGTAGCCCCAGGGAAACAAATCTCCCACCTGTCCTCCGTGCAAATTATGAGCCCAAGATAGGTAAGAAAAGAGAAATACCCTTTTGGCACATAAAGCACTCTATAGTGCTTTAAGAGCGGTGTTTCATTTTCGATCTTTTCAGCTTTAGCTCGAAGAACTAATATGTCCTTCAAGCCGTTCCTGTTTTTAATGGTTAGTTTGTAATAATTGCCGTCATCTTTACAATACTCAGGCTTCTCTCCATCATATGTGCAAGGAAGAATCTTCGCTTCTTCGTAAATTGACACCTCTCTATGCATCAAAGATGAGGGGATCATTGCTATTATCCCGAAAGTCATTATGCCAATAATAGCAATGTATGCTAATATTGTTTCCACTTGCTTAGTGATCACATTTTCAACCTCCTTTTCTGATATATGTGTACATTAAAATATTTTATTTGTAAATAGATGTAAAAATTTAAAAGTAAAATATGTATAATTTTTAATACTCATAATGCTTATTTATATAAAAAAAGGAGTTTCTCACGCCCATATTTTAGGCAGTGTAGAATCTCCTCCAAGTTTTCCTCTCGCAATCCATTTCACGATTCTAATAACAATTTCTAGGTACATAGCTCCTCACTACCATTAATATAAAGCATAAATATATTTTTGTAAATATGCTTAGACTCAACCTGCTATTTACCTTGCAAGTTATCTTGATTTAATATAGAATTAATTAAGAAATATGAAACAGTTCACACATTTGCATGTACACACACACTACTCTCTTTTAGACGGATTAACAAAAATTGATGAGCTTGTAAACCGCGTAAAAGAGTTAAAAATGGATGCTGTAGCCATAACTGATCATGGCGTACTTTATGGTGCAATAGAATTCTATAAAAAAGCAAAAGCTGAAGGAATCAAGCCTATTATCGGGTGTGAAGTCTATGAAGCAATAGGAAAAAAAGAAAGCAAAGACCCTCAGAAAGATAAAGCTAGGTATCATTTAGTCTTACTTGCTAAAAATAATACTGGATATAATAACTTGGTTAAAATTGTAACAGAAGCAAACCTTTATGGATTTTACTACAAGCCAAGAGTTGATATTGAGCTCCTAAAGAAATATTCCGAAGGGCTGATTTGCTTATCTGCATGCGTTCAAGGAAAGATCCCACAATTAATTCTAAAAGAAGAATATTTGAAAGCAAGAGAAAAGGCAAAAGAATATGAAGATATTTTTGGCAAGGGCAACTTCTATCTAGAGCTTCAAAGGCATCCTAATATTAAAGAACAAGAATTTGCAAACAAGGAGCTTATTAAAATGTCAAAGGAATTAAATATTCCTCTTGTTGCAACAAATGATTCGCATTATTTAAAGAAAGAAGATGCAGAAGCTCAAGATATTATGATGCTCATCAATATGGGGCTAGATGTTACTGAACAAAACCGCCCTTCAATGCTTGGCGATGATTTTTCGCTTATTTCAATCGCAGAAATGAATGAAACTTTTAAAGATATTCCCGAAGCCATTTTAAATACAGAAAAAATTAAAAATGATTGCAATATCGATCTTGTCTTAGGTGAGACAAAACTTCCATATTTTGAAGTGCCTGAAGGAAAAACAGAAAATGAATTTTTAAAGGAACTTTGCTACTTAGGAATTGAAAAGAAATACGGAAATCTAATAGATTTGGAGGAGTATAAAAAAGTAAGGGAGATTGGAATTCTAAATATTAAAAATGAAAAATTAAAAGAAGTTGTAGAGAGGCTTGAATATGAGCTTGAAGTTATTAAAAATTCAGGCTTTACAGCATATTTTTTAATTGTCCAAGACTTTGTTAACTGGGCAAAAAGCAACCGCATTGTTGTAGGCCCTGGAAGAGGATCAGCTGGAGGATCTATTGTCGCCTATTTAGCCAATATTACAAACGTTGATCCTTTGAAGTATAATTTACTTTTCCAAAGGTTTTTAAATCCAGAAAGAATCTCTCCTCCTGATATTGACCTGGATTTTACTGACAGAAGAAGAGATGAAGTTATTAATTACGTAGCGAATAAATATGGAAGAGAAAAAGTTGCCCAAATTATCACATTTGGAACAATGGCTGCGAGAGCTTCGATTAGAGACGTAGGAAGAGCTTTAGGCCTTCCTTATTCATATTGCGATAAAATAGCTAAAATGATTCCAACGGGAAATGATTTATCGGAAACATTAGATCGAGTTTCAGAATTCGAAGCATTATATAATACTGATCCACAAGCTAAAAAATTAATTGATTTAGCTCTTAAGATAGAAGGATGTGCAAGGCATGCTTCAACCCATGCTTGCGGAGTTGTAATTTCTAAAAATGCTTTAGACACTATTGTTCCCCTGCAGCATCCAACACAAGATGAAAATGCAGTGGTTACTCAATATTCAGGACACTTTATTGAAGACATGGGACTCCTTAAAATGGATTTCCTAGGATTAAAAAACCTAACCATTATTGAAGACACTTTAGCTAGAATCTATGCAATTAGAGGAGAGAATTTAGACATTGATAATATTCCTTTAGATGATAAAGAAACTTATGAACTTTTCCAAAAAGGAGATTGTATTGGCATATTTCAATTAGAGTCTGATGGAATGAGAAGATATTTAAAAAAGTTAAAGCCAACTGAGATTGAAGATATTATTGCCATGGTAGCCTTATACCGTCCAGGCCCAATGTCTCATATTCCAGAATATATTAATGCAAAAAATGGAATAATAGAAGCCCGGTATCTTCATGAAAAACTAAGGCCAATTTTAAAAAATACTTATGGGATTCCTGTTTACCAAGAACAAATTATGCAGATCGCTCAGGAATTAGCAGGCTTTACATTAGGTGAGGCTGACATATTAAGAAAAGCTATTGGAAAGAAAATAGAAAGCCTACTCATGGAGCAAAAGGAAAAGTTTATAACTGGAATTATAAGAAACGATATTGCTAAAGAAATTGGACAAGAAATTTGGAATTGGATAGAGCCATTTGCAAAATACTCATTTAATAAAAGCCACGCTGCTTGCTATGCTATGATTGCTTATGAAACAGCATACCTTAAGGCACATTTCCCTGTTGAATACATGTCCGCTCTTCTAACATCCGAAAAAGGAGACTTGGTAGAAGTCGCTATTTTAATTGACGAATGTTCTAAAATGGAAATAGAAGTATTGCCCCCTGATATTAATGAGAGCTTCTCAAACTTTAGCGTGGTTCCCTTGCAAAACAAAATTAGATTTGGATTGTCAGCTATTAAAAATGTTGGCTATGCGCTTGTTGAAAAAATAATTGAAGAACGAAAAGCAAATGGACCATATGTATCAATATCCAATTTTATTGAAAGAGTTGATCCTAAGGTAATTAATAAAAAAACAATGGAAAGTTTGATTAAGGCTGGAGCTTTTGATAATCTTGAAGAAAGAAATAAACTACTTTTCAACCTAGAGAAAATATTAAATTGGTCAAGAGAGAATCAAAAACAGAAAGAAACCTGCCAAGGAGGACTGTTTGACATGTTTAGTTCAAGTGAAGCTTTAAAAATAATATTGGACAATGCAAATCCTGCAACTAAGCAGGAAATGCTAGATTGGGAAAGAGAACTTTTGGGATTATACATTTCAGGACACCCTCTTGAAAAATATAAGAACTTTTTAGAGCAAAGAACAATGAAAATAAAAAAAATTGTTGAAGATCTAACAATAGAAGGTGCGCATAGGCCAGCCTTTGATAGATTAACCATGCAGGGAGACATGGTATCAATTGGAGGAATTGTTACGGAGACGAAGAAGATAATGACTAAGAAGGGTGAATTAATGATGTTTATTAAAGTTCAAGATTTGTCTGAAAAAATAGAGGTCATTATATTCCCTTCTCTATATACGAAAGTGCCTGAAATATTTCAGGAAAACAAAATACTATTTATCACAGGAAGAACTGATATAAAGGATGGTTCTCCTAAGATAATTGCGAATGTAGCAGAAGAATTAATTAAGAATTAAAATTATGAACCAAGAAGAAATTAAAAGACATTCCTTATCGCATATTTTAGCGATAGCTATAAAAGAAAAATATCCAAATGTTAAATTAGGAATTGGTCCCGCGATAGAAAATGGCTTCTATTACGATTTTGACAATTTAAACATTACTCATGAAGATCTAAAAGAAATCGAGAAAAGAATGAAGCATCTTGTAAGACAAAACCTTGCTTTTGAAAAACAAGAAATCTCGAAAAAAGAAGCTAAAGAAATATTTGAAAATGAGCCATATAAGCTAGAGTTAATTGAAGAGATTCCTGATGAAAATGTCTTCGTATACAAAACAGGAGATTTTATTGATTTATGCGCTGGACCTCATGTTAATAGCACAAATGAGATTGATCCGGACTCTTTCAAATTAGACAAAATAGCAGGAGCATACTGGAAGGGTGATGAAAAAAATCCCATGCTTACAAGGATTTATGGATTAGCCTTTGAAAATAAGGTAAAACTTAAAGAGTATTTAAAATTCTTAGAAGAGGCTAAGAAAAGAGATCACAGAATCTTAGGAAAAGACATGGATTTATTCCATACAGAAGAAGATGTTGGTATTGGTCTAATTTTGTGGCACCCTAAAGGAGCATTGTTATTTAGGCTAATAGAAGATTTTTGGGTTAAAAAGCATTTAGAAAACGGATACGATCTTGTTAGGACTCCTCACATTGGAAATCGAAGATTATGGGAAAAATCAGGTCACTGGGGTTTTTATCAGAGTAGCATGTATCCTCCATTAGAAATCGGTCAATCTTTAGAAGAATCAGAAAGACAAGAAAAAGTAGAAGAATCGGAGCAATTCCTATTAAAACCAATGAATTGCCCTTTCCATGTTTGTATATATAATGCCTCTCCTCATTCATATAGAGATTTCCCTTTAAAATGGGCTGAGACTGGAACAGTATATCGTTTCGAGAAGAAAGGAGAATTGTCCGGACTAACAAGAGTACGAGGCTTTACTCAAGACGATGCTCATATTATTTGCCGAAAAGACCAAGTTGAAGACGAATTAAAAAGAGTCATTGACTTTATTTTATTCATATACAAATCCTTTGGCTTTAACGTTGATTCTGTTAAAGTATATCTATCTTTAAGAGATCCTCTCAAAAAAGAGGATTATGCTGGAACTGATGAAGGGTGGGATTTTGCAGAATCGATTTTAAGAAAAGTTGCACAAGAGAAAAATCTTAACTTTGTAGAGGAAAAAGGAGAAGCTGCTTTTTACGGACCAAAACTAGACTTTAAGATTAAAGATGTTTTGGGAAGGGAATGGCAATGTTCAACACTTCAATTTGATTTCAATCTTCCTCATAGGTTTGGTATGACATTTATTAATGAGAAAGGAGAGAAAGAAGAACCATATATGCTTCATAGAGCCTTATTTGGATCTTTTGAGAGATTTATTGGCCTTTTAATAGAACATTATGCTGGAAACTTCCCTTTCTGGCTATCCCCTATTCAAGCTTCAATTATTCCTGTAAGTGAGAAGCATAGAGAATATGCTCATAAAGTCAAGGAAGAGTTGAGGGAATTTAGAGTAGAAGTAAAGGATGAAAATGAAACTGTGTCTAAAAAGATAAGAGAGGCTGCTACTCAAAAAATCCCCTACATTATTACAGTTGGAGATAAAGAAGTTGAAAATAATACTATAAGCTTAAGAAAAAGAGGAAACGAAGACTTAGGAGAAATGTCCGTTTCTGAGTTCATTAATTTAGAAAAAAATAATAAATAAATAATAAATATATGAATAAAAAAACCATTCTCACGTTAGTACTTTGTCTTTGCTTTGCAGGAGGCTTTGCTAACGCAGCAGAATCAAATATATTACCCAATAATCCTTTTTACTTTTTTAAAGATTTAGGAAGAAACATACAAGACTTCTTAACGTTAAACCCATCAGATAAGGCTGAGTTAAGATTAAATATTGTAGAAGAAAAATTATCAGAAATTGAAAAATTAGCAGAAAAAAATCCTGATATTGATTACGGCAAATATCTTCAAAATTATGAAAATGCAATAGAAAAATTTGAAAAGCAAGCAAGTATTCTAGATAGAAATAGCTCAAAGAAAGAAGAAATATTAGATAATGTCACCTCTAAAATTTTAGAGCATGGGGAGAGGCTAGAGCAACTTAAAGAAAAAGTTGCAACTGAAGAAGCTAAAATTAACGAAATCAAAAATCGTGCATTGAACGCTTATACAGAAAGCTCTCTTAAAATAGCAAATCAAGAAGAAGTACAGAACAAAATACAAGAAAAGGTTCAAAATATGGAAGATGAGCAAGCTCTTAAAGTAGTTAATAGAATTGAAGAAAAAGCTCCTCAAAACTTAAAAAGCATCTTGAATAAAATAGAAGTTGTCCAAAGAATAAGAGAAAAAGGAATTGATAATTATGGACAAGCCCTAAAAGAGACTATTCAAGAAGGACAGCTTTTAGATAAAGTCAATAAGGATGCGGCAAAATTGGGCTTAACTCCAGAGGAAATTTTGGAGAAAGTTCAAACTTTTTCAGATGATGATAAAAAGGCTTTAGAAAAATATGCTTTCGAGATTTTATCAGGCAATAAGTCAGAAGAAAATATTGTGAATAACCTTGAGGAACTCAATTTAAGTGATGATGCTATTCAAAAAATTCAATCCTTAAAGAATACAAACGCTGAAAGAGTACAGAATCAAGGGCAAAGTACTCAAATAAAGACTCAGGTTCAAACCAACACCCAGCCATTAAACCCAAGTACATCTTCTAACACAACTTCTGTTTTAGATGCAGCTTCAAAATATTGCATCAATCAAGGCAATAAATTACTTGTTCAAATAGATGAAAGTGGAAATGAAATTAAAATATGCGTATCTCCTAATGGACAAAAATGCAATATAGATGATTACTATAATAAGAAATGCACATTCTAAACTTAAATCCCTCATTACTGAGGGATTTTTAATCTAATTAAAATTACTTGTCAAATTATTCGATAACGTATACTTCTCCCCATTCCTATTTTCTCAATTTTTTTTAATTTTAATAATTTATTAGCAATTTGATTAATAGTTGGACGAGCTATATTTGTCATTTCAGAAATTTCTTTTGGAGAAGCTTCTTTTACGCTATTTAGATAGTTCCAAAAAACTAATTGCTTATTAGATAATATTTTTTCAATATTCTCTTCTGATAAAAGCGAAATTGCCCTAACTGATTGTTCTAATACAATATTTATAAAGAAATCAAGCCATGGAATTATATCATCTTTCCCTTTATTAAATGTCTTCTGACTTTTTCGGAGAGCAATGTAGTATTCAGGCTTATTATCTTCAATTAATTTTTCGTGCGATACATAAGGCATGTATAAATATCCCTTCTTAAGCAATAAAAAATTTGTTAAGACTCTTGAGACTCTCCCATTTCCATCAACAAAAGGATGTATATTTAAAAATTCCACTATAAAATTAGCGATAATTAAAAGAGGATGCCTTTCATTATCATTAAATGCCTTCTTTGTGTAATCAACTAGCTCCTGCATTTCTTTGGGAGTCAAATAAGCTGATGTTGTATCAAAAAGCACGCCAATTGAATCACCTTCGTTATTAACCATGTAAACCTTGTTTTCCTGCTTCTTATAATCTCCTCTATGGTTTTTATCTTTCTCCGTATATTTTAAAAGCTCTTTATGAAAATGTTTAATAGTATTCTCATTAAATTGTATATCTTCGTAACTATTAAAGACATTCTCAAGCAGCTCAAAATATCCTTTAGCTTCTTGCTTATCTCTATTAAAAAATTTCTGGATAGATATGCCTCTAATCATTTTTTCTATATCTTCATCAGATAATTTGGCTCCTTCTATGCGAGTAGATGCTCCGGTTGAAGTGACTAAAACAGATTTTTTAAGTCTACCTAAAAATTGCGGACTTAGCTTTTCTTCGTAAACCCACTTTGTCTTCACCTCATCAATCTTATTAATTTTTAGCCAAATGCTTTCAGGTATATTTTTAAATCTTTTTTCAAATTTCATAAAAATTATCTTATATTTTTGATATATAAGATTATATAAGATTATATAAGAAAAATCAAGATCTATTTAACAAATTTTTTAATTTCTTTTTTGGCTTCTGTATAACTTTTAATCCATTTAATAGCTTTATCTCTTTTAAACCAAGTCATTTGACGCTTTGCAAATTTAAAAGTGTTTATCTTTATTCTTTCAATTACTTCTTCCCTATTATTATATTCTTTCCACTCTCCATAACCTATTGTTTCTAAAATCGGAGCTTTTTCTGAAAGCTTTTTAACTTCTTTTTCAAGTCCTTCCTCAATCATTTTATCCACTCTCTTTTCAATTCTTTTTTTAAGCTCTTCCTTTTCAACGCTTATCCCTAATTCTAAAATATCAAACTTTGGCTTTCTTTTAGTATTTTTAAAAAAGTTTCTAACTTTAGCTACCTCAATTGCTCTTACAAGCCTTCGTTTGTTCTTTTTATCAATCAATTCTGCCCCTTCTTTATCCAATAGCTTATACATCTCAAATAATTCTTCTTCCGTTTTTTCCTCTAATTCTTTTCGCAATTTTAAGTCAGGCTTTATTTCAGGAAAATCAATGTTGTTAACTATGGAAGATATATACAATCCAGTTCCTCCAACTAAAAATGGTATTTTCCCTTTCTTTAAAATATTATCAATTGCTTTTTCGGCATCCTTTTTAAATAATGCCACATTGTATTCCTCCTCAGGATTCTTAATATCAATTAAATAATGTTTTATTCCTTGAAAATCTGTTGGCTTAGCTGTTCCAATATTCATTTTTTTGTAAACTAATCTTGAGTCAGCTGAAACAATTTCTCCGTTAAATTCTTTTGCTAATTTAATTGCCAAATCAGTTTTGCCTGTTGCAGTAGTACCTAGAACAACAATTAATTTAGCAAGTTCTCCTTCTAGTCCAAAATTAAAAGCTTTTGTAATTCTAATTTTAACGAATTCCCCTATTAAATCTTTATCTGATTTAAATTTAACTGTTTTGTAGTCCCATGATTTTCCAATATAGTACCCCCTATTCTTTTCTAAGACCAAAACATCTAATACTTTTCCTACATACTTCTTGTTCTTTTGACTGATTTGTCTATTTAATATTTCATTCAATCTTTTATCTCTCAATCTTTTGTCTTTTTTTAAAACATTGTCTTCCATTTTAAGAATAGCATAGGTTCCAGGACGAGTTGAATATTGATTTATATATGCCATGTCAAACTTAAGCTCCCTAAAAGCTTTTTCTGTCTCCTTAAACTCTTTTTCAGTCTCTCCTGAAAAACCGATAATTACATCTGTTGAAACAAATATATCTTCTCCTCTTTTTTCTTTAAAAGCTTTTTTAATGTCTAAATACAGCTTTTTATACTTCTCATATGTATAAGGCCTATTCATTCTCTTTAAAACAGTGTCAGAGCCTGATTGAATAGGAAGATTCAAATATGGCCCGAATTTCCTAGATGAAACCATTGCATTAATTAGCTTTTTTGAAAAATTCTTTGGATGAGGAGATGTAAACCTTATCCAAAAGTTTCCAGGCACATCATTTACCATTTTTAATAAATCTGGAAAATCAATTCCATTATAGTCATAATCATTTACATTTTGCCCTAAAAGCCATATTTCTTTAGCTCCTTTTAAAACAGCCTCTTTAACTTCCTTAATAATTTCATTATAGTCTCTGCATTTTAAAGGTCCTCTTGTATAAGGCACTGCGCAATATGTGCAAAAGTTTTCACATCCACTTGATATTGGAATATGGGCAATAAAATTAACGTGTCTTTTTGGATAAATATTTAGATAATCTTTTGGATAACACAACTCCTGATCACCTAAAATTTTATACCAATTATTCAAATCTTTGATATTTAAGATATAGTCAAATTTATCTTCTAATTTCTTTTCATCAAAATCTAAAACACAACCTGTTAAGATTGTTTTAGCTTTTAATTTGGGAAACTTAGGAGTTAGTCCAAATATCCTATCAACAGCAGTCTGTCTTACTGAACATGCAACCACAATAATTAAATCAGCGTCCTCCATTTTAGATGCTTTTTCGTAATTTAAATCCTTTAAAACAGTTTCTATTCTCTCTGCATCTGCGATATTCATTTGACAACCAAAAATTATTAGAAAATATTCTTTCATATTGAAATAGTATATTAATTTGGATCTTTAAGCAAGTTAATCTTTAGCTAAATCACTTATTCTTTGATTATATTCATCTTTTGAAATATTTCCATTCGCAAGCATTGAGTTTAGTCCTGCGATGTAGTTTTGTTTTATTTGAGAAGACGATAGTGCTGTATTATATATGTGTATATCATCTAAAAGGCCTGTGAATCGTCTTAAATGATAAGCTCTCCCAAATTCAAAATCCCCAGAAGAATTAAATATTTCATTAACAGTTC
>JAQVLF010000017.1 GCA_028704295.1 Minisyncoccota bacterium | reverse complement strand
TACTATATTCATACAACAATGATGCTTCGGTTTACACGCTTTTGCAAGATGAGTATGATTAATTTCATGCTCATTTTGTATTAGAAAGCGTTTCTCATTTCATGCCGGTTTTGTATTGGATAAGTCTTTTACTTGACAATTTTTAATATTTCAATATATAATAAAAGCATAAATTTACCACGAAAAAGATTCTTTTAAGGTTCCGTCCTTAACGGGGGCTTTTTCATTTTAAGCCCATTTCATATCTCTAATATCAAAGTTTCAATTGCGATACCTTCATCAACTTTTCCTGTCTTAATCCCTGAATCAATTTGTAAAATCTTTCCATAAATTCTTTTTAAATCATCAAGCGAAAATTTCTCTGACTGGTAAAAAGACTTTCTTGCAACAAATGGATGAAGTGAAGTTTCTTTGTAGTTTCCCGCTGTTTTCACAATCATCATATTTTTAAATTGATTTGCAATCATTGCTAAAATTCCAAAAACTGATTCTCCTTTGTCTAAATGATTTTTAATTAATTTTATTGCCCTCTCTTTATTCTTTTCAGCTATTGCATCAACTGTATTAAAAATATTTGTTTCAGCCTGAACATTGACAAGCAAATTAACATCGTCTTCGTTTATCTCTTCCTTATTTTTATATGAAACTAATTTATGAATTTCATTCTTCTGCCTCCATAAATCATTTCCAATATATTCAAAAAGTAGATGAACTGCCTTATCAGCGATCTTTCCATTAAGTTTTAAAACTTCTTCCTTAATCCATTTTTTTAAATCTGCTTCGCCTAAAAAATCAAATTCTTCAATTAAGGCTTTTTTCCTAATAAAAGAATACAAAATATCAGACTTTAACAATTTGTCTTTTTCATAAAATAAGATTATGTTTTCAGAATCTAAAAATCCTTTTCCTTTTTCTTTAATATCTTCTTTCAAAGATTTATTTGAAAAAGCATTTTCAATTATAATTAGTTTTTTTTCATTAAAAAACGAAAGTCCTAGAACCTCGTTTTTTAAATCTTCAAAAGTTAAATTCTTGCCATCTAAAAACCTCTCATTAATTCCGCTTTCATTTTTGAGCTTATATTCTTCCTTAAGTTCATTTAATCTTTCCTTTGATCTATATGTATCTTTTCCGTAAATTAATATTACCATTTATTTCTGGCATTTAGGACAATAATATGTTCCTCTTTGATTTATCTTAGCATACTCGATTATTCCTTCGCAATCTGGACATTTTTGTCCTTTCTTCTCATACACTTTTGCATAATTTTGATAGTCTCCCTTCTCTCCACCAGTCCTTCTATAATCAGACATACTATCTCCTTTGAGCTCAAGCGCTTTATTCAAAATTGCAAAAATCGAATTGTGAATATTCTTAATCTCGTTATCCTCTAATGTACTTGTATTTCTTTTTGGATTAACTTTGGCTTGAAACAAAATTTCGGATGCGTATATATTTCCAATTCCCGCTATTTTTTCTTGATCCATTAATAATTTCTTAATATTTGTTTTTGAGCTTTTAACAATGTTCTCAAAACGTTTTAAAGTAAATTCTTCTCCTAAAGGCTCTATGCCCAAATTATTAATTTCTTTTAAATTAGCAAATTCTTCTTTTGTGTAAAGTTCAATTCTACCAAATTGACGCAAGTCTGAGAAAGCCAACTCCTCTCCAGTATTTAAATAAAAAATTATGTGGATGTAGTCATTGTACTTATCTTCTTTAATAGGACCTTCTACAATTGCCTTGACTTTATTATTTTCAATCTCCCATTTTCCTAAAAGAAAATGTCCTGTCATTTTTAAATGAACAAGCAAGACATAGCCTTCGGATAACTCTATAATAATGTATTTGGCCCTTCTTTTGGCCTCGATTATTTTTTTACCTGTTATCTTCTTCTTAAATTTTGTAAACGAAACATTTCGGATAAGATTTTCCTTATCAGTCCATGCGTCCTCAATTATTTTTTCTTTCACTTTCTCATTTAACTCGTTTACAATTGTTTGTACTTCTGGCAGCTCTGGCATAATTTTCTTTTTATATACGTGCGGTTATTATAACTCACTTCCAAGATTTTTTCCACTGACTGACTCGCCTATTTTGTGCAGTATAATAAGTGTACTGCATAAAAAATAAAATACTTGTGCGGTATAATATGCAAAATTATGCTAAAAACATTGTTTTAAGACAAAATTAAAAAATGGGAATGGATGCTTGAAGACGACTCCTAAAAAAATTAAAATACAATTTTAACGAAAATTCTTTCGTTATTTTTATTGAATCCTTTTTTCTAGTATAATTTTGCTCTTTTACCTTTATTGACATTTTAAAAAAATATTCTTGTAAGCTTAAGGCTTGCCTGATTTTAATCGAAATACACCTTCGCGGGTGTATTTTTGAATTAATAAATTTTCCGCTCAAGCCTATAATTAAAATCTTCTGCATAAAAAATTTTCTTGATCACCCCTTCTTTCATTCCATCTAAAATATTGACATTTATATTAATATATAATTTAAGCATACCTTCCCGAGGTTAACTTGGGACAACGAACCGCAAAAGCCTGATTTTTCAGGTTTTTGTTTTTATCCTTGTTATTTTTTCTTTAATATCTTGAGCATTTATAATTAGATCCGCTGTATTCCTTAAATCCCTTGTAATATGTCCTCCCTTCACGATGATAACTTTCTTCTTTTTGCTTTTTAAAAATTTATTTAAATAAGTAAAATCTGCATCGCTAGAAAAAATACAAAATGTATCGTAATATTTTAGCATCTTAATCGCATCAACTGAAATTTCAACATCAAAATTACATTTTCTAATTTCTAAATATTTTCTTTTTTTATCGCCCTCATTAATACGATGCTTTATTTTTTGTAAATCTTTAGTCACCATCATTCTTTTTCCAAAAATTTTTCTAAGTGCATATGTAAAGCCTAAAGATTTTTTATTACAAGAATCTTCTCCATAATATACTAATGCTTTTTGGCTAAAATAAATGCGAAAATTCTCTAAGTTTTTTTAAATCAATATCTATTATCTCCTCATCTGAGATTAATTCCTCATCCCAAATTTTAGTATTTTCAAACCAATTGTTAACGTTCGCAAAATCTATAAAAGAAAAATTCCGTATGTTTCATTAATTCCAAGTTTATCAAAGATGAATTTTTTCTCAAACTCTTCAAAATCCATATTAAAATAATTTTAGATTATCCCCTTTTGACCCTCCTGGAATTTTAGGAATTAAACTCTTAAATCCATATTCTTCAAATTCTCGAGCAACTGCTTCCTTCTCAAAATCTCCCCACTTGCATTTTTCAATATCAAAATCAAATGGAACATCAGTTAATATTTTGGCAAGCTCTCTGCTTAAATATGCTTTTTCTTTTCCTCCTACTAACTTTTCTTTTACCTTTCCCTTGATACAATCGATGTTGTTATAAATATTATCTAAATTTCCAAATTCTTTTAAAAGGCTTGTTGCTGTTTTTTCACCTATGCCAAAAACTCCGGGAATATTGTCAGATACATCTCCTCTTAAAGCTTTAAAATCTACTATCTGATCTGGACGAAGTTCATATTTTTGTTCAACTTTCTTAATATCAAATATGTTCAATGCGTTCACTTTATTTCCCAAGAAAATTACTCTCACATTTTCATTAATTAATTGAAGATTGTCTAAATCTCCTGATAAAATTATTTTTTCTAAATTTCCATTCTCTTTTCTTGAAATTGTTCCGATTAAATCATCTCCCTCGTATCCTTCTTTTTCGAAAACAGAAATATTAAACTTTTTTAAAATTTCTTTTACTTTGGGAATTTGAGAGTAGAGTTCATCTGGAGCACTCTGTCTCTTTGCTTTATACTCGCTAAACATTTCTTTTCTAAAAGTAGATTTAGAGACATCAAAACAAGCAGCAATATAATCTGGCTCTAGTTCTCTTATTGCCTTGAATAAAAAGGTTAGATATCCATATACCGCATTAACAACCTCTCCTTTTTTATTCTTTAAAGGAGGCAAGGCATGAAATGCTCTATGAATAACAGAATTGCTATCTATAATAATTATTTTTTTCATTTTAAGTTCTTTTTAATTAAATCTATTTTTTCAGCATCTGAACAATTCTGAATATGATTAATATCGCAAGGATTAAAAATCGCTTCCATGCTCGCAAGAGAATTTTCTGTTTTTGAATTAACAAAAATTATAATGCCGAAAGCAACTAAAAGCCAGACTATTAAATTAATTATTTTCTTCTGCTTCATATATAATTTCTCTTGTATTCTTATCTAAATATTTAAAGTATATCCATTTTGCAAAAGAAGGAATATATTTTTTTACATTGCTCCCCCATTCAATAAAAATTAAATTTTGGGGATCTTTTAACAGCTTCTCAAAATCTAATCCTTCTACGCTATTCACTCTATAAAAATCTATATGATACAAATTCTTAAACCCTTTATAATCAATTTGATACCTTTTTATTATATTAAAAGTCGGACTCTTAATTTGAATATTAAAAACATCTTCAAGCCCTTTTACAAAAGTTGTTTTTCCTGCTCCCAAGTCTCCTTCCAAAACATAAACTGCAGCATTTTGAGAAGGGGAAATGTTCAATATTTTCTTAATCAAATTTCTTGTCTCTTTTTCTGAATTAGTAATGTATTTCATTAAGGTTATTATATTCTTTTTTTGAAATAAGAAAAGCAATCATTTTTTAGTTTTTAACAAAAACTTATAATAATTTTCCTTGTTAATAACGAAATATTCTGCTTCCGGATAATTTTCCAAAAATAATTCCGGAACCTTAACTTTGTTCTTTTTCCATTTAAATTCATAAGCAAATAATTTACCTTCTTTTTCTTCTATTAAATCAACTTTTTGCTGATCATAAGTTCTCCAAAAATACAAATTAGCATATTGCTTTTCTGCCTCATTCCTTTTCATTTTTTCAATAATACATAAATTTTCAAAAAGTGCGCCAACATCGTTTCTAATATCTAGTTTGTTATAATTTTCTATTAAACTGTTTCTTATTCCTAAATCATAAAAATATATTTTAAGACCTTTTGAAATTTCTTTTCTCTTGTTCCTAGAAAAAGCATTTAGCCTAAAAATCACAAAACACTGCTCTAAAATATCAATATACTTTTCTACCGTTAATCTATTAATGCCAAGCTGCGAACCCAATTCCTGATATGATATCTCCTGTCCTAATTGCAATGCTAGTAGCTCAAGCAATTTTCTAATAATATTTGATTTTTTCAAATTATCAAATTTTAAAACATCTTTGAACAAATAGCTTGAAGCAATTTCATTTAACCTTTCCTTTGCATCATCTTCTTTAAGTAAAAAAACCTCTGGATAACTGCCTAGCCTAAGAATATTCTCGAGCCTAGATTCAACAAAGAATAAATCATGCGAATTATATATCTCCTGAAGCGAAAAGGGATATAGCTTAAATGTAAAATTTCTTCCTGTCATTGGTTCGGCAACTTTTTGCATTAAATCAAAATTTGCTGATCCCGTCGCAATAATTTGCATTTCGGGATAAGTGTCATTCATAATTTTTAAAATTTTCCCAATCTCTTTTATATTTTGAGCTTCATCCAGTACAATAAGCTTGTGATCTCCCAAAAAAGCCTTGATTTTATCTGTATCAAGCTCTCCTAAGCCTCTTTCAACTGGAAAAAGTTCGCAATTTAAATATTTGCCTTCGTACTCGCTTAGGATTTTCTTTACTAGCGTAGTCTTTCCTACCTGCCTTGCCCCGTAAATAACAATTACTTTGCCTTTGAAAAGCTTTTCTTTAATTTGTTTTTCAATTGTCCTTGCGATATAATTCATAAAATTTACACAAAAAATGATATTACAATATCAATTTTACTATTAAATTTGATATTTGTCAATAATATCCGCGATTGACTTTTCTCCCAAAATAGACTAATTTAGATATAATGATTGAAGATTTAAAAAAGGCAAAAAACATTGGAATTATTGTTTCAAATTATGAAGGCATTGACCATGTGGCCACTGCCCTTAGCCTTTTTTTAATCGTTAAAAAACTAAACAAGCCTGTGTATTATAAGGCAAATGAATCATTGCCAATAGTCCCCCTCCTTCCTAAATCTACTCCTCAAATTGTTCTAACCGTTGAAAAAGAAATTGAAGATATTTTTTACGAAAAAACAGAGAAAAATATAAAGCTGTTCTTAACTCCAAAAGAAAAAAATATTTCTTTAAGCGACTTTACCTGCAATATAATGAATTTGGATCAAAGTGCTTGCTGCGATATAATTATTGCTATTGGTTTTAATGACTTTGAAGAGCTTGAAAAAGCAGCTGCATCAGACTTTGAAAATCTGCATAATGCCGATATTATAAACATTGATAATAATGTTTCAAATAAGAAATTTGGAAAAACAAATCTAGTCGAGGAAAACAGCTCTCTTTCAAAAATACTATTTGATAATTTAGAAGAAGAAATTATTGATAAGAATATTGCTTCAATTTTAATTTCAGGATTAAAAGAAAATGAACTTAATACGATTAAAGAATTAGGAGAAAAAGGTGGAAAGCTTGATACAAAATATAAACTAAAAAGCCTTGTCTTCACTTTAAATTCAATGGAGACTGAAGAGGATATATATATTTCACAAATAGATGGGCTGCTTGAAACGCCTGGAATCCCTTTTATCTTACAAATTATAAAAGAATATTTCCTTGTCCCTAATTTCATTTTAATCTTTAAAGAAAATTGCATTTTCTATTTGGAAAATGAAAAAATCCTAGAAAAAATTAAAAATGCTTTTAATCCTCAGATTAAAAACAATGGAGGAATGTTCACAAAAGCAGATTTAAGCAAAGAAGAAGTATTAAATATTTTAAAATAAAATGGAAGAAGCCATCGTAGGAGAATTAAATATATCAAAAGAAGAAAGCCAGTTTTTTAATGATAATATAAAACATTTAAAAAATGCAGAAGATTTATTCTTAAATAATTTAGACAAGGATGTTACTAATTTAATTAAAATCTTAATTGCTAGCATAATTATTCTAAAAGGATCTGATATCCATATAGAGCCAGAAGAAGAATTAGTAGAAATAAGGCTCCGAATTGATGGAATGCTTGTTAATTTAGCAAAAATTAATCTTCAAAACTATAAAAAACTCTTATCTAGAATAAAACTATTAAGCAGGCTTAAATTAAATATTGAAAAAGAAGCGCAAGACGGAAGATTTTCTATTAACTTTGATGCCAGTGAGATTGAAATCAGAACTTCGAGTCTTCCTTCGGAATACGGAGAATCAATTGTAATGAGAGTTTTAAACCCTAAGAATTTAATAAGCTTAGAAGAATTAGGATTAAGGTCTGATTTAGAAAAATTATTCAATGAAGAAATCCAAAAGCCAAATGGAATGATTATTGTAACTGGTCCTACTGGTTCAGGTAAAACAACGACCCTTTATGCTTTTTTAAAAAAAATAAGCAGGCCTGAAAACAAAGTTATTACAATTGAAGATCCTATTGAGTACCACTTAGAAGGAATTACCCAAACCCAAGTTGACGAAAAAAAAGGATATGATTTTGCAAATGGACTAAGGTCAATTGTAAGGCAAGACCCTGATGCCATCCTTGTCGGTGAAATCAGAGACAAAGAAACTGCAGAAACTGCTATCCAGGCAGCATTGACAGGACATCTCGTATTGTCAACGCTCCACACTATTGGTGCCACTCAATCAATTGCAAGACTTGAAGCTTTGGGAGAAATAGCAACAAATATTGCGCCTGCAATAAACATAGTCATTGCTCAAAGGCTTGTAAGAAAAGTCTGTCCTCATTGCATGAAATTAAGAGATATAACAGAAGAAGAACTTAAAATGTTTGAAAGAGAGCTTTCAAATAATTTCACGATCAAAGGAATAAAACAAATTGCAGAAGTCGAAGGATGTGAATTCTGCAACAATACTGGATATAAAGGCAGGGTTGGAATCTTTGAAGCTCTTGTTTTAGATGATGAATTAAAAGATATTATTCTGTCATCAAGCTCTCCTACTCAATTAAAAGAAAAAGCTTTAGAGAAAGGAATGACAACAATAAGACAGGACGGATTAATTAAAGTACTAAATAAAGAAACAACCCTTGAGGAAATCAAAAGGGTTGCCGGATAAACTATTGCTGAGGAGGGGGTGATTTCAAGCGTACTGGCTGAAAGTTTAAGAACACTCTCGAGGTGTAGTCTAGCGTGAACCAGAGTACCCATTACTGAAGAATGCCCCCATAATTACCCCCGCCTCAAAAATAGTTCGAAGTTAATATAACATAGTTTATGAATGATGTCAAGAGAAATTCACAAAATATAACCAAAAAAGGCGATATTTTAGATTCTGAACTTCGTCCTACAACATGGGATTCGTATATAGGACAAGCTAGAATAAAAGACAATCTGCATATCATTTTGTCTGCTGCAAAAAAGCGAGATGAGGTTCCTGACCACATTTTGTTTTATGGTCCTCCTGGTTTAGGAAAGACCACGCTTGCTAATTTAATTGCCTATGAAACAGAAAGCAGAATTAAAATGATTGCTGGCCCTGTTATTGAAAAATCAGGAGACATTGTTGCAATTTTAACTAACTTAAAACAAGGCGATATTCTTTTTATAGATGAAATTCATAGAATCAACCACATGATCGAAGAATATCTTTATTCTGCAATGGAGGATTTTAAGATTAGCTTAATTTTAGGGAAAGGCCCTATGGCTAAAACAATCGATCTCAATCTTCCTAGATTTACCCTAATAGGCGCAACCACCAGATTAGACTTATTAACCTCCCCTCTTCGGAGCAGATTCGGTGCTAGCTTTCAGTTAAATTTTTATTCCGAAGAAGAAATACAAAAAATAATTAAAAGGTCTTCCTCTATTCTAAAAACAGATATTGATAACGACTCTGTTTTACAAATAGCTAAGAGATCCCGTTTCACTCCTAGAATCGCAAACAAACTTTTAAAAAGAGTCCGTGATTTTGCTGAAGTAAAAGGCGATGGTATTATAACTTACGATATTACAAAAAAATCACTAGATTTTCTAGAGATTGATGAACTCGGTCTAGAAAAGGAAGACAGGAAAATTATATCAGCTATTATAGAAAAATTCAATGGCGGTCCGGTCGGAATACAGCCTTTGGCAGCAGCAACAAACGAAGAAGAAAGAGCTATTCTAGATATTTACGAACCTTACCTTATGCAACTAGAATTAATTCAGAGAACTCCTAAAGGAAGAATTGCTACAAAAAAAGCCTACAAACATTTAAATATATGTCCAAACGATCAATCTCCACTCTTATAATACTATTTTTGATGTTCTTTTCTTTCAATATTGCTTACGCAAAAACCATCATTATCAATGAGATTGCCTGGATGGGAACAGAAACAAGCTCAAATGATGAATGGCTTGAACTTTTTAATACAACAAATGAAAATATTTCTTTAGATAATTATACTTTAATGATAAATGATAAAGAAATAAAGCTTGAAGGAACAATAAAAGCAAAAAACTTTTTCATTTTAGAGAGAACAAATGATGAGACTCTTTCAAATACTAAAGCAGATTTAATCTATACTGGAGCAATGAAAAATACAGGAGGTGTAATTCTATTGAAAGATAACCAAAACAATTTAATAGATGAAGTTAATTTTAAGGATGGTTGGACTTATGGAGACAACAGCACAAAACAAACAATGGAAAGAATTGAAGATAATTGGCAGACAAGCATGAATCCAAATGGATCTCCTAAAGAAATTAATATTGAGAACAAAATTGAAATTGCTCCAAAAGAAGAATCAATAGAAATTAAAAAAGAAAGTAATGTCTTTCCTTTTTATGAAATGATCGGCTTTTCTTTTATTTCAGCAATAGCTCTTGCTTTAACAAGAAAGCAATTAAAACGCACTGCCTAGATTCTCTATTTTTTGATTATATTCTTCTCTTGAGATTAAACCTTTTGATAAAAGAGAATTTAATCCTGCAATATAATTTTGTTTGATTTGAGCCGAAGATATAGTTCCATTATATATGCAAATATCATCTATCTTTCCTTGAAAATAGTTTCCAGCTACTGGAGCACTTCCGGATCCAGCTTCAGCTCCTATTTGTAAACTATTATTTGCAGAATAGGTTGTCGGATATGCTGCTCCCGGATCGGATTGATTTTTGTGCTGACCATCAAAATATGATTTTGTATATCTTCCATCAAAAGTAAAAACAAAAAGATGCCAGCCAGAAGATAGAACTGTGGGGGCTGAAAGTTGGCGAACGATAACTTCCGTTCACATAAACCAGGGTACTGGCTTGTAATATTTATGTTATATCCTCCTGCCTCCGTGCAGCTCATAATTTCTATCACTTGCAGGCACCCCAATCATCGCCCAAACAGAAACAGTCAGCTTGTCCGTGGGCTTAGAACTTACACTATTAGGAATATTAATATAATCGTCAGTCCATCAAAACTCATACATCCTCCCGACATACACTACTTAGATGATTCAGAAATAAAATTCGGGCAAGTGGATAGACCTTGCGAACATCCTCCATTACCTAAAGTTCCAAATTATTCCCCCAAGCATCCAGAATGTGATAAGGCGCTGATGTTCCGGTTACTTCTCTAACTTCCACTTAGATGCCATTTAACAGAGAGGCCATTGGTTATACTCCCCTCAAACGCCCTAAGCTTAGTTATATTAGCTTTAGAAATGGAAGAAGTAGTAAGCCCTACTACAATAACTGCTGCTAATACTCCAATGATTACTATTACTACTAGGAG
Source organism: Minisyncoccota bacterium (assembly GCA_028704295.1). Classification (GTDB taxonomy): domain Bacteria; phylum Patescibacteriota; class Minisyncoccia; order Minisyncoccales; family Minisyncoccaceae; genus JAAZMU01. The sequence goes on along the minus strand of JAQVLF010000017.1, from coordinate 3,555 downwards.
TTCTATAGAGTAAAGGATGTATTTTTCTTTTTGAATTTCATATTAAATAAATATGTCATGAGGAACTATTTCTTTAAATAAAAATCTTCTGCTATTTGTATCAAGTTGGCCATTGTCTTAACATGCTCTTTTTGTTCCTCTATTATACTAGCTAAAGTTTCTTTATCTTCAGCATCAGCTAAATTATAAAACTCTTGATAATTGGTTAATGTATATTTCTCTGAATTCAAAATGTTTATTAAGTCCTGTACAATATTTATTTTTGAAAGAGAACAGCTTTTTTCGTCCATATTATTTATATTTATTAATAAATTTTGAAACTAAATCTTGATGATTAATAGAATTAAGCTCAAGATTCTTCAAATCGCTTCTAAAGGCTTCTCCAAGCTCTTCTTTAAAACAATTGTCCACCCCTAAATCTAATAGTGAGGAAAAGAAGCTAGTAAGATTTTCATTTGTCTTTTCACTTTCCAAAATTCTTTCCAGTGTTTCCTTTGCTTTCACGTCTTTTATATTGCATGTTTCTGCAGACTCTAGCTTGAGTAGGTATTCAAGTTCCTTAACATGCTTTTCCTTCTCTTTTATAATATTCAATATGTTTTTATCTTCATCTCCTTCTCCTAAAACCCTAGAAATTTCCTCAAAATCGCGAAGAGATTTTTTTTCTGATTCTAAAGTTTCTAGAATTTTTTTAATATTGCGCTCTCTTTTAATAACGCATTCATTATTTTCCTCCATTTTTTTACCTATTAATTATTTATGAATAAACCAAGTTTTAAAAACTTCTCCTAAATTTATATTAGTATAGCATATATATTTTTTATCGGCAAAAATAATTTGTAATAGAAAACTTAAATTGTTCAACAAACAGTTCTTTAAATAATCTTGCATTATTCTGTTCATAAAACAAAATCAAGGCTTTTTTGTAATCAACCTCATTTATACTCCTAAAAGATAACAAGGAATAATCATGAGCTAATAAAATAGCATTTGCAGAGATTCTAGATGTTCTTTTATTTCCATCTTCAAATGGTTGAATATACGGTAAAACTAGTCCAATAATCAAAGCCTTTTCTATTGGATGCTTTGTTTTATTAACTAATTCAACCATTTTTTCCAAAGCTTCCTTAATTTGATACTGATTATCAAATGGTTTATAGTTTGTTCCCAATATTCCAACAGCATTTCTTCTAATTCCCTTCTTAACTCCTAAATTTTGAATTAATAAAGAATGTATATTTTCAATATCTCTCCAATTTATTTTCTTGAAATCGTCTTTTGATTCTAAAATATAGTCTAAAGCTTTTTTATGATTTAAAATCATAATCGCCTCTTCCTTTTTATGTCCTTTAGCCTCTATATTCTCTTTAATCAATATTTCAGTATCAATTAAATTATACGTATTCCCCTCTATTTTAGAAGACTTCCAAGAAAGCTCTATTATCATTCTCTCCCACTCTCTTTTTAAAATAGCCGGACTTAATTTTTTAATTCTTTTTCTATAGCTATTATTTAATTTGTCTAATTCATCAAGTTCTTGTTCTGAGAATAGATTATTAAGCTTTTTAAAAATCTCAAAATTAAAACTTTTTGATAAAAGTTTTCTTTCATCCGGATCTTTTTCGAAATATTTATTAGGGTCAATAAAGGAAAGCAAACTGCTTGATATTTTTTCAAAATAGCCGACATTTCTTCCTTCGCCCTTTCTTTCAATCAGATCATTTTCATATAAAGAAACTAAATCTCTCACGATTGTAGCCCTTGATATATTTCCTCTCAAATAGTTAAGGATGTCCTTGTTTTGAACCCCCGGATTTTTTGAAATAAATTCTAATACCTTTTTTTGCCTTTCATCTAATTGAATCATTTTCATATCTCAATTGTATCATTCTGATACAATTAGTCAATACTTTTGATACAATTAAATTTTTTTCTCGAGCAAATTTTAGTTTATATTGCAATCTTCGATATCAACAAAATGTCAAAAATATTGATGTTATTTTTTACTTAATAAATCAAGGGAACAAAAACAAATCCAGGAATTTCTTGCTTCTCGATCCCTGTTTTCTTCTTAGTTATTTTAAATAATGAATTGCTGATTGGAATCACCATAACTCCCCCGATCTTTAATTGATTGATTAATGCCTCTGGAATATCTCTTGCTTTAGCTGAAACTAAAATTTTATTAAAAGGAGCCTTATCTTTAAGTCCAAGCTCATTTATTCTTGCCTGATAAATTTTTGTATTTTCCAAACTATATTTTTCTAAATTGTCTCTACTAAAAAGCACTAATTCTGGAATTATTTCTACTCCAAACACTTTTCCGTTCTTTCCTGCTATGTATCCCAGAAGCGCGGTAGTCCATCCAGAACCAGAACCCACATCTAAAATCCTATCCCCTTTCTCGGGTTTTAAAAGCTCTATCATAAATGCAACTGTTGAGGGTTGAGAGATTGTCTGATTAAAACCAATGCTTAAAGGATAGTCATCATATGCTGATGAAGCATATTTTTTTAGAACAAAATCTTTTCTATCTATTTTATCAAAAGCTTCAATTATTCTTTTCGTCTTCAAAAAATCATTCTGAGTTAAAAAAGATATTAATTCTTTTTTAGTCATGAAATATATTTAATGATTATTGTATTCATTATACCAATTAATAATTAAAAAAGGAATCTTGACTTTTTTAATTTTTTGTCCTTGAATTATAGATATAAGTGTAATAAAATATAAACATGAGCGGACATTCACATTGGAGTACAATTAAACATAAAAAAGGTGCGGCTGATGCAAAGAGAAGCAAAGTCTTTTCTAAATTTGCAAAGGAAATCACAGTAGTGGCAAGAGATGGCGGAGGAGATTTAGATTTTAATCCAAGGCTTAGAATGGTTGTAGAAAAAGCAAGATCAGAAAACATGCCTTCTGATAGCATTGATAAAGCTATTAAAAAAGGTACTGGCGAACTTAAAGGAGAAATATTAGAAGAATTTCTATTTGAAGCTTATGGTCCTGAAGGAACAGCTATTTTGATTGAAGGAATTACAGATAATATGAATAGATCTTTAAATGAATTAAAGCAGCTTTTGTCTAAAAATGGAGGCAAAATGGTTGAAGCTGGAGCTGTTAGATGGATGTTTGAAAAGAAAGGAATTATTCTAGTTAAAAGAGGAGAGAAAAGTGATGAAGACATGGAATTAGATTTAATCAGTGCAGGCGCTCAAGACATTTCTATTTTAGATGATGTGATAGAAGTAGAAACTAAATTAGAAGAACTAGATAGTGTTAAAAAGAACATTGAAGAATTGGGATATAAGATAGAAAGCACTTCCTTGGCGTGGATTCCAAATGAAAAAATAGAGGCTGATAAAGAAAAGAATTACAAACTCTTTGAAGCTTTAGACGATTCTGAAGATGTTAAAGAAATTTACTCTAACTTAAAAGATTAATGATAATATTAGGAATAGATCCAGGTACAGCCATAACAGGATTTGGCCTTATTGAAACAACTAAAGGAGAGCTTTCATTATTAAATTACGGAGTTATCACAACTTCTAA
>JAQVLF010000050.1 GCA_028704295.1 Minisyncoccota bacterium | reverse complement strand
GCATATATTTATTTAAACGAAGAATATTACAATCTATTTAAAGATAGGTTAGAAGATTTAATAAAAGATTTAGATATTAAATTAGTTTCTGAAAATAATGGATACATTGGAGGAGAAGAATCTGTTGCATTAAATGTGATTGAGGGAAATACTCCTGCTCCAAGAAAGAGGCCTCCCTTTGTTTCAGAAAAGGGATTATTCGGATACCCTACTTTAGTTAATAATGTAGAAACTTTTTATTATATTTCTAAAATTAATAAAGGAGAATATAATAACAATAGATTTTATATGATTGTTGGTGAAAATGTTCAAGGAGGGGTTTATGAATTAAAAGAAGGGATGACAATCAGAGAAATTTTGAAAGAAACAAATAATTATTTAAATACTCCATTTTATGTTCAGGCTGGAGGAGGCGCTGTTGGTGAAATTTTTATTGAAGATGAATTTGACAAGCCTGTTATCGGAGAAGGCTTTATAAGGGTTGTTTCTTATGAAGAAGATTTGTATGAGCTTATGGAAAGGTGGGCAGAATTTTTAGTAAATGGAAACTGTGATAGATGCACTCCATGCAGAGAAGGAACTTATAGAATCTTAGAAATGGTTAAAAGAAGAAAACTAGATTTTAAAGAGTTGGAAGAAATATTCTTAGCATTAGAAAAAACAAGTTTTTGTGCATTGGGAAGAGGGGTCGCAATTCCTTTTAGAAGTTTAATTAATAAAGTGATATTAAAAAACAATGGTTAATATAGAAATTGACGGAAAAAAAATAATAGCGGATGAGAAGAAAAGTATTTTGGAGATTGCAAAAGAAAATAATATTGATATCCCTTCTCTTTGCTATCATTCTGATACTCATCCAAGAGAAGGATGCAGATTGTGTTTAATTGAAATTGAAGGGAGAAAAGGCCTTTTTACAAGCTGCGGAACTTGCGCAGAAGAAGGAATGGTTATTAGGACAAATACAGAGGAGATTTTAAAGACTAGAAAAACAAATCTAAAATTACTATTTTCTCAGCACACTGAAAAATGCGGAGAGTGTATCTGGAACAATAGATGCAAAATGCTTAATTATGCAAAAGAATGGAGCTTGCATATTAATGAATGGGAGGATAGAAAAAAAGATTATCCAAAGCATAATTTTGGTCCAGCTATTATTTATGATTCATCTAAATGTATTAATTGTTATAACTGCGCAGAGATTTGTAAGAATCAGGGTATAGGATATTTGGAAGTTAAGAAAGAAAACGGCTTTCATAAAATTGTTCCAACAAATAATAAAGATATAGATTGCGTTTACTGCGGGCAATGTTTAGCGCACTGCCCTTCAGGAACTTTTTCTTCTAATGATCCATCTTCAAAAATTGAAGAAGAAATTAGAAATAATAAATATGTTGTTTTTGAGTTTGCTCCATCAATTCGAACCAGTATAGGAGAAGAATTTGATATGGCTTATGGAACAGTTGTTATTGAAAAAATGATAGCAGGAATTAAAAAATTAGGAGCTAAAAAAGTTTTCGATGTTTCTCTAGGAGCAGACTTAGTAACAATTGAAGAAGCTAATGAACTTATTGAAAGATTAGAAAAAAAAGAAGGGCTTCCAATGTTTACTTCATGTTGTCCTGCATGGGTTAAATTTGTTGAATTCTATAAGCCAGAATTTATTCCTAATTTAACAACTGTTAAATCTCCTCAAATTCTTTTAGGAGGGGTTATCAAAACTTACTTTGCAGAAAAAGAAAACATTGATCCAAAAAATATTGTTGTAGTTTCAGTTATGCCTTGTACTTCTAAAAAATATGAATGTGAAAGAGGGGAGCTTAAAATTAATGGACTTAAATGTGTTGATTATGTTTTAACAACTCATGAGCTTGCAAGAATGTTTTTGAAGCATGACATTGATTTGAAAGAAATTGAGGGAGAGGATAAAGATAATCTTTTAGGACTATCATCTGGAGCTGGCGTCATATTTGGAGCATCAGGCGGAGTTGCTGAATCTGCTACAAGAACAGCTTGCTACAAGCTATTAAATAAAAAACTAGATAGAATAGACTTTAAAGAATTTAGAGGGCAAGAAGGAATTAAAGAAGCTGTTGTTAAAATTGGAGAGGCAGAAATTAGAATAGCTGTTGTTAATGGACTTATGAACGCTAGAAAAATTATAGAAAATCATTTGAATGAATTTGATTATATCGAAGTTATGTCATGCCCCGGGGGATGCATTGGCGGAGGAGGGCAGCCTGTCCCAGTAGATAAAGATATCAGGCAAAAAAGAGCAGATAGTTTGTATCAAATAGATGAAAAAGAAGACATAAGAATAGCAGATGAAAATCCACTCGTTCAAAATATTTATAAAGAGTTTTTAATAAATAAGGAAATAATAAATAAAATTGCTTATACAACTTTTTCAAAGAAGCAAAAAGAAAACTAATATGGAAACAATATCAAAAACAAAAAGCATAACTATTCCCTTAATTCAATTTTTAAGTATTTTAGGAATTGTTATTTTATCTCAAGTATTTTTTAAAAATCAAATTATTGTAGGATCAATTGTTAATGCACTTTTAATTTTGTCTTTAATGTTTTTAGGATTAAGGCAGGCAATTGGAATTGCAATTATTCCAAGCTTGTTTTCTGTCTTGACAGGACTTTTAGCTCCCGCAGTTTTGCCATTTGTCCCATGTATTATTCTAGGAAATATAATTTTGATTTTAGCTTTTAATTTCTTTAAAAACAAAAATTATATTATAGGAGGAATAATAGCCTCAGTTTTAAAGTTTGGTTTTCTTTTTTCTCTAAGCAGTTTAATATTTAACTTCTTGCCAAAGCCAATATTATATGCAATGAGCTACCCTCAATTAATAACAGCAATTATTGGTACAATAATAGCAATTATAATTTTAAAAGCATATAAAAGAATATGAACAAAATTTTAACTTTTATAGTTTTTCTTTTGATAACTTCACTTGCCGGAGTTATAGGGAAATATATTGGAGGAGACTTTATAACTTATTACTTAGATTTAAATAAACCATTCTTTTCTCCAGAACCTTTTGTTTTTGGAATTGTTTGGTCAATATTATATCTTTTGATTGCGCTGTCAGCTTTTATATATTTTATGGAAGCTAAAAAGGATTACAAAAAAGGATTAACTTTATTCGGAGTCAATTTAATTTTGAATGCGTTGTGGTCATATTTCTTTTTTGGAATGAGAAATCCAATGCTTGGACTAATTGAAATCATTATTTCAATAGGAGTGACAGCAATAAATATTTATTTGTTTAATAAAAAATCTAAAAAAGCCGCTCTTCTTATGCTTCCATATTTTTTATGGATTATATTTGCAGCTATTTTAAATTATGCAGTCATTGTATTGAATTGAAAAAACAGGGCGTTGGCCCTGTTTTTGTGTTAGCTTATTGAGTTTACAAGTTTTGTAAGTCTTGATTTCTTTCGAGACGCGGTATTATCTTTAATAACTTTATTCTTTGCAGCTTTATCAATTGCCTTATATGTTTTTGGCAATAATTTTAACGCCTCTTCTTTATTCCTTGAAGTAACTAAAATACGAATCTC
>JAQVLF010000049.1 GCA_028704295.1 Minisyncoccota bacterium | reverse complement strand
TACTTGTTATTGAGGCTGGCTCTGTTATTTTACAGCTTTTATCAAAAAGGTTCAGAGGAAAAAAGATATGGCAATCAACGCCTATCCATCACCACTTAGAAGCAATTGGATGGACGCAGCCTCAAATCACAATGAGATTTTGGCTTTTAGGAGTTATCCTTGCGATTATCGGTGTAACTATTCAGCTTTTATGGACTTGAGAAAAAAACATCCAATTTTTAGATATAAGTCATTTGACTATAATTTCAAGAATGGAAATTTAAATATTTCGTTTGATTTTAAAATAGAACCTGATATTAAATTTAAGCCTAGTTTAAAAATTAAGAATATCCCTCAAAAAGATTTTGACAAAGATATTTTGGAAAATTTAATTTTTAACTTAGGCATGATTGAACTTGTATCATATTATAAAGCAACCTGCTCTCCTAAAATCATTGTTGAGTGTGGAAACTTAAGCGCTAAACAAAAAGCTTTTTGGAAAAAAGTATATCTAAAAGGTTTGGGAGAATTCTTTTTTATTAACAAAATAGATTTTACAAAAAAAGATTTTATTAAAATAGAATGTGAGTCTAAAAAAGAATTTAAAAAGAAAAAAGTTAAAGCAGAAGATAAAGTGCTCCTGCCAATAGGCGGAGGAAAGGATTCAATTGTTTCTTTAAATCTTCTCAAAAATGAAAATCTATGCTTATTTGGATTAAATCCAACTAAGGAAATAAAAAGAACTACTCTAAAAAAAGAACATATTTATGTTGAAAGAAGGATTGATAAAAAGCTTCTGGAATTAAATAATCAAGGATATTTAAACGGTCATACTCCTTTTTCTACATATCTGGCCTTCTTGACCTTTTTAACTGCGTATCTTATTAATACCAAGTACATTGCACTTTCAAATGAGAGAAGCTCAAATGAAGAAACCACTACTTATTTAGGCAGGAAGATAAATCATCAATGGTCAAAAAGCCTTGAAGCAGAAAACTATTTTAGAGATTACGCAAGAGAATTTTTAATTGATGGAATAGAATATTTTAGTTTCTTAAGGCCTCTTTACGAAATACAAATTGCTAAAATATTTTGTCAATTTAAAGATTATTACAAAATATTTTTAAGCTGCAATGAAGCAAATAAAACCTACTCGGGAACAAAAAAGAAAACAGAAAAATGGTGCGGCAATTGTTCCAAATGCTTATTCGTGTTTGCAATACTATATCCATTTATAGACGAAAAAGATCTTTTTGAAATATTTAACAAAAATTTATTTGAAGATAAGAAGCTTCGAGATGAAATGCTTAAATTAATTGGCAAAGTAAAGATAAAGTCTTTTGAATGCATTGGAACAAGAGAAGAATCACTTATAGCTTTTTACTTGAGCCACAAGAAGGCTGAAGATAAAAAATACTATTTATTAAATTGCTTGAATTTTGGAAGTTTAGATAAAAAAGCAAATAAAATATTAAATTCATTTGATGAAAAGAATAATTTACCAAAGAAGTTTAAAAATATTTTAGAACATGCGATTAGAGAATCTTAAAGATAAAAAAATAATTATTGTAGGTTTTGGAAGAGAAGGAAAGAACACTTACAAAACTTTAAAAAAACTTTTTCCTAATAAAGCTATATCTTTGGCTGACAAGAATAAAATAAGGGTAGATGAAAAGGAAATATTTACTGGAGAAAACTATCTAGAAAATATTAAGAATTTTGATGTCATAATCAAGACTCCTGGAATACCATATAGAGAAATTAAAAAATATTCAGGCAATGCAAAAATTACTTCTCAAGCTGAACTATTTTTAGAAAATGCAAAAGGAAAAATAATTGGAGTGACTGGAACAAAAGGAAAAAGCACTACCTCTACTTTGATTTACAAAGTATTAAAGGATAGCAGAATTAATGCAAAGCTTGTAGGAAATATGGGGAAACCATGCTTGTCATATATTTTGACTCAAAAGCCTAAAGATGTCTTTGTTTTTGAAATGTCTTGCCATCAATTAGATCATATTTCGAAAAGCCCTAATATTTCCGTGTTTGTAAACATATATCCTGAACATTTAGATTATTACAAAACTTTTTCAAAATACTTTAACGCAAAAAAGAATATTGCTAAGTTCCAGGATAAAAATGATTTCTTTATATACAATCCTTTATTTAAAGAAATAAAGGATATTAAAACAAAAGCGCATAAAATTCCTTTTAAGGAACCTATTTGCTCTAAAAAAAATATTCATGAGAATGCAATTTCCGCGGCTGCTGCTGTTGCAAAAATATTTGGACTAACAGAAAAAGAAATCAAAAGCAGTATTAATAAATTTGAAACTTTAGATTCAAGAATAGAATTTGTAGGCAAATTTAATGGCGTAGACTTTTATAACGACTGTCTTGCAACAATTCCTGAGGCAACCATATTTGCCCTAAATGAATTAAAAAACGTTGATACATTAATTTTAGGAGGACAAGATAGGGGAATAAGCTATACAAAATTGACAGATGAAATTAAGAAAAGAAAGATAAGAAATATTATTCTTTTTCCTAATACTGATAAAAAAATATATAAAGAGCTTAAAAATGAAAATATTAATTTCTTCTTTACAGACAAAATGAAAGACGCTGTTTTGTTTGCAAAAGAAAATACAAAAAAGAGAGGAATATGTTTACTCTCTCCAGCAGCTCCGAGCTACAACTTATTCAAAGATTATAAGGACAAGGCTAATCAATTTAAAAAATATTTAAAGAAATGAGATCGCGAGTTTCATACATGCCAAACATTCCTCTTCTAGTGTGTTCACTTTTATTCATCCTAATAGGAATAATTGCAATAGCAACCGCATCTCCTCCATTTGCAATAAATGAAGGATATGCTTCAAACTATTATCTCATCCATCAACTATTGTTTGGATTTATTCCTGGCATTTTTTTAGGAGTCTTAGCCTTTCTTTTCCCACTAAACTTTTTTAAGAAATATTCTTTTTGGTTTTTTATTGTCTCATATGTTCTAATGTTTTTAGCGTTTGTTCCAGGCATAGGAATCAATGAAGGGGGAGCCTCAAGATGGATAAATATATTTGGCACGAGTTTCCAGCCTTCAGAACTTTTAAAATTGACTTTTATTATTTATTTATCAGCCATTTTCTCAAGCGATAAAATTAAAAAGCCCCTTATTAATTTTTTAATCGCAATTGGAATGATTGTTCTTGCCCTTTTCTTGCAGTCAGACTTAAGCACATTAATTACAATCTTTGCCATAGCATCAGCCATATTTTTTTCTGCCAATACACGGCTAAAGGATATTGGAATTGTTGCATTGATTGGACTAATCTTGTTCCCATTAATGATATTGACCACTCCTTATAGAATGGAAAGGCTTATAACAATGTTTAATCCATCTCATGATATTTCAGGAGACGCATATCACATAAATCAAGTTTTAATATCTATTGGCTCAGGGGGATTGAATGGTTCGGGTTTAGGATTAAGCGCTCAAAAATTCGGCTTTATTCCAGAATCAATGTCAGATTCAATATTTGCAATTTATGCAGAGGAATTAGGATTCTTGGGTTGTGCATTTTTGATTTTACTTTTAATTTTTTTCA
>JAQVLF010000048.1 GCA_028704295.1 Minisyncoccota bacterium | reverse complement strand
AATGAAGCGGTTATGAAGTTGATAGAACGCGCAATTGATGCTTGCAGAAAAAAGAAGAAATATTGTGGAATTTGCGGGCAAGCCCCATCAGACTATTCTGAATTTGCCGAGTTTATTATGAAAAGAAAAATATCTGCAATATCCTTAAATCCAGATTCAGTTATTAAAACAATTATTAAATTAAGCAAAGCTAAAACAAAAAAGAAATTTCTATTATGGTAACAAGATTTGACATTATTACATTTGGTTCAGCTACTTGGGATATATATATTGAACCAGAAAAAATGGACATTATTTCATCTAATGAATTTTGTTCAGGAAAAGCAATCGCTTTCAATTTAGGATCTAAGATTAATTTAAAAAACACCAGCTTTAATATTGGCGGGGGCGGAGTTAACTCTGCCTTTACCTTTAGACGTCAAGGTCTTAAGGTTGCATACATGGGATGCGTGGGAGATGATGGCCTAGGAAATCAGATAATTGATAAATTAAGGAAAAACAGAATTGAGACTAAATACATTCAAAAAACTGCAAAAGCTTCTACAAATTGTTCAGTGATATTTAACAATGGAATAGACAGAACGATTATGACTTATAGGGGGGCATCTGAAGAATTAAAAGACGTGAAGTTAAAGCGTGCTAAATGGTACTATTTAGCCCCATTATCTGGAAAAATATCTAAATTAACTCAAGAAATTGTTGATTATGCATGTCAAAACAACATCAAGGTTGCTTTTAATCCAGGGAACAGTCAATTAAATCTTCCTATTAAAAAACTTAAAAACATTATTGATAAAGTAGATGTTTTAATTTTAAATCAAGAAGAAGCCTCTATTCTAACAAAAAAAGAATACAAAAATGAAAAGGAAATAATTGAAGATTTAAAAAAAATGCATGAAGGAATCACTGTTATGACAAAAGGAGAAAGGGGCGTTGTTGTAGTTCAAAATGAAAAAGTGTATAATGTAAAGACAAAAGTAATTAAAGCTGTTGATAAGACAGGAGCAGGCGATGCATTTGGTTCAGGATTTATCTCAGGCCTAATTAAATTTAATGATGTTGAAAAGGCAATAAATTTAGGATTAAAAAATTCAATAAGCTGTATAAAAAAACAAGGATCAATAAATGGACTTTTATGATTAAACAAAAATCATTTACATTAATAGAGTTATTAGTAGTAATAGTAATCATTGGAGTTATAGCAGGAGTTATCATGGTAACTGTTTCTTCTTCTGTTTCTAATGCAACCTTTGCTCGCGCTAAAGCTTTTTCTTCGAATGTTCAAAACTCAATGCTTTTGAATTTGGTTTCTGAGTGGACTTTTGATGAAGGAAATGCAAATGATTCGTGGGGAGTTAATGATGGAACATTACATAGCACAACGACGCCAATAGTATATTGGGATAAATCTTCAAAAAAATGTGTCTTCGGGGGATGCTATGAATTTAATGGTGATGATTATATAGATTGCGGAAATGTACTGTCGACAGCAAATTCATATACTTTTTCATTTTGGGGTAAAATAACTGATTTATTAAATAATAAGGGCATTTTAGGGTTTTCTGGAACGTCTTCAAATGTAGGATTTTCAAAAATTGCAAGCAATTTATTATTATTTATGAATACGGGGAATTATAGGTATTGGAATGCTTCCGATAACAAAGTAATTGATAACATTGAAAATGACTGGCATTTTTTTACATTGGTTGTCACTGGCTTTGGTCTAACAGATATTGATAATGCAAAATTATATATAGATGGTAATTTAATGATTATAGGTAGTTTGTCGCACAGTAATTTGCCCATGGAAGTAAATAATTTTTTAATCGGAAAAAATACTTATGGAAACTATTTAGGATTATTGGACGATGTAAGAATATATAATGCAATATTATCTTCCTCTCAAATCAAACAAAACTATATAGCAGGACTAAACTCAATGCTTGCAAATGGAAATATATCTAAGGAAGAATACAATCAGAGAATAAGCAAATTAGCTCAAGAGTAATTTTATAAAAGAAACATTTTTAGTGCTGTAAAGCGAGAGCGTAAAATATATAAAAAACGCAAACAAATAATTCAAGGTAACAGTTTTACAGAATTTTTACTATACACTACTCCTAATAAAAGAATTGAGGTAGAGATTTTTTGCACAACGAAACCGTTTGGTTAATTCAATCAAAAATTGCAGAGCTTTTTGGAGTAAAAAGACCTGCAATAACAAAGCATCTTAGGAATATTTTTGAAAGTAAAGAAGTGGATGAGAATTCAGTTAGTTCCATTTTGGAAATAACTGAAAAAGATCTTAATTCAACTCGTGCAAAAATTGCACAAGTTCAAAATAAGATGGGGAGAATGAGAAAACTATGTAAAAAAAATAAACATTTTATGTTTGACTTTTTGACATTTAACATGTATCATTAAATAAATAAAAAAAATATATGATACAATATTTTAAGACAATAAAAGAGTTTAGATTAAAAAAAGGATTAAAACAGGAAGAAGTGGCTAAAATAATCGGCATTTCAAGAGCTTCATATATTTCTTTTGAGCAAGGAAAAACAGAACTTAGTTTTTCTCAAGTTGCAAAACTTTCAAACATCTTTGGAATTTCTTTAGATGAAGTTGAGGATGGAATAAGACCTCAATATGAAAAATATAAAGAGATGATTTTGGCATATATCAGAAAAGGATCATCTCGGGATGGAAAAATATTAAAAACTAAATTAGCTAAATTGTTATATCTAGCAGATTTTGCCTGGTTCTATAATAATTTAGAAAGTATGAGCGGAATGCAATATCGCTGCATTCAATACGGCCCTGTTCCAGATATGTATTTTAGAGCAATTGATGAATTGGAAGAAGCTGGAAAAGTATCTATTAATCGCAAGGAAGAAATGCTTTTGATTTCAGAAAATGAAACTTCAAGAAAACAAAAGTTAAGCAAATTATCAAAAGAGGAAATTAATTTGATTGAAAAAATAGCTAAAAAGTGGAAGGATAAAAAAACAAGCGAAATAGTTGACTTTACACATAATCAACTACCTTATAAGCTTTGTTCTCTCGACGAAACTATCCCTTACGAATTAATAACTCAAGAAGATCCAAACAATGTCTATTAAATATTCGGTAATCGTAGAATCATTTGCTCAAAGCCATTTTATTAAAAAATTCAAAAAAAAGTATAATAAGGCATGGGATATAACATGGTAAGCAATGCTTGAAGAGTTCAAGCGCATGGATTCTCTTTTTGAAACATCTATCGCAAATGAAATTGTTGGGAATAAAAACATTCAAATAGCTAAAACCGAATTTCGTATTGCTGGAACACAGCAGTCAAGAAAAAAATCTGGCAATAGATGTATAATAGCTGTTAAAAAGGATGTAAAATTGATTTGTGTTCTTTTAGTTTATCATAAAAAAGATCTTTTGGGCAAAGGAAACGAGACTGTTAGATGGAAAGAGATAATAAAAGAAAAATACAGGGAGTATAGAGAGCTAATTTAAACAACTTGCGTTATATATATACGAATTATGCTAGTCATTTGCTTTAAAGCACAGTGTTTTGTATTTAATTAAGCATATTTTAATTTATTCAACTGTTTTTTTGTTGATTGACATATGAATTCTACATACTGTCTCTTCA
>JAQVLF010000016.1 GCA_028704295.1 Minisyncoccota bacterium | reverse complement strand
AAAATTTAAGAAACCCTTGTATTTTAAAGGGTTTTTTGATAAACTAAAAATACAAATTAAAAATAACCTTGAATTTTGGTAATTTGTAGAATGTCTTACCAGAATTTCAATTAAAAATATGGATGGAAATTTAATGGGTGTTGGATTTCTTTGCTTTGTTTTAGGTGTTACGCTAGGATACTATATCAGGCAGTCAATAGCAAGGAAGCGGGCAGGTTCAATTGAGGCAGAGCTTCAAAGAAGATTAGAGCAAACTAAGAAGAATGCAGAAGAGATTATTACTAAAGCGAGGGAAAAAGCAGAAAAACTGGAGAGTGCGACGAAAAATGAGCTAGAAGAAAGACAGAAACTTGTTATTAAGGCGGAGGAAAGGGTTTTTAAGAAGGAAGAGATATTAGATGAAAAAGAAAAAAAGATTGTAAGGGATGAAGAAGACTTAAAGAAAAAAATAGAGAAAGTTAAGGATATAAGGATGGAAGTAGATAAGTTGCATGAAACTTGTTTAAAAGAACTTGAAAAAGTAGCAGGATTAAAAAAAGAAGAAGCAAAAGAAAAATTAATCGAGAAAATAGAAAAAGAATACGCCGCAGATTTAGCCGAAAGAATAAGGAAATTAGAATTAAGAGGAGTCGATCAATATGAAATTAAGGCAAAAGAAATTTTGGCAACCGCCATGCAAGCCTATGCTATTCCTCAAGCAACAGAAATAACTACAAGCACAGTTGCGATTCTAAATGACGATGTAAAAGGAAGAATTATTGGAAAAGAAGGAAGAAATATTAGGTCATTTGAAAAGGTAACGGGAGTAGAGCTTGTTGTTGACGAAACTCCTGGTTCAGTTATGATTTCTTGTTTCAATCCAATAAGAAGAGAAATTGCAAAAATCACATTAGAGGCTCTTATAAAAGATGGAAGAGTGCAGCCAGCAAGAATTGAGGCAGAATATGAAAAAGCTCAACAACTTTTAGCCAAAAAAATCAAGGATGCAGGAGAGGCAGCAGTTTATGAAGCAGGAGTACTAGATATTCCTGAAAAACTAATAAGAGTTTTAGGAAGGCTAGAGTTTAGAACAAGTTATGGACAAAATGTACTTTGGCATTCAGTAGAAGTATCTTTATTAGCAGCTGAAATTGCAGCAGAGCTTAACTTGGATGTCGCTTTGTGTAAAAAAGCAGGTCTATTGCACGATATTGGAAAAGCCTTAGATTATCAAGTCGAAGGTTCTCATCCAGATATCGGAGCTAAAATTTTGGAAAAATTCAATGTGAAGCCGGAAATTATTTCAGCAGTCAAGTCACATCATGAAGAATATCCCTACGAAAGCACTGAGGCTAAAATTATTCAAATTGCAGATCAAATTTCAGGAGCAAGGCCAGGAGCTCGAAAAGACACTTTAGAAAATTATTTAAAAAGATTAGGAGACTTAGAAGATATTGCATTAGGGTTTGATGGCACTGACAAGGCTTATGCAATACAGGGAGGAAGAGAGATAAGAATTTTTGTAAAAGCAGAAAAAGTAAATGATTTTGAGGCTCAGAAATTAGCAAAAGATATAGCCTCAAAGATACAAGAGGAGTTAAGGTTTCCAGGAGAAATTAAAGTGAATGTGATAAGGGAAACAAGAATAATTGAATATGCAAGATGAAAGCATAAAAGGTCGGCATAATAATTTAATTTTTTCAAAAATATGTCAAAAAACATTTCAAAAGATGCTTTGGCAGAAGCAATTGTGAAAAAGACTGCTGTTTCAAAAAGAGTTGCAGCAGATGCTTTAAATGCAATTATCGATGAAGTTACTTTAACTCTATCAAAAGGTGGTCAAGTAACTATCACAGGCTTCGGAACATTCAGGGTTTCAAAAAGAGCTGCTAGAACAGGAAGAAATCCTAAAACTGGTGAAGCTTTAAAGATTCCTGCAATGAAAGTTCCAAAGTTCAAAGCTGGTAAAGGGTTAAAAGACGCTGTAAAATAAATTATTATTTACACTATTAAAAAGACGCTTTTTTGTAAGGCGTCTTTTTGAATTTATTTTAAAAAAATGGTAGAATGTTAATATGAAACATTTATGGTCAATAATTTGCAATAAGCTTATTGTGGATGAACAGACTAACAATGCTACTCTAGTTGATATCTTAGAAGAAATACGCATTAAGCAGGAATTTTTGCAAGGTAGAAAAGAAGTGCCAATGCTTTTTAATTTTGTTTCCCTTTGGTTTATCGAAAATATAGATGAATTTGAAAAAGAAACAAATGTTAGCATTGAGTTCTATGACCCAAAAGGAGACAAATTAAATGATTTTGAATTCAGTTTTGCTTTACCACAAAGGAAGAAAAGAGTAAGAACAAATATTAAGTTTGATAGGCTTTTTATTACTAGCTCAGGGACTTATAATATAAAAGTTAAGCAAGATGGCATCCAAGTTGCTCAAATCCCACTTGAAATAACGGTTATTTGACAGTGGTTGGTTATAGTAACGAGCATGAAGTATTTGACAGTGTCTAATATCTTAAATATGATATTTGTAATAATTAATAAACTTACCAACCATGAAAATTAAAATCTTTGTTTTCTTAGCGACGTTTTCAATATGTAGCTTTTTTTGCATTGCAAAAGCAAGCGCAATATCAATTAATTTAGACGATCATTCTATTAGTCCATCTTGTAATTTATTTAATATTCAAAATTGTAGCAGAAGCGACTTAATAGGAATTCTTATTAGAGTTATATTAAGGGATTATCCGCCGTTCACATCTATATCTAATCTTAAGATAGAAAATGTTGAATATCAATCAGAAACGGAAAACAAGCATATCAATGTTAATTATTGCAATACAGGAGAGACAATTGCAATGTCTGTTTTAGATATTAAAATAACTAATTTAAGAACAAGCCAATTTAAAACATACAATGGGTTTATCCCAAAAGCCAACGAATGTTTAAATGCACAGAAATTGCAACCAGTTCCATAGGATTAAATGATAATGAGTATGCACAGGTTAAGGCGGAATTAGACCCTAACAATAAAATAGAGGAAAGCAATGAAAGTGATAATTCGTTAATAAAGTATATTGGAATAAAAGAAAAAGAATGTCCGGCTTTATATGATCCTGTGTGCGGAGTTGATGGGAAAACATATAATAACGATTGCTATGCATCATTAGCAGGTGTTGCGGTCATTTACAACGGAGAGTGCTGCATTAATAAGGTATACATTATAAAGGATGAATATTCCTTACTTAGAGCGTCTTCCTTTATCAATCAAGAAAAGAATGATGTACCATTAGTTTTTTATGTTCCTGGAAAAGAGGATGAGATTGTAAATTTAATGAAAGCGTTAAAATCAAAAACTTCAGCAGAATTGATCTATTATAGTGATAATAATTTTGCCAATCTAGAAAGCAGTCTTAGCAAAAATAATATTTTATTCAGTAAAAAGAATATAGACAGCTTAATGGTCGGAAGCTATGACTTTATTTCATTTTCAGATGAAGAGCAACTAAAGCCTTATGCCGCAGTTTTTGCTGGAAAGAACAAGGGATTATTCTTAGATTCATTGACTGAAATTGAAAAATACATTGGTAAGACATCTTCAAAAAAAATAGTTTATTTTGGCAATAACCATGACACTGTTTCTCAAATTAAGGCGTACTCAAGCGATATAGAGCAATCACCAACATTGCGTGATTCTCAAATTAAGTTAGCAATTACTGATTCGGACGATAAAATCGTTACGGTAATTCCAAAAACTTTGTCAGAATATTCAAGATTAGGCGTTTTGTATGCTATATATAGAGACACAGCTTTAATTTCCGTTAGCGGTCAGGCAGGAGATGCTTATAGTTTTGATAATGATATAGACGAACAGCTGAATTTAATAAAACCATACAATAATAATCAGGAGTATGATTATATGGTAATAGTTGGCGACTGGAGCGATATTCCATATGACTATGCTTTGCCTTCGGGGTATGGCTCTAAATACAGCGCAGATATGATGTATGCTGATAGAAACAGTTATTGGAGCACTAATGATATAGGTGACAGCGACGAATTTTTTCTTCCTGACATGGGAGTTGGCAGAATACTAGGATATGATTTAACAAGCGCGTCAATCATATTAAACATGGGCTATCTTTATGAGAATAATTTATTAACAAAAGGCACTGGCGCAATTTTTTCTTCCGAATGGGCTATTAAGGATCCAGTTTGGCACAGAAACATGCAAATTGTAGCTGATCTTAATGAAATGTATGGTGAGGAAAATGTTCATGCATTTGGAGATGAAACATCTCAAAATTATACTAATAACATATCAAGAGATGAAGCCCTTAACTTTTCGAAAAATAAGGAATTCATACTATTTTCTGGACACGGAGCGCCAAACTATCTAAGCGCAACAACTCCAGAAGTTAACGAAAGTGCTATTCTTAGCAGTAGGCCATACAAGCCAGCACTTTGGTGGCTAGATGGCTGTTCATCAATTAAACATCGTTCTTATAGCACTAACTTAAATGGAGCTCTTCACTCATTAGCTATAAACGTCTACGGATCAGTGGACAATGTAGCAACAACATCTTCTTGGCCACAATGGTATATGCCATATTTTAAAAAGAGCTATCGGATTGGAGACGTGATAAAAATGGGGTTGCAGGATTCAAGCAAGAGTGGATTCGGGGAAGTGAACTATCCGTCGCAATTTCAACTTATCGGCGACCCTCTTGTGAGATATAATTACAATAGCATATCACAATAGCGTTAAGATATCTCAGGATATTTTAAAATATTCTATCCTTGAAGAATTTTTTAACGCGCGCTTAACTAGTCCTCGCCATGGTTTTGGGAATTTTATTAATCGTCTAAAAGGGGAGGAGTTGACAAGACTTTCATCCTCCTGGTATTATGAATTTAATAATAATAAAAAAACAAATATGAATAAAAAAATCCAATATTTTCTAATAGTATTTGCCATACTTGGTTTTTGTATTTTTGCAAAAGTAAGTGCGACATCGCTTGATTTGAATGATTTTCAAGTTAGTTCTTCCTGCAGTTTGCAAAGTATTCAAAATTGCAATAAAAATGATTTAATAATGATTTTGATTCAGTTAATATTGTCAAAACCAAATAATGTAGCTCCTATAGAAACTCCTTCAATTAATATTATCGCTCCTACATCAGGCGAAACGCTAACAGCAGGAGAAACATATACCATAAAATGGGAGTCTAAGAATCTTCCTAAGGGTCATCTTTATGTCTATGGCCCAGGAGTTTCTCTTTTAGAAGAGCTTCCTATAACAGCAACTGTATATTATTACGAAGTTCCTAAAAGCTGTGCAGGGGGCACTTGTACAATTTGGGTTAGTAATGTTCCTAAAAGTAACTGGGAAAGAGAAGGCGTCATGGACAGCGTGGAATTCAATATTGCAAAAAAAATTCCTGGATTGCCAGACCTTGTAGTTGAGGACGTATATTATGACGATGCATATATTAAAGTAAAATATTGCAATCGTGGCATTGGCACAGGATCAGGAGACTTTTTGGTAAAAATTAAAAGTGAGCAAACAGGAAAAGAGTTTTCAGGAAATAGTAATTACAGGTTTAATGTTCCTGCTCCCGAAACTTGTGCAGAAACAGGAGGATTCACTTGTGATTTAGTCGGAGTTTCTTGTAAAGACAGGTCAACAATTTCAGCTACCATAGATTGGGAGGGCAGAGTGAGCGAAAGCAATGAAAATAATAATTCACTGATTAAACAAATAGGAATAAATGAAGTAGAATCTCCACAAATTACAATAACAGCGCCTATGCAAGGCGAAACCTTAACAGCAGGAAAAACGTATACTGTAAGATGGCGATCAGAAAATCTTAAAGGAGATGAAATTCAAATATTTGGAAATAGAAGCACTTTAATAGCATCGCTGCCTATTACAGCAACCTCTTATACATGGACGGTTCCTCAAAGCTACGGAGATGTTGGTTCAGGCGTAATATGGGTTGGCAGCAGCAAGTCTGGCGCATGGGAGAAGATAGTTAATGTACAGTTTAAGGTAGCTAAAACTATTGCCAAAGATTACAGTAAATTTTCTGCAACTGAAGTAGTGGAAGACAATCTTCCAGATTCAATTACTTTTTGGTCAGCGGCTTTTTGTCCGAATATAAACACTAGCGCTAAATATAAGATCCCAGATGGGTATGAGTTGGTATCTTGTGAAATAGGTCAGCAAGGCACTCATGGAGGATGTTCTTATTGCGCAATGTCTAAAATTAAATTAAAAGTAAAGACCGGAGTAGAGAAGAAAATTTTATCTCCAACAGCCGGAACAAATTTATGCGTAGGAGACAGCGTAAACATTAAGTGGCAAGGCGATAAAGATTCTGTATATACTGTATTTGTAGACAGGGTAGATGGCGCTGTGGGTTGGACACTTGCGCACAATGTAAAAACAGATGCAAATGGCATAGGAAACTATAAGTGGGAAAGGATTGAGGAGCCCCTTGTTGGTAGTGGTAAATACGTAATCTATGTTAATGCTTCTCGTGCAACAAATGGAGTTTCTGGAATGATAAGCGTTAATGATATTACAATTTCTAATTGCGAGCAGGCTTGCGTTGATGTATATAGTCCTGTTTGTGGAAAAGATGGAAAAACATATTCAAATGAATGCGAGGCGAATAAGGCGGGAACAATTATCAATTTCAAAGGTGATTGCGGAAAATCAAAAGCAATTCCTTGCGGAAAATATGGAGATATAAATGGTGACGGAGTAATCACTTATGCAGATGTTGAATTAGCAAATAGTAAGGTAGACGATTCTAATGTAGATTTAACAGTTCTTGATGTAAACGCTAATGGAAGAGCAGATTTTGATGATATTGTAAAAATCAATGATTATTTTGTTGATAAGATTTCTACTTTTGATGTCTGTCAAAATCAAATAACAAAGAAGGTTTCTCCATGTCCTCCATTAGGCGATGTAAACGAAGATGGATATGTCACCGAGGAAGATTCTACATTGCTATCAAAATGTGTAACTGGAAACTGTGCGTCTAACATGAACAAGAATAATTGTGATTTGAACGGGAATGGTTCAATTGATATTGGCGATGCTTCCAACATGGATTATTTCCTAAAAGGCAAAGTTAACACTTTTAATGCGTGTAAAAACATAAATAATACAAATACTACAGAAAATACTTCTGGAAGCGTTTTTGATGCATTTAAGAATTTTTTTAAATCGTTTAGTTTCTAAGGGGTAAATGAATCTTTTTGTGGACTCAGCGGGATTTGAACCCGCAACCTTCTCCATGCCATGGAGACGCTCTACCAAGTTGAGCCATGAGCCCTGGTGCCCTCGACAGGAATCGAACCTGTATCTAGAGCTTAGGAGTCTCTTGTTCTATCCATTGAACTACGAGGGCATATTTTATTCTTAGCAGTTTTTCCTGTTGCTTTCAAGTTTTAAACATGTTAAAATATTTCTTAATGATAGGATCACCTGTAAAAAAAATAGCAAAGAAAGTATGTCCTGCTGTAATAACGATTATTGCATCAAAAGACATTCCTAAGTTAGATGCCGCAAGTTTTTTATCGCTTCAAGGAGATTTAGACTTAAATAATAAAGGGCAGGCAAAAGTAGGGGGAGGTTCTGGTTTTATTGTTTCAAAAGATGGTTATGTTTTTACATGCGCTCACGTTGTTAAAGATACAGAAGCTGATTATACCGTTGTTATTGATCCTAAAAAAAAATATAGCGCGAAAGTTTTATCTTGCGATTTTTTAACAGATATCGCTATTCTTAAAATAAGAGGTAAAGACTTTCCTTTTTTAAGATTGGGGAATTCTGAAAAAGTAGAATTAGGACAATATGTTATTTCTGTTGGTAATTCTTTAGGAGAGTTTGAAGATACAATATCTCTTGGCATCATTTCTGGACTAAGCAGGAGCATTAAGGCATGTGATGGAACAGATTTTCATACTGACTTAAAGGGACTATTTCAGACAGATGCCGCAATTAATAATGGAAATTCAGGGGGTCCGCTCATCAATATTAGAGGAGAAGCAGTTGGGATAAATACAGCCATGATTGAAAAAGCTCAGAATATTGGCTTTGCAATCCCGATTAATTACGCCATTAAAGACTTAAAAGAAATCAAGAAATACGGGAAGATAAAACGTCCATATTTAGGAGTAAAATATGTCTTGCTTGATAAAAATATCGCTAGGGAAAACGATCTTCCAGTTGATGGAGGGGCATTGATTGTGAGAGAAAGATATGGAGCTAGCCCCATTATTAAAGGCTCTCCAGCAGATAAGGCAGGATTAAAAGAATACGACATTATTTTAAGCTTTAATAAAAAACTAATAAGCAAGGATAATAATATAAGCGATTGCTTGAATGATTGCTCTATAGGCAAAAAAGTTGAGCTCGAGGTTTTAAGGAAAGGCAAAGTTATTAAAAAAATAATTGTTCCGCAAGAAAAAAAGTAAAAAATCATTGACAGCAATTAAATTTGCTGTTATAATTATAGCATAATTAATTTAATAGTCTGTTTTTAAAAAACAGATAGCCAAAAAATGAACGATCAAAGCAATTTTGGAGAGCGAAAGATGTATCAGGGAAATTGGACTTGTTCAGAATGTGGAGCTGAAATCAAAGAGCTTCCATTTGAACCAAGCGGAGATAGACCTCTTTTGTGTCGTGATTGTCACAGAAAGAAAATACAACAACGCAATCAAAGAAGATATTAATTTTCTTTTAAAAAACAAAGCCACCCAATATTAGGGTGGCTTTAATTTAAAGAGTAATATGTATTCGCGCAACAGACTCTTTTTTTGAATAAATAACTTTCATTGTTCCATTAAAAGATTTTTTTATTTTTCTGCCGATTTTTAACGCTAATTGATTTTCAGTAGTAAATACATTGATTTTACTATTGTGATCATCTTTTTCAATAGAAATGACTCTGTCCTCTGGATCTTTTTTGAAACCATCTTCCCCTTCATTTTTAATGCTGTTAATTAAATCTGTTCTAATGTTTGGATAAACATTTTCGATCACTATTTCTCCTTCATATTCATTGTTTTCAATCATTTTGCAAGCTGGACATAGTCCGAACTCTTTATGTTTATCTTTTTTTATCTTTGGCTTTATGTCTGATTCATGCCACCAAGATCCTTTCCATGATATTGAATTGCATTTTGTACAGGCAACAATACCTTTTTTGCTTTTTCCAAATTCGCTTTCTTCTTTTTTTGATTTTGGGAAGGATGCAGGCATACTTTTTGGAAAAAGATTTTTAATGGTGGATTTAAAAATTTTTGAGAAATTGTGTTTCATATGCTTTTATTATATTTTTAAGCCAGAATTAACTATTATTTTTAGAACATTTCTGACCAATATTATCTTATTTATATAATACCATCCCTCAAAAAATTGAAAATTAGTAAAAATAGTATTATAATTATAATATACACACTTATTTAGAAGTTCTTTTACAGGTGACAACATGAAGAATCTTATTAACAAATGGAATGCAGTCTATCGTAGAAAGTACCTTGAACCATTCAAGGCGTTGGCAGATTACAGCGTGCCAGTTGAACCGACAGAAGAAAACCTTGCGTATCTTGATGATCGGTGCAGCCTAGTAAGGCAGCAGGCATTGGATAGGCTTGGACAGTTTGCAGATATTGATCCAGTAAGGATAAAGATAATAAAAAGATTAAAGGATAAACAGAGCACAATAAGAGAATCTGCAGCTCAAATCCTAGGTAAATACATAAGAGAAGATGACGATATACTATTTTTGTTAAAAGATGCTCTTGTAGATGAGTCTCCGTATGTAACACACACAGTGCTTACTATTTTAGAACCCTATATTAACAAAGACAATAAAGAAGAGATAATAGGAAAATGTTTAAAAAATAAATATATTCTTTTTGATACTCTCAAAATTATCTTAAAACATCTAATAGAAGACCCTGAAAAAAGGCGATTAGTTGAAAATACAATCAAAGAAGAAATGATGACCACGAGAAGGAGATTTTTTGGTGTAGATTATTTTCCAAGCCCACCTCTAATTGAGAGCGAATTAATTAGTTTAATTTAAGCAAAGGAGGAGATCATGGTTTCTATATTGCGCTTTATTACTTATACTGTCATTATAATATTCGTTGTAATTTTTATTATTGCCTCCATAATTTTCGTAAATATCTTTACAACTGTTTTGGGTGTATTTGCCGCAGCTTTAATTGTTATACTTTTGAGCATAATTGCTATTTTACTTAAAAATAGGGCTTAGCTTTTTTAATTGAGCCCTTTTAATTTAAATAAAATTTAAATTTTAACGTAGTAATAAGTGGCACTTTTGTAGTGCGATAATCGGAGGAAAAAGATTGGCATTGATTGGCTTGGGAGCGATTGCAGCTGAACACCCCGACTTGTTGCTTGGTGTAATTGTGGGAATGATAATTTTCTTTACGATTACATTAGTAATTGTTTGTAGATTTTTAAGGTTGATTGTAAATATTGTAACATTACCATTTCGATTTCTATATCGATTGATTCGCAGAGATAGGGCTTGAAATTTTTTCAATATAGCCCTTTTTTATATATTTTTTAAATATGGAACAAGATAAAAAATATACATTGCCTCTCTTGCCATATGATTATAAGGCACTCGCGCCATACATGTCAGAAGAGCAAATAAGGATACATCATGACAAGCATCATTTGTCTTATGTAAAAGGCGCGAATTTAATTTTGGAAAAATTAGAAAACGCAAGAAAAAGGGGTGAAGAATTAGACATGGGGGCTATTTTGAAAAAGCTATCTTTTAACGTGGGCGGAAATTCGTTGCATTCTTTGTTTTGGCAAAATATGGCACCGGCTAATAATGGCGGAGGCGGAGAACCGACTAATATGCTTATGCAAAAAATTAATGAAGAATTTCAAAGCTTTAATAGATTTAAAAAAGAATTTACTGAATCAACCATGTCAATCGAAGGCTCTGGTTGGTCTGCGTTAAGTTATGATAAGGAATTGGACAGACTCCTCATAACGCACATTCAAATACATAATAAAAATATATATCCGACTTTCCCTATTTTAATGGTTTTAGATTTCTGGGAACATGCTTACTATATCGATTATAAAAGTGAAAAAGCTAAATTTATTGAAGCATTTTGGAATATTGTTAATTGGGAAGAGGTTAATAGAAGATTTGAAAAAGCTCGAAGTCTATGATAAATTATAATTAAGATTATTAATTTAAAAGCCATGGAAAACCAACTAAATTTTGAGGATTTCAACAAAAACCCTCCTAAAAAAATTTCAAATAAGCTAATTATTTTAGCAGCGCTTGCTTTAATTGTTTATGGCGCTTTCTTAATTTTTAAAACAGATAATGAAAATGTGCAAAAAATAGTGGAGGAGATTTATACTCCTTCCATGACTTTTGCCTCTAAATTTGCAACATACGAAGAAATTCCTGTAAATGCGGCTCCTAGTATTCCTGCGTATATAGTAAAAAAAGATTTGAGTAATATTTCGAATGTAAATGATTTTAAATTTTCAGAAAAACAAAAAGATTTGCTTGCGCAAAATGCCTTTGTGGTTAGCCCATCTCATCAAAATGAATTCTTTTCTCTTTATGAGTCAAACAGATATTTTTCTGTTCCCAATTTTATTACCACAGATTCGATGCTCCATAATTACCATTTAATGTTTGATTATTTGTTAAGACAAGTAGAAGAACAGCATCTTATAGCAGAATTAAGAAATCTCAATAAAAGTATGCTTTTAGAAGCTCTTGATCAATACACAAAATTAAAAGAGACTGAATGGGGAAATGCTGCAAAAAGAAATGTTGGCTTTTTTGCAACTGCGAGCAAGCTCTTAGACAATTCAATAGAGATTCCTTCGATTGTCAAAACAGAAGTTGAGCAAGAATTATCTTTAATTGATAAGCACGAAGGACTAGCAAGTTCTCCTATGATGGAAATATTGGAAGATTATTCACAATATATTCCAAGAGGCCATTATGATAAAACAGATGAATTAAAGGCATATTTTAAATCAATGATGTGGTATGGTCGTCTTACTTTTAAAGTCAAAGATGAGGATATGGTGAAATCAGCGCTTTTAATGACTCTTGCACTTGATAAGGGGAATAATCAAATTTCATGGGATAAGATTTATGAGCCAACAAACTTCTTTGTTGGCAAAAGCGATGATATTACATATTATGACTTCAAGAAAATCCTAAAAGAGGCCTATGGAGAAGCATCTTTAGAAAATATTCAAGATAAAGAAAAATTTGCTTCCTTTTTTGATTTAGCTAAAAAGTTAGATCCTCCGCAAATAAATTCAATGCCGATTTTTGAAGCTGGACTTGAGCCTAATAGAGAAGAAGCGATTAAGGGATTTCGTTTCATGGGCCAAAGATTTACTGTGGATGCCTCCATTTTTCAACGTCTTGTTTATAGAGAGGTTGGAGAAAAGGGTCAGAGCTGCAATGATTACGATCCTAAAGAAGCAAGTATTCTATTTGGAGGAGCAAGAAATTTACCTAAAGGCTTAGATATCGGAGCAGTATTAGGCTCAGACGAAGCACTAGACATTTTAGATGATTTAGGTGAAACAGATTATGCTTGTTATCCTGAGAATTTATCTAAAATGAAAAACTATATTTCAAGTTTAGATGTCAAAACTTGGACGCAAAATCTTTATTGGGGCTGGCTATATCAGTTAAGGCCGCTTCTTTCAGAAAAGGGAGAGGGCTATCCTTCATTTATGCAAAATTCTGCATGGGCAAGAAAAGAATTGAATACATTTTTAGGAAGCTGGACAGAATTAAAGCATGATACGATTCTTTATGCAAAACAAGTTTATGCTGAACTTGGAGGCGGCGGGTATGAAGAGGAAGAAAAAGATGATCGCGGTTATGTAGAGCCAAATGCATATGTTTATGCTAGGCTTGCTTCTCTTCTTAAAATGACAAGAGAAGGGCTTCAAGAAAGAGGATTATTGGAAAGCAGTATGGATGTGAACCTTAGCAGAATGGAAGAGCTTGCAATGTCTCTTAAAATAATTTCAGAAAAAGAATTAAATAATGAAGAAATTACGAGTGAAGAATACGAGCTTATTCGTTCTTATGGCGGGCAATTAGAGCATTTTTGGATAGAGATGAATAAAAATGAACCTGCATTTCAAACAATGAATAAATTAACTTATTTAGACCAAAATCCAGCTGCTATTGTTGCTGATGTTGCTACTGATCCAAATGGTGTAGTTTTGGAAGAAGGAACAGGAAAAATATTTACAATTTATGCTATTATCCCAATTGACGGAAAGCTTCGAATTACAAAAGGTGGAGTTTATTCCTATTATGAATTTGAGTGGCCAATGCAGGACAGATTAACTGATAAAAAATGGAGAGACATGCTTAATTTGAGTAATGCAATAGAATTGCCTATATGGACAGATGCCTTTATAGCAGAATAAAGCTATTAATTTTTATTATTTTTTTAGGAGCCATTTGTTTAAGTTTCTCAAGTAAAAGAGAGGAAGTTTTTAAACAAGAAGAAGTAGATTTAAATAATAATTCAATCAAAGAAATTTACACTTTAAATAATGGCAGATTAACAGTTGTAGAAGACTCAAAAGTAATTTGGCAATCGCCTTCTGAATGGTGGATAGATGATTTTGTTATTGCTGACTCTACAAATGATGGCTTTTTAAATTTAAATTTATCTTTATGGAAAAGAGGAAATTATGGTTCATCAAAGCCATTTTGGGTAAAAGAAAATGACATGAGCATTAAAAATCATTTTTTTGTCTATAATAAGGATCTAAAGCTGATTTGGGGATCTTCAAATCTTGATAAGCCGAATTGTGAATTTATAATTAAAGATATTGATGAAGATTTAAAAAATGAATTGGTTGTAATTGAAGGAGAATATGCTAAGAATAGACAATGCAATGGAAATTACATTGCTGTTTGGAGATGGAATGGGTGGGGGTTTTCAAACGAATGGAGAAGCAAAGAAGGAAGTTATTCAAATCTGATTGATTTATATTAGATATATTGCTAAAATGTACTTAATGAAAAAGATTTTAGGAATATTTGCCGCCTTTTTGTTTTTAAATATAGGAATGGTCTTTGCTTCAGAAATTCCTGCAGATTTTTGCTTTAATTTAAATTTAGAAGAAGGAGATCAAGGAGAGGATGTCAAATATTTACAAGTTTTGCTTAATCGAGATTCTGAAACTCAAATAGCTGAAAGCGGAGCAGGTTCCCCTCAAAATGAAACTAATTACTTCGGAGCTTTAACAAAAAAGGCTGTCATTAAGTTTCAAGAAAAACATTTTGATGACATCCTAAAACCCTGGGGATTTAAAAATGGAACTGGAATTGTCGGCGCGACAACAAGAGCTAAGTTAAATGGATTTTTTTCAAAAGAAGCTTTACTTCCTCAAGATATTCAAATATCTGACTTAACTCCGTTTCAAGGCGAAACATTAATAATCAAAATTAACAATGTAAGAGAGGGGGAGAAAATTACAGCCGAGTTTAACAATAACGATTTTGAGTTTTATCCAATTAATTCTGATATTGAAGAAATAGTTGTTCTCCCTATAAGTGCTAAGGCACAAATAGGAAAGCATCCTTTAACAATAAAAAGCAA
>JAQVLF010000047.1 GCA_028704295.1 Minisyncoccota bacterium | reverse complement strand
TTGTATCTAGAGCATCAATCATGGAGAATGCCTGGGATTCAGAAGCAGATGTGTTTTCAAAAGCAATTGAAACTCACATTTTAAATCTACGAAGAAAACTTGATAAAAATAATCCCGAGAAAATAATTAAAACCGTTTCTGGCAGAGGTTATATTATTGGGTAAGGCATTAAAATGGTCGTGTTAATATAAAAAAGAAAAACTAATATGAACAAACTTATTAAAGAAGTTTTAACAAATAAGGCAGTTAGAGATTACTCTGTTTTAGCTGTCTTTATAGCTGCAACAATGGGAGTAGGGCAGCCTTGGACTAGCTAAATAATCTTATATGAACACTTGGATGGTTCAAAAATTTAATCAAATAAAATTAATGATATCTTCAAGTGTTCATTTTTTATATGAAAAACTAATAAGGCCGAGGTCGGAAAACGAAGACGACAAACGAAAAGAGTTTATTCTAAACATTCTATTAATATCTTCTCTTTTTCTTTATGGTACTGGATTTATCGTCTCAAGCTATAATTCATCGGAAATCGGGTATGATGGTATTAATCCTGCTTTCACTTTTATAATTTTTATACTATTTCTATTCCTCTTCCATCTTTCACGCTCCAAGTCTCATCGTTTGTCCGCATATTTGTTCATAGTTTTGTTTTTAATCCCTTTATTTTATGCCGCCTATCATTGGGGAACCGACCTATCCGCTGTCCCTTTATTCACAGCCCTATTAATTATCATGTCAAGCGTACTGATTGGTACACGATTTTCTCTTTTTTTAACAATTTCTCTCTCGGTAGTATTCATCTTATTAACTCATCTTCAAGGTAATAATATAATACCCGTTGATCAAACATGGAAAACTGAAAAAATAACAGATGTGACGAATGATGTGGCAGCCTATATTATGATCTTTTTAATCATAGCTACTATCTCCTGGCTCTCAAATAGAGAAATAGAAAAATCCCTAAAGCGTGCAAGAAATTCAGAAAAAGAGCTTCAAAAAGAAAAAGAACTTCTAGAGGTAAGGGTGGAAGAGAGAACACGAGAATTGCAGAAAGCTCAGATGGAAAAAATGAAAGAAATCTCTCGGTTAGCTGAATTTGGACGCTTATCAGGCGGACTTTTCCACGACCTAATAAATCCCCTAACTGCCCTTTCCTTCAATATTGAGAGAATAAAGAAAAACCAAAGCAACGGATTTGAAGATATTGAAGAAGATTTGGATAAAGCCCTCAAAGTGACTGAAAGAATGAGGAACTTTATTACTTCCGTAAAGAAACAAATAAATTGCCAAGAAGAAAAAAAACTATTTTCTCTAAATCAAGAGATAAATGAAACCATACAAGTACTAACTTATCGTGCGCGCAAAAACAATATAGAAATTAGGTTTAATGCGGACGAAGATGTGAAAATAACAGGAAATCCTATTAAATTTAACCAGGTTATCCTTAATTTAATATCTAATTCTATCGATGTATATGATTCAAACGATCAAAAAAAAATGATCGACGTCTCTCTTCAAAGAAATAACGATTGCATTACAATTTATGTAAAAGATTATGGCAAAGGCATTCCTGAAGAAATAAAAGGCAAAATATTTAAAGATTTCTTTACTACTAAGGAAAATGGAACTGGCATAGGCCTTCATCTTGTAAAAGATATTATCGAAAAAGACCTTAATGGTGAAATTAGTCTTGAGTCTAATAAAAACGGCACTACTTTTATTATTGTAATTAAACAAAAACAACTATGATCAATGAACTTATAAAAAAACAAGGTTCTAATGGCTCTTTTGAAAATTCTATCTTATCTACAAGCCTCGTTCTATTATGCCTTGATTTTGAAACAAAAAACAAAGCATTGAACTGGCTTTTAGAACACAAAAACAAAGATTGGAGTTTTGATAACAATGTTGCAACAAATTTTTGTGCCTTATCCGCTATTTTAAAACATGATCCATCTTTAATTGACGGAAAAGCTTTAGCAAAAATACTAGGCATCTTAGTTTCGCTCGAGGTTAAAGAAGGAGGGCCATACTATTCTAATATAAGCGGAGACTCTATTGATATTGGAGTAAATACAACTATTGCATATTTTCTCTATTTAGAAGATGTTAATCTTCTTAATTTAGACGCATTTATTGATAAATGCATTAAAGATCAAAACTTTAATTCAGACGTGATAGAGAATAAGTATATCATAATATATTTAATATCTAAATTTTTGAAAAATGAGAATAGCAAAAGATTGCTTACTGATTTTCTATTGAAAGAAGATCCTCAAAGTAGTTTAAATAACGCTCTAATTTTAAATTCTCTTTTAAACTTGGGGTATGATTCTAAACTTTTAACAAATAAATACTTCAAAGAAGATGGTAGTTGCCTATCAATAGCCTTTAATATTGAACTGGAAGAAAGAAAAAGAGCTAAGCAGGTTCAACTAGAAAGCTTTTTAAACAAAAAAGAAGAAGATGTAATTAATCATATTTTAAGATTGGCAAAGCAAAGATTCAAGAATCTGCCTTTGGAAATGCAGGAAATCGCAATGAAAGAAATCAAAAAAACCATGAAAGGAAATAAAGATAAACAAATGTCTCTTATGGCTTATTACACAAAAGAAGCCTTAGGAAGCAAGGCTAAAAAAATAAATGACAACACAATTGCTGAAATGGGCCTTGCAAATATCTTCTTTTGGACAGCCTTCATAATCTATGATGATTTTTGGGATGAAGACGAGGCTCAAAATCCACAAATACTTCCAACAGCCAACCTGTATGCAAGACACTATGTGAATTATTTTTCTTCCCTTTTTGGCTCCAAATCAAGCTTTAATTTCTTTTTCCATGATTTAATGGATAAATTAGATTCTGCTAATACTTGGGAAACTATGCACTGCCGAGCTAAAGTTAATGGATCAAAATTTCTCATTCCAGAAAAACTGCCTGAGTATGGAGAATATGATTTTAAATTTCTGCCATCTTCTGGACACATTTTAGGACCTATAGCACTCTTTTATTCTTTAGGATATGAAATAGATTCGCCTGAAATAAAAAATCTAATTTCGTATTTCAAAAACTACTTAATTGCCATGCAAATAAATGATGATGCTCATGATCTAGAAGAAGATTTAGGGCGTGGACACGTAAGTACAGCTGTTGCTCCTTTGATTCAAGATTATATAAAAATATATCCGAATAAGAAAGAAATAGATCTCAATATTGATTTAGAAGAATTAAAAAAAATATTTTGGTTTCAAACAATTGAGAATGTCTCGGAAAAAGCTATTTACCACTCAAAAAAAGCAAAAGAGGCTCTTAGAAGTATTCACATACTAGAAAATATCAAACCACTCAAATATTATGCCGATCTCACTCAAAATGTGGCTAAAAAAGCCTTAACAGAACAAAAAAACTCCATAGAATTGTTAGAATCTTTACCGTTTCTTCAGTAAATCTTTAATTATTCTTGAACAAAATAATAGTAAAATATATTTATTGTTATAATTAAACATATTTATATGTTCAAAGAATATCGCTGCCAACATTGCAATAAACTATTTTTTAAAGGCGAAATTAGGGATGCAACGATCGAAGTGAAATGCAGATATTGTAAAAATATGAATATAATCCAGGCCGGAATGCTTTTAAGTGATAAAAAAGCAACTTATAGACCAGCTAAAGCTGAAAGCGG
>JAQVLF010000015.1:6986-14961 GCA_028704295.1 Minisyncoccota bacterium | reverse complement strand
TATTTTACCGATGGGGTGAAAAGTAGGGTGGGGGGTATCATTGCAACGATTTCAGATAGTAATTGGCATCATTTTAATGTTATTCTTGACAGAGATACTTATGCTACTTCATATTTGGATGGCGTACAAACAAAATTAACTTTTGATATAACGGGACAACAAGGAGATATACAAAATTCAAGAAGTACGTTAATTGGTGCATACTCTTCTTCAATGGATTTATTTAAAGGAATTATAGATGATGTTCGTATATATAACGCAGTTTTATCCTCATCTCAAATCAAACAAAACTACATCGCAGGATTAAATTCTCTATTAAGCAATGGAAATATATCGAAAGAAGAATGCAATCAAAGAATTAATAGTTTAAGTGAAAAATAATATCTTTAAACATTTGTCAAGGTTTACAATATTTTTGTATAATGATAAAATCATAAAGAAGCGTTAGGATCGAGTGAAAAACTTGACAGTTTTTCTTTTTTTTGGTATGTATATATCGTGAAATTAATAAGTTAATTAAAGGCCACCTTGTTTTTCCCACATTCAACTATAAGATAAATAATTTAACCCTTGAAGTTATAAAAGGGCGCTTTTTTGTTTAATAAGTCAAAATATGAAAATTAAAAACTTTTCAAAAACAGAGATAAGAAAGGAGGTTCCAAATTTGATCTTCATGCAAAATGCAAGTGGAGAGCAATTTTGGGAAAAAGAACTTAGAGCACTTTTCAATGAAGTTTCTCCTATTAAAGATTACACGCAGAAAGAATATGAATTGTATTTCTTGGATTACAGCTTAGGTAAGCCAAATTATGAATCAGGATTTGATGCAAGGGAAAACAATGATTCATATGTTGCGCCTCTTAGAGTTAAAGTACAATTGAAAAGTTTAAAAACAAAAGAAATAACAACCCAGGAAGTATTTTTTGGCAATTTTCCTATCATAACAGAAAATGGAACATTTATTCTAAACGGAGTTGAAAGGGTGGTCATTTCGCAATTAATCAGATCTCCTGGCGTATTCTTTCCATTGACTATTTCTAATGGTGAAAAATATTTTGGTGCTAAGATTATTCCAAATAGAGGAGTCTGGCTTGAATTTGAAATTGAGCCTTCTGGCATTATGTCAGTTAAGGTTGATAGAAAAAGAAAGATTCCTGCAACAATGCTTTTAAAAGCTTTGGGAGGATATAATGATGATGATATTAGACAATTATTCTTAGGCATAGATACAGGAGAGCAAAAATATATTGACAACACTTTAGCTAAAGATGTAGCTAAAAACCAAGGAGATGCTTTAATTGAAATTTATCGAAGATTGAGATCAGAAGAAATGATTAATGTTGATTCTGCAAGAGAATTTATCTTTAACATGTTCTTTAATTTTGATAGATATGATTTGTCTTCAGTAGGAAGATGGAAGATTTGGTCAAGATTAAAGGAATTAAAGCCTAAAAAAGATAGAGAAATTACAAAGGAGGATAGAGTCTTAATAATAGAAGATGTTATTTCTGTTATGAGAGAGATAATTAGAATGCAAAATGATCCTCATGCCCAGCCAGATCAAATTGACCACTTGGGAAATAGAAGGGTAAGAAATATGGCAGAGCTTTTATCCAACAAATTAAGAGTAGGTTTAGCTAGAACCGCAAGAATTGCAAAGGATAGAATGTCAACTATTGATACTTTAGACATTACTCCGTCACAATTAATTAATCCAAGGCCTTTTATTGCACAAGTAATACAGTTTTTCACAGCTTCTCAGTTCTCTCAATTCATGGATAACATTAATCCATTATCAGAATTGGAACACAAGAGAAGATTGTCTGCAACAGGTCCAGGGGGACTAACAAGAGAAAGAGCGGGATTTGATGTAAGAGATGTGCAACCATCACACTATGGAAGGATTTGTCCTATTCAAACACCAGAAGGTCCAAACGTAGGACTTGTAACACATTTGGCATTATACTCTGAATTAGATGCTTATGGATTTATACAGACTCCATATTACAAAGTGGAAAAAGGAAAAGTTACAAACAAGGTTGTATACATGAACGCTAATGAGGAAGAAAGGTATAATATTGCAACAGCCTCAGTTAAAGTAGATGATAATGGAAATATTATTGATCAAAGAGTTCAGGCAAGAATAAAGGGAGAGCCAGGAGAAATTGAAAAAGAAAAAGTAGACTATATCGATGTTGCGCCAGAACAGTTTATTTCAGGAGCAACTTCACTTATTCCTTTTCTTCAGAACGATGATGCAAACAGGGCTCAGATGGGTTCAAACATGCAAAGACAAGCAGTTCCGCTTGTTAATCCAGAAGCTCCACTTGTTGGAACAGGAATGGAAAAATATATTGCAGGAGATTCTTCTCAAGTGATTTTGGCTAAAGAAGCAGGAGAAGTAACTTATTCTGATTCAAGAGAAATAAAGGTTAAGGGAAGTAAAGGAATTACAACATATACTTTAAGAACATTTGATAAAACAAACCAATATACTTGCATGCATCAAGTACCAGTAGTTAATAAAGGAGACAAAGTTAAGAAAGGAGATATTTTAGCAGAAGGAGGATCAGTAGACAAAGGAAGATTAGCCTTAGGAAGAAATTTGCTTGTAGCATTCTTATCATGGAGAGGCAATACTTTTGAAGATGCAATTGTTTTATCCGAAAACATTGTTAAGAAAGATGTATTTACTAACATTCATATAGAAGAATTCTTCTCAGACGTTAGAGAAACAAAATTAGGGCCAGAGGTTACAACTTATGATATTCCTAATGTTGGAGAAGATAAACTTAAGGACTTAGATGAAGAAGGAGTTGTAAGAGTTGGAGCTGAAGTTGGGCCAAATGATATTTTGGTTGGTAAGATTTCTCCGAAAGGTGAAACTGATTTATCTGGAGAAGAAAGATTACTTAGGGCAGTTTTTGGAGATAAGGCTAAAGATGTAAAGGATACTTCTCTAAGAATGGAACATGGTAAGAGGGGAAGAATTATTGATGTTAAGGTGTTTAGTAGAGCAGATGGCTATCAATTAGAGCCAGGCGTTATTAAGAAAATTAGAATAAGATCAGCTCAAGTTAGAAAAATTAGAGTAGGTGATAAGTTAGCGGGAAGGCATGGAAACAAGGGTATTGTTGTTAAGATTTTGCCACCAGAAGAAATGCCATTCTTAGAAGATGGAACACCAGTAGATATTATTCTAAACCCATTATCAGTAGCCTCAAGAATGAACTTGGGACAGATTTTGGAAACTCACTTAGGACTCGCAGTTAATAAGCTTGGTTATTTAGCCGAAACACCATCATTATCTGGTGCAAGAGAAGAGGATATTAGAGAAGAGCTTAAGAAGGCAGGCTTTAGTGAAAATGGAAAACTAAATGTATATGATCCTGTGACGGGAGAGAAATTCCCTGAAAAAGTTACAGTTGGATATATTTACATGATGAAGTTAGTTCACATGGTTGAGGATAAGATTCACATGAGATCTGTTGGACCATACTCATTAATTACTCAGCAGCCTTTAGGAGGAAAAGCGCAGTTTGGAGGACAGAGGTTGGGAGAAATGGAGGTTTGGGCAATGGAAGGTTATGGAGCAGCACACGCACTCCAGGAAATGCTTACAATTAAATCTGATGATGTTCAAGGAAGATTCTCAACTTATGAAGCAATTATTAAGGGTGAAAAAATTAAAAACCCTAATGTTCCTGCTGCATTTAATTTATTAACAGCAGAATTGAAATCTTTAGGTCTTAACCTAATTATTAATGAAAAAAAAGAGAAATAAAAAAAGACCACTATGTATGTTTCAAATCTAGAATCAATTAAATTAAAATTAGCTTCAGCAGAGGACATTTTAGATTGGTCTTATGGTGAAGTTACAAAACCCGAAACTATTAATTACAGAACTCAAAGACCAGAAAAAGACGGACTATTCTGCGAAGCCATTTTTGGGCCAACAAAAGACTATGAATGTTACTGTGGAAAGTATAAGAAAGTGAGATACAAGGGGGTTGTTTGTGATAAGTGTGGAGTTGAGGTGACAAAAGCTTCTGTTAGAAGAGAAAGAATGGGGCACATTAAATTGGCTACCCCAGTTTCTCATATTTGGTTTTTAAAAGGAGTGCCATCAAGAATTGGTATTGTTTTAAACTTGCCTCTTCAAAAAGTAGAAGAAGTAGTCTATTTTATTTCATACATCATAACTAATGTGAATGAAGATCTTAAAGGCAAAATCTTAGAAGAAATCGAAGACGAATACAAGACAAGAGTAAAAGCTTCTAAAAATGAGGTTGAAAAGGCATTTGAAGATGAAAAAGAAAGAGATAAGGCGCTAAAAGAAAAAGTAGAAGAATTGAAAAATGCTTACAAGAAAGCAAAGGAAGAATTAAATTCTCTTCAGATGTTCAAAGTTTTATCTGAAAATGAATATCATGGATTAGCAATGAAATATGGCGAGGTTTTCGAAGCTGGAACAGGTGCAGAAACTATTAAAGAAATTTTTGAAAAAATTGATTTGGACGAAGAAATTAACAATGTTAACGAAGTTTTAAAGACAAAAAAAAATCCAGAAGAAGAGAAAAATATTTTAAGAAGATTAAAGCTATTAAAGGCACTTCGGAAATCAGGCGTGAGACCAGAATGGATGTTTTTAGATGTACTTCCAGTTTTGCCACCTGATTTAAGACCAATGGTGCAATTAGATGGAGGAAGATATGCTTCATCAGACTTGAACGATCTTTATAGAAGGGTGATTAATAGAAATAACAGGTTGAAATATTTACTTGAAATTAATGCTCCTGATGTGATTGTAAGAAATGAGAAGAGAATGCTTCAGGAAGCAGTTGATGCTTTAATTGATAATAAAATGAGGAAGGGAACCACAACTCAAGCATCTACAGGGGGAAGAAGGCTTTTAAAGAGTTTGGCTGACATGCTTTCAGGAAAGCAGGGTAGATTTAGACAGAATTTGCTTGGAAAAAGAGTTGATTATTCTGGTAGATCTGTAATCGTAGTTGGTCCTAATTTAGATTTATCTCAATGTGGAGTTCCAAAAAAAATGGCCTTAGAGCTATTTAAGCCATTTGTAATTAAGAAATTACTTGAGAAAGAATTGGCATATAATGTTAAGAGTGCTTCAAGATTAATTGAGGATGAAGGAGACGAAGTATGGGAATCTTTGGAAGAAATTGTAAAAGATAAAGTTGTGCTTTTAAATAGAGCTCCAACTCTTCATAGATTAGGTATACAAGGATTTTATCCAATCTTAATTGAAGGAGAGGCTATTCAATTGCATCCGCTTGTCTGTACTGCTTTTAATGCTGACTTTGATGGAGATCAGATGGCTATTCATTTGCCTTTATCAAAAGAAGCACAAGACGAAGCTAGAACAAGAATGTTGTCTTCAGAAAATCTTTTAAAGCCAGCTACAGGAGATCCTATTGCTATTCCTACAAAAGATATGGTTTTAGGATGTTATTGGCTAACTAAGATTGTTGAAAAGGGAAAAGGAGAAGGAAGTATTTTTGCAAACGAAAAGGAGGCACTATTAGCTTATGATTTGGGAGCTGTTGATGCAAGAGCAAAGATAAAAGTAAAAATTGATGATGAATTTATTGAAACAAGTATAGGAAGAATAATATTCAATAACATTTTTCCAGAAGATTTTGAATTTATAAATGAGATCATGAATTCAAAGAATATTAAGAAATTAATTGGAAAGTTAATTGAGGCCTATAAAGAAGAAACAGTTAATATCTTGGACAAGATTAAACAATTAGGATTTGAGTGGTGTACAAGATCGGGAATCACATGGGGTATGGTTGATCTTGTTATTCCAAAAGAGAAGCCTAAATTAATAGAAGAGGCTGAAAGCAAGATTAAAGAAATAGAAGATTACTATGAACAAGGACTTTTATCTAAGGATGAAAAGAAAACTCAAGTTATTGAAGTTTGGAAAAATGTCAAGTTAAAGATTGAAAAATTGGTTCCAGAATATATTTCTCATGGCCCTGTATTTGATATTGTTGATTCGGGTTCTAGAGGATCATGGAGCCAGCCAGTGCAGATGGCTGGAATGAAAGGTCTTGTAGCTAATCCAGCAGGTGAGATTATTGAACTTGCCATCAAAAATTCTTTTAAAGAAGGCTTGTCAGTGCTTGAATATTTTTCATCTACCCACGGTGCTAGAAAAGGTACTGCTGACACAGCGCTTAGAACTTCAATGTCAGGATACTTAACAAGAAGATTAGTAGATGTTGCACATGACGTTATTGTCACAGAAGATGATTGTGGGGATACAAAAGGAATTATTATTAAAAAGAGTGACGCAGATTTGATTAATCAAGATTTTGTATTGAAGATTTATGGAAGGATAGCCTTAGAAAACATTAAGGATGGAAAAGAGGTTATTGTTAAAAAGGGTGAATTAATTACTAAAAAAGCTGCAAATATTATTAAAGAAACTCCTTCAATAGAAGAAGTAAGGGTAGCCTCGCCTATTACTTGCAAAACAAAGAATGGGATTTGCAAAAAATGTTATGGTCAAGATTTAGGATGGGGAGGACTCGTAGAATTAGGAGAGGCAGTTGGAGTTGTGGCAGCCCAAGCAATTGGTGAGCCAGGAACACAATTGACAATGAGAACCTTCCACACCGGAGGAGTAGCATCTGAAACAGATATTACAAGAGGTCTTCCAAGAGTTGAAGAGGTATTTGAAAACAGAACTCCAAAAGGTGAGGCAGAATTATCTAAATCGAAGGGAAAAGTTGTTTCAATAAACGAAAAAGAAGGATTAATTGAAATTAAGCCTCTAGGAGAAAAAGAAGAATTGATAACTTACAAAGTTCCTCACAACATTGAAATACTTGTTAAAAAAGGGGATACTATTGAAAAAGGACAGTCTTTGACAATTGGTTCAATTGACCTCAAGAAGCTTTACAAATATGTAGGGGAAGAAGCAGTTAAAAGATATATTATTAAAGAAATCCAAGAAGTATATGTATCTCAGGGAGTTGCAATTCACGATAAGCATGTAGAGATTATTGTAAAGCAAATGTTCTCCAAAATGAAAGTTAAAGATCCAGGAGATAGCCTTTTATTTGAAGAAGAGGTTATATCAGAATCAAGATTAGCTGAAATTAACGAAAGGCTTGAGAAAGAAGGTAAGAAGCTCGTTAAAGTTGAAAAGCTGCTTCTAGGAGTTTCGAGAGTGGCATTAAGTACAGATAGTTTCTTGTCAGCTGCATCATTTCAGGAAACATCGAGAATCTTAATTGATTCATCACTTAAAGGCGATGAGGATAAATTAAGAGGATTAAAAGAAAATGTTATTTTAGGAAAACTAGTGCCAATCGGAACAGGATTTAAAAAGAAAGGCGAAGAATAAAGTATTAAGTCCCTTTTTAAAAGGGACTTTTAATTTAATAAACCTTGATTTTTATCTTTGGTATAATACTAGTAAATAATAAATTAAAACTAATCTTCGGCTTATGAAAAATAAAAAAAGGAATAAATCTTTCACTTTGATCGAACTTCTTGTAGTAATTATCATCATTGGAGTTATAGCGGGCTTAATCACAGTAGGAGTATTTTCTTTTGTAACAACATCTCAAAACACAAAGATGGTTGCACAATTAGGGAGCCTAGGCACTGCCTTTCTTTGCCTGGAAGATAGTGTAAACAATTCAAACTTTCTCTCATACTATGGAATTCAAACAATTCCATCTAATCCAAACTATGGAACAGATGGAACAAACAACAGCATTAACAACAAATGATTGCCTACTATTGCCGAATGGATGGCGTTAGCTCGAGACATTGAACAAGTTGCTTCAAACTGGACAGGAGGAGCAGTAGACAGCGGAGTTATTAAAAAAGGAAATGTCGGATCAACAACAGGAGGATATGATGGCGATAATCCAGAAGTAGGAGTAACTAATAATTTTGCAAAATTAAAATTAAGCAATGGAGAAGAAAT
>JAQVLF010000015.1:0-6886 GCA_028704295.1 Minisyncoccota bacterium | reverse complement strand
GGGACTACGGCGTCGGCTTCCGGTGTGCCAGGTAGTTTTACGGATAGAATCTCAGCTTATAGGTTATTGACAGAGCCATTACAAAATACCGGTTTTATTCCTTTTTAAGTAGATTAACTAATCAAAAGGGAAAATATTGGGCTCGTATCCTTAATTAGTTTTAGTAGAAATATTCGAACATCCTAATTAACTTAAATGAATTGAATTTAGGAAAAAGATATGCGTTAGCAAATTGAAGAATAACATTTTCTGATATTTATAAATGTATAAAATATGTCTAATATATGTATAGACTATACATATTAAAATTTATGAGCGATAAAGAGTTTGAAAAATTGAACATCAAAAGTTAGAATTGTGTGATTTAATATATTCTCTAAATAATTTAACTTTTTTGCTATCATTTACATTGATCATAAAAGGCTCTATATCTCGCGAAAGTTCATCAAAATTTAAGTCAGAGGTTTTTGATAGTAAAGCTTCTTTTAGCTCATCTGCATTTTTGATATTAAGTTTTTTTTCTAGGTATTCGTAATTTGGCTTTGTTTGCGGCATTAAAAAAACTATGTCAAAAAAATCTCTTCCCTTAGCGCGGGGACGATTAAGGGCGGCATAAATTTTTTGAGAAAGGAGGATGTCTATCGGAGTTGTGAAGATTTGGGTAAATACATCAAATTTATTCAAGATTTTAATGTCTTTTACATAGTCAAAGGCATGTGGGACAGTATCAATTTGGATCATTATTTTTTCTTCTTTCAAGTTAGACATTTCATTATTGAACAATATTTCAGGTATCCTGATGTATGATCTATAAGCACCTTTAAATACATTTTTAATTTCTACTTTATATCCTTGGAGCTCCAATCCCTTTTTTACTTCATCTACAAGATCGGAAAATCGATTTTCAGTTAATCCGAAATTATCAAAATCAAGATCCTCGGAAAATCGAGTATTATTATAGACAATACGAAGAGCTGTACCTCCAAGAAAAACTATACTTTGCGCATATTTTGAATTAAAAATAATTTCTAAAATTTTATACTGCAAATATTCTCTTAGAATATTTCTCTTAAATTTACTCTCGTTTTCTGGGTAATATTTTTCTATATTTGAAAGACTAAGCATGTTTAATGTATTTTAAGAATCTATTAGCTCTTTTTTCTAATGCTTTATTTTGAAAGGCTTGCAAATATTTATTAATTTTTTTAATATCCACATTTTCATTAAATTGAATTGAATTAAAGCGCAATCCTTCAAAGTCTTCTTTATCTTTAATGTGCGAGTTTAGGTAAAGATAATCAAGGACAGCTTTTTCCATTTCAGCTATTTTATAATAGTGATTTTTATACTTTTTTAATGTATAACCAAACATAAAAGATGGCTTTACGTGCTTATATATGAAGCTTCCAATAGGGGTTTTGAGCGTTTTAGTAGTTCTTGAAGAAACAGAAGTAATTTTATATATAGATTCTGGAATAAGATTATAAAAGGATAATGCCATTTCAAGTGAAATATATGATGGGGCGTAAATATGATTGGCGATAGTAAAAAGCATTTGTTCGTTTATTTCAAGATCAGTAAAAACATAAAAGCCTTGCTTAATTTTTTTTATGTATCCCTTCTTTTGCCATTCATTAAGCCTTTGTTTATGAAAAGAAGGATCATTTTTTTCAATGTCTTTGATCGAAAATATC
Source organism: Minisyncoccota bacterium (assembly GCA_028704295.1). Lineage (GTDB taxonomy): Bacteria > Patescibacteriota > Minisyncoccia > Minisyncoccales > Minisyncoccaceae > JAAZMU01. The sequence goes on along the minus strand of JAQVLF010000015.1, from coordinate 5,192 downwards.
GGGAAGCCTTCGAATGTATTTTTTAGAGTTAAATAGTGCATATATTTCTAAATATTCCGCTTTTTAGGAATATTTGAATATATTTTAGCATATTTCATAATATTTGTATACTTTATGTATATTGCTTTATGTATATTGCACAATAACAAAGGTTTAGCGTTTAAATGTATAAAACATGTCTAATATATGTATGGACTATACATATATTAAGGATAGGGATTAAAAAATCGGAGAGGCAAGCACATCTTTACAAATGTATAAAACATGTCTAATATATGTATAGACTATACATATTAATAAAATTAAATTCAAGGATTTATGTTGAAAAAAATAGAAAATCCAGATATTTCTAAAATAGACAATAAGGAATTGCTTAAATTATTTGATAATGAAGAAGCTCAAGCACTATTTGAAAAATCTTTATTTCCTTATATTCATTGGGAGAAGATTAAGTATTGGAATATGCCTAAAGGCATAGATAATTTAAAATTATGGGCATATATCAAATTGAGAAGAAGGGTGCTTAGTAGGAAAAGAAGCCCTATAAAAGATGAAAAAGAAAAATCTTTTACATGGATTTCTTCTCTTTCTAAAATAGAAAAAGTGCTGCACGAAATTGACATGCGTTTAGGGGGCAACCTTTTTATATCTCAAAATCAATTTAGCGATGAATTAAAACATCGTCTTTTGAGTCGCGGAGTAATGGAGGAGGCCATTGCATCTTCTCAACTAGAGGGGGCACATACGAGCAGAAAAGTTGCAAAGCAAATTCTACTTGAAGGCAAAAAACCAAATAATAAAAGCGAACAGATGATAGTTAATAATTATCAGGCAATGAAGCTCATTGAAACAGATTTGAAAGATAAAAAATTAGACGAAGAAATTCTTTTTAACTTGCACGAGATACTGACAAAGGAGGTTTTAAAAAAATCGGACATAGGCCGCTACAGAAAGGACCGGGATGAAATAATAGTTGGAGGCGATGGTTCTGAAATTTATCATATTCCTCCCAAAGAAGCTTTTGTAAAAAAGGAAATTAAAAGGTTAATAGCTTATGCAAATAATGAGATTAAGGAAAATGATTTTATACATCCTGTTTTGAAAGCTATAATTATTCATTTTTGGATAGGTTATTTGCATCCTTTTGTTGATGGCAATGGGCGAATGGCAAGAACTCTTTTTTATTGGTATTTATTGAAAGAGAATTATTGGGCTTTTGCATATTTGCCTCTTTCAAAAGTTATTAAAAATTCTCCAGCACAATATAGAGATGCTTATATCTATTCTGAACAGGATGATAATGATCTTACGTATTTTATAGAGTATAATATAAATAAAATAGAGCAAGCAATGCGAGAATTTGAGGAATATGCTGAAAGAAAGTGGAAAGAAAATACAAAAATGGCGAAGCTATCAAGAGATAAGTATCAATTAAATGATAGGCAAATCCAACTTTTACGCTATTACTATAAGAATAAAGATTCTACAACTTCCATAACAACTCATATGAAGGTTTATGAAACTTCAAGGATGACAGCCACGAATGATCTAAAGGATCTTCTTAAAAAAGGCTTTTTAAGAACTAAAAAAGTTGGAAGAACGGTTTTTTACTATGCCACAGAGAAAGTTAATAATTTATTTGATTAAGAAGTGTATAAAATATGTCTAATACATGTATAGATTATACATATTATTATATAAAGTTAAAATTTAAGATCGGTAAAAAGTTTACAAGTATTTTATAAAACTGATAAAGGAGAACGCTTTTATTGTTATAAGGCGTTTTTCTTTTTTACAAGCAATAGAGTCGTAAATCGGCATGTTTTGCAAAAACATATGAATTATGACAAAGGTTTCAGTATCTTGGTGAGAAAATATTTATCAGCTTTTTAATCTTTATAAATTGTGACAGAGAAATATGACATTAAGCAATTAGTGTCATAATATTCTAAGCGGTGAAAGGAAATGACTTCCTTTGATGATGCATTAGTAGAAATGCACATAACGATTCTTTTTCAGGGCGTATTTTATGGCTTTGTCCCTGGGGCTTGCGCTAGTATTGCTTGCAGGAATAGTATTTCTTGAAGACTTAATCCTAAAGGGAATTTGTCTTCACATGTTAATTGTTGACTTTGATTTAATTAGAACAACATGGACACAACATTTTTAAAAATGTAGGTCCATTTTTTTATTCAAGGTTGATTGACATTAACTAGCTAATCCTTTAACATTCTAAGCGGTGTAAGGAATGAGCGATTCGAAATGCAAAAAGCATATTGTGACGACAATGGAACTTGTTTTAATTATGACAGGCTTGTCTATTGCATGTGTTGCGACAAGGGAAAATCCTTTAAGCATAATGCTTTCTATAATGCTTATTGCAAGCGTGCACGTATCTTATGTTTGGGCGTATCGTACTTAGCTGTACAAGCCCTTTTTATTATATCACGATTAAAAAAGTTGCATTTGAAATTTAATAAAATAATGATAGAATAGCTTTATGGAAATAGGAGAAAAAGATTTACAAGAAGCATTAGACAGAATTGTTTTTTTAGAGAATAAATTAGATTTAGAAAAAGCAAAAAAGAAAATCGAGGAACTGCAAAAGGAGACAGAATCTCCTGATTTTTGGAATGACCAGGAAAAAGCAAAAGAAGTATCTCAAGAGTTAAAAGAAGCAAAAGAGGATGTTGAAATAATGAATTACTTTAAGAAAGAAATTAATGATTTAAAAGATTTCTTTAGTATCTTGGAAGAAGGAAGTGATTTAGAAAAAGAATTTGAAGAAAGGTTTTTAAAGCTTAAAAGAGAATTATCTAAAAAAGAAATAGAATTAAATTTTACTCATAAATATGACAAGGAAGGAGCCATATTTACTATTATGGCGGGAGCAGGCGGAAAGGAGGCAGAAGACTGGGCCCTCATGCTTTTACGTATGTATCAAAGGTATTTTGAAAAAAAAGGATTTGATGCTATTATGGTAGATGAACTCTTGGGAGAAGGAAATGAAGGGATTAAAACAGTAACACTTGAAGTCAAAGGAAAATACGCTTATGGATATTTAAGAAGGGAAGCAGGAGTTCATAGATTAGTTAGAATATCGCCATTTTCAGCTCAAGGATTAAGACATACTTCGTTTGCTTTAGTCGATGTAATTCCAATTATTAAAGAAACAGAAGATATTAAGATTAGCCCCGAGGATTTAAGAGTTGATTATTATAGGGCATCTGGTCCAGGAGGGCAGTATGTTAATAAAAGAGATTCAGCAGTTAGACTAACGCATATTCCAACAGGAACAGTGGCTCAATGCCAAATGGAAAGATCTCAAGGAAAGAATAAAGAAAAAGCCATGAGCATGCTTTTATCAAAACTATTTATGATAGAAGATCAAAAAAGAAGAGAGGAGATTGCAAAAGAAAAAGGAGAAAAAGTTTCAGCTGGATGGGGAAACCAGATAAGGTCATATGTTTTGCAACCTTATAGGATGGTCAAAGATTTAAGAACAAGAGTTGAAACTTCAAATACAGACGCAGTTCTAGATGGAGAAATCGATAAATTTATTGAAGAAGAAGTAAGATTATTAGATTAAACTATGATAAATTTCAATAATGTATCCAAAGACTATTTTTTAAAGAATATAAGGAGAGTTTTAGATAGTGTCAATTTAAATATTGAGAAGAATGAATTTGTGGTTTTATGCGGAAGAACTGGTTCTGGAAAGACAACGATTATGAAATTAATCTCAGGGGAAGAGAAGCCTACTTTTGGTGAAGTAAAAGTGGGTGATTTAAATATTGGAGAAATAGACGATAAAAAGATAAGAGATTTAAGGCAGAGAATTGGTTTTGTTTTTCAAGATTTCAAGTTATTGCCTTATAAAACAGTTTTTGAAAATATTGCGTTTGCTTTAGAAGCTAACAATTACAAAGATGATTTTATTAGAAAAGAAGTATTAAAAACACTCGAAATTGCTAATTTAGAAGATAAAAAAGATTCGTTTCCAGACGAATTATCAGGCGGGGAAAAGCAAAGAGTTGCTATTGCAAGAGCAATTATTAGAAAGCCAGAGATTGTTTTAGCAGATGAGCCTACTGGAAACTTAGATCCATATAATACAAGAGACATAATTAAGCTTCTCTTAAAGATTAATTTGAATGGATCTACAGTCATATTATCAACACATAATAAAGATATTGTTAACAATATTCAAAAAAGAGTAATTACCTTGGATAAAGGAAAGATTTTAAGAGATGAGAAACAAGGCAGATACGTAATTTAAATAAAAACATGTTTAATCGAGTATTTAAAAATGGATGGTTTAATTTTATAAGGCAAGGGAGTCTAAGTTTTGGAACTACGTTTGCTTTATTTTTAGCGCTTGTTGTAGGAGTAGGACTTTTCATATTCAATGGCCTTATTGATTATGCAATAGAAGAAGTTGAAGGCCAAGTAGATGTATCAATATTTTTTAAAGAAGAAGTTTCTAAAGAAGCTATAATGGTTTTTAAAGATGAGTTGGAAGGATTAGATCAGGTTAAAAGCGTTTTTTTTGTTTCAAAAGAACAGGCTTATGAGTCATTTGTACAAAACCACGAAGATGATATTTACATCGAGGCTTTAAAAATTATTGAAGTTAATCCTTTTTTGCCCTCGATTAGAATAACTGCTAAAGACCCAAGCGAATATGCAGCTATATCAGAATTTATTGATTCAAAAGAAGATATAGAGGATTTGATTTATAAAATGGATGATTTTAGAAGAGAGGAGGCAATTCAAAAGATCGAAAGCTTAAGTGCAAATGTTAAAACATTAGGGATGTTTTTAATTGTTGTATTTTCATTTTTAGCATTTCTAACAACATTTAATACAATTAGATTAACAATATTTTCTCAGAGGAAGGAGATAGAGATTATGAAATTAGTGGGAGCTTCAAACTCATTTATTAGAAATCCATACATAGTTCAGGGAATGCTTTGCGGAATATTAGCAGCTATTCTTTCTTTTTCTATTATTCTTGGACTCCTATTTCTATTAAATGACTCACTCATCAATTTCTTAATGGGTTTTGACGTTTATTCATATTATTTAAGTAACATTTGGACAATTTTAATTGGACAAATCTTAATTGGTATTCTATTAGCCTTGATTTCTTCTTACATTGCTGTTACAAGATATCTAAGGAAAGATTAATG
>JAQVLF010000014.1:2130-15784 GCA_028704295.1 Minisyncoccota bacterium | reverse complement strand
TGAGCCTTAAAGAAAAAAGACGTCTTTCTTTGAAGGTAAAAAGCAAAAGAGCTTCCTATATCCCAGGAGGAGAAAGATGGAAGAGAAGAAGTAGATAATTGCTTAAAAAGAGAGTGTATTACACTCTTTTTAAATATTAGGTTGAAATATAAATATGAATGGTCAATATAGAAATAATATTCAAAAAGGAATAGAAGTAGATATTGTTTTAAAAGCTGATCAAAAAACTGGCAAATTAACTCGTGGAATTGTAGCAGATATTCTAACTAATATTTCATATCATCCTCGCGGAATAAAAGTAAGATTGGAGGATGGGCAAGTTGGACGAGTGCAGAAAATTGTCATTGGCAAGATATAGTTTAACTATAAGCTTCCTTATTTTACAATGAGCCAATATTGAATTTAAAAATTAACTCAGGTATAATATAATTGTACCTTTTTGTAAGGTCGCACTCTTGAAGGGGGAAATGGAATTGGATTATAGAACAGAAGCTGAACAATATTTGCTCGAGGCACGAGCAGGAGGAAGCGCTGTAAGAATTCTTAACTCCACAAAAAAACTTGAGGAAGTTCTTTATCAAAAAAAACTCAAACCCATTGATGTTGGCACGGACTATAGGGAAATCAGGGGACTTAAAGCAAAAGCCTACTCACACGAATGCCTTCATTGGCTTCGCATAATACGCCGTAAAAACAGTTTTTCCGCTATACAGAAGTTCGAGGAGGCAAGAATCAAAGGGGGACTTTCATACCGTAAAGTAGGGACAAGCAGACTTGAAATGGGTATGAGAAAATTGTTTGCGAAATTCTTTTCTCGCAAAACATTTTATCCATCATATTATTAGTTCTTTTTTAAAAGGGGTGCCTAAATCATCCCATTTTAAACTTATGGACACAGCTATTTTATATACGATAATAAGCATCATTATAATGATTTTGAGTTCTTTTGTGGGAGTTTTTATATTTTTAATAAGAGAAGAAACTTTACAAAAAGTAATTATGTTTTTATTGAGTTTTTCGATCGGAGTTATGCTCGGGACTGCTTTTTTGACATTAATTCCAGAAAGTCTTAATTATGGCCAGAATATCTCAATTTATATTATTATAGGTTTTTTATTTTCTCTTATACTGGAAAAATTTTTGAAATGCAAATATTGTCATAAAAATTTTGATTTTGATAAAAATATTCGGTCTTTTGCATATGTAAATTTATTTACGGATGCTATCCAAAACTTTATTTCCGGCTTAATTATTTCAACAAGCTATATGGTTAGCATACCCTTTGGAATTTCCACTTCCACAGCCTTGATTCTAAATGAACTTCCACAAGAAGTAAGTGATTTTGCTATTTTAATTCATGGAGGATTTGAAAAAAATAGAGCATTTGTAATAAATTTCTTAACAACGCTTGTTACAGGAATAGGGGCTGTAGTGGGATTTTTAATAGGATCTTTGAGCTCGCATTTTGTATATTTTTTGGTTTCTTTTGCTGCTGGTAATTTCATATACATCGCATCAGCAGACCTTATTCCAGAATTAAACAAAGAATTGAACTTTAGAAAATCGTTACTTCAAGTTTTATTTATAATTTTAGGAATACTTTTAATTGCTTTGTTATCGTTATTATGATACTATCTAATTAAAGCTATGCATAAGAATATTATTTTTTTTAGCCTATTTGCCATCACAATCGTTGCTGCAATCTTTGCAGTGTTTTTAAATAGTAATAAAGAAACAGAAGAAATAGAAGAAGCAATATGCACAGAAGATTTTAAGCCTGTTTGCGGAGATAATGGGAAGACGTATACGAATACTTGTAAGGCCTTAGCTTCCGATGTCGGAATATTAAGAGAAGGAGCTTGTGAAGATAAAACAATTTTAACATTAGATAGCATCAAAAATACAATTTATAATATAAACGGCCAATATGTAAAATTTGAAAATGGAGGTTCTAATAATGCAGAGATATATAAATATGCTTTTGGAGACTTGGACAGCGATAATTTAAGCGACGCAGCCGTCATTATTGATGTAAATGGCGATAAAGAGCTAACTGTAATTTTAAATGATAATGGTTCTCCGATTTATTGGACTTCCAAGTCTCTAAATAGCGAGGCAATAAATGTTAAAATTGAAAACAAGCTCATTATTATTGATTTTGAAAAAGGAGAAGATTTTAAATACAAGCTTGAGGGAACTAAATTAATTGAACGATAAAAAGAGGCTCAGACCTCTTTTTGTGCCGAAGGTGGGACTTGAACCCACAAGGGATTGCTCCCACAGCATTTTGAGTGCTGCGTGTTTGCCAATTTCACCACTTCGGCTAGATAAGTTTATATATCATATATTAACGATTCTTGCAATAATCCTGTCAAAGCTGTCAAAGCCCGGGTCCTCATCTTTTTTTTTAAACGCGTTTATGCTATAGTTTAAAGCATAAAAGATAAATATAATAATTATGTTAGACATTAAATTCATTAGGCAAAATACTGAATTAGTTAGAGATGCTTGCAGGAAAAAGCAAATTAATCCAGAAATAATAGATAAATTAATGGAAGTTGATAAAAAAAGATCGGAATTAATGCAGAGTGTTGAAAAAACAAGAAGACTTAAAAATGAAGCTAATGAAAAAATAAAGGAAGCTTCTCACGAAGAAAGACAAAAAATTATTGAGAAAATGAAGGAGCTTAATAATGACAGAGAAAAAGAACTTCAAGAGATAGAAAAAAAATTTCAGGAATTAATGCTTTTAATTCCTAATGTTCCTGACGCATCAGTCCCAGAAGGATTATCTGATAATGATAACGTAGAGGTTAAAACATGGGGGAATATACGAGAGTTTGATTTTCCTATAAAAGATCATGTTGAGATTTCAAAAAATTTAGACATAGTTGATTTTGATAGAGGAACAAAAGTAGCTGGATTCAGAGGATATTTTCTCAAAAATGAAGGAGCTCTTTTGTCTTTCGCAATATGGAGCCTTGCGCTTGAAAAAATTATGTCAAAAGGATTTATACCAATGGTTGCCCCTTCTCTTGTAAAAGAAGAAGCCTTAATAGGAACTGGCTATTTGCCTCAATCAAAAGCTGATGTTTATGAAACGTCAGACGATATGTACTTAGCAGGAACCTCAGAAGTTGCTCTTATGAATTACCATTCAGGAGAAATACTTGCTTTAGAAGAGCTTCCTAAAAAATATGTTGGCTTCTCTCCATGCTTTAGAACAGAAATAGGAAGTTATGGAAAAGATGTTAAGGGTATTTTTAGGGTTCATGAATTCTTTAAATTAGAACAAGTGATTTTATGCGAAAACAGTGAAGAAGAATCTAAGAGGCTTCATGAAGAGATTACAAGAAATGCAGAAGAGATTTTAGAAGCTCTTGAAATTCCTTACAGGAGAGTTCTTAATTCAACAGGAGATCTCGGTCTTGGACAAGTTAAAAAATATGATCTTGAAGCATGGGTTCCTTCCCAAAATAAATACAGAGAAACTCATTCTGCATCATATTTTTATGAATTTCAAACAAGAAGGCTAAATATTAAATACAAAAACAAGGAAGGAGAAATAAAATATGCTCACTCTCTAAATAATACTTTAATCGCTACTCCGAGAGTATTAATGTCTCTTCTTGAGAATCACCAACAAAGAGATGGTTCGGTTAAAATTCCAGAAGCTCTGCATAAATACTTAAACTTTACAGAAATAAAACCTAAAAATGAATAAAGAAATTAAAGTACAAGGATTAAAAATTAGATATGCGCAAAGGGGAAATGGAACTCCGCTTCTTATACTGCATGGATGGGGCGGATCATCTAAGTCATGGGAAAAAGTAATAGACATTTTGTCAAATAAATACATGGTAATATGCCCTGATCTTCCTGGATTCGGGGAAAGCGACACCCCTAAAGAAGTATGGAATATTAATAAATACATGTATTTTGTATTAGATTTTTTAAAGGCTGTCCATATAGAGGATTTTATACTATTAGGGCACTCTTTTGGCGGGGGATTGTCTACTAAAATAACAGCAGAAAATCCAAGAATTGTCCAAAAACTAATTTTATGCAATGCAGCAGTTGTAAGAGCAAAGGAAAGGCTTAGCTTAAGGCAGAGAATTGCGAGAAGAAGTGCAAGAATAATGAAGCCGTTTGTAAATAACAAATTTTATAAAGAAAAGATTCAGCCAAGATTAAGTCCCATTGTTTACAAAATTGCCGGGAGCTATGATTACTTTTCTGCAAATGATATCATGAAAAAAACTTTTAAAAAAATATTCGCGGAGGATCTGAGAGCTTATGGAACATATATTAAAAAGCCTACTCTTGTTGTCTGGGGAGAAAATGACAAAATTACTCCAATAGAAGATGCTTATGCAATTAAAAATATTATTGATGGAGCAGAATTAAACGTTGTCGAAGGAGTTGGGCATGCACCGCACCTAAAAAAGCCTGAGGAGCTTTCACAAATAATTATTCAATTTTTAAATAAAACAGAATGGATATTTTAGAAATGTATATATTAATTATCATGGCTTTATGGTTTATATCAGAAATCAGAAGCTTGCTTTTCTTTATATATTTATGGCAGCTTAAAAATTATCACATAGGAAGATTCAAAAGCTATTTCGAAACAAAAAAGGGAAAAGATATATTTATGAATCCATTATACTTATCTAAAATTGCATCCCTTGTTCTTTTCTTAATTGCTATAAAGTATGATTTAGTATTTCTATGTTTTTCCCCAATTATCTTAATTGTGCTTGAAGGAGTTGTTTCCTTGTATAAATTCACTTTTAAAAAAATACAATATCCTGTTTTTACAAAAAAGGTCATTTTTTTATCTTTAATAAGCATTTTTACTTTATTCTCTTTATTCTCTTTATTAGAATTTTCAAATCCTCCTAGCTTCTTAACTTTTGAAGCAGAGTTTCTCTTAATAAATGTTTTAACCCCTTTAATTGTTTCAATTATTGTATTGCTTTTCCAGCCGATAACCGTTCTTTTAAGATCGAGGGTTTTGAATGGTGCGAAAAGCAAGAGAAGAAAATTAAATAATTTGACTGTTATTGGGATTACGGGAAGTTATGGAAAATCATCTACAAAAGAGTTTTTATACACTATTTTATCTTCTAAATTCAAGGGTGTTAAAAAGACTCCTGAAAACTTTAATTCAGAAATGGGAATCTCTAATTTTATCTTAAATGGATTAGACGAAAATGATAAATATTTTATCTGTGAAATGGGAGCATATAATAAAGGAGGAATTAAGCTGCTTTCTGAAATTGCTGATCCTAAAATAGGAATTTTGACAGGAATCAACAATCAACATTTATCAACTTTTGGATCACAAGAGAATATTAAAAATACTAAGTTTGAACTTATTGATTACGTGAAAGATTTTGCTGTTTTAAATTGGGATAATTACTTAATTAAAAATCACGAACTTCCTTCAAAAACAATCTACAAATATTCGTATTTAGAAAAGCAAGATATATACGCAGAAAATATCAAAGTATTTAAAGATCACATTGAGTTTAATGCTTGTCTTTTAAATGGAGAAAAAGAGCATTTTAGCGTTAACGTTTTAGGGCAGCAAAACATTTCTAATCTCTTGGGAGCTATTTTTGTGGCGCACAAATTAGGGATGAGCTTAAAAGAAATAAACGAGGCCTCTTTAAATATTATGCCAGAGCAGGGCGGAATGACAATGATTAAAAACTATATTGATGCTACATATTCTTCAAACGCAAATGGAATAACTGCTCATTTAAATTTCTTAAAATTATGGAGTGGAAAAAAAATAGTTATTATGCCATGCTTAATAGAGCTTGGATCTGAAGCCAAAAGGATTCATAAGGAAATTGGAAAAAGAATTTATGAGTCTTGTGATTTTGCAATTATTACAACAGAGGATTATTTTAAAGAACTAAAAGAAGAGGGAAAAGAAAAAGTATTGTTTGAGAATGACCCTGAAAAAATTATTGATATTCTTAAAGAATATAATGGAAAAGACGATGTTATTCTTCTAGAAAGCAGAGTCCCAAAAAAGATTATTAATAGCATTAAAAAATGAAAACTGTTTCTATTTCCTTATCGCCAAATACAGAAAAAGATGATGTGCTTTTGTCTTTTAAAGAATTGTTTTCTTTTAGTAAAAAAGAAGGAAAAGCAATAAAGGAATTTGAGGATAATTTCAAAAAGCACTTTGGATTCAATTCCGTTTTTTCTTTAAATAGTGGAAGAAGCTCACTTTTGGTAATTTTGGAAGCACTAGATATAGAGGAAGGAGACGAGATTATTGTCCAGGCCTTTACATGCAATGCTGTTATAAATCCAATAATTCAAAAAAAGGCTAAGCCAGTATACGTTGATATAGACGATACTTTAAACATGGATGCATTTAAAATAGAAGAAAAGATAAGCAAAAGAACGAAAGCTATTATTATTCAGCATACTTTTGGAATGCCGGCCAATATTAAAACTATTAAAGAAATATTAGATAAACACCATCTTATTCTAATAGAAGATTGCGCTCACGCTCTTGGGGCAAAATACAATAATAAATATTGCGGAACTTTTGGAGATGTTTCATTTTTCTCTTTTGGAAGAGACAAAGTCATATCATCAGTTTACGGAGGAATGATTGCTGTAAATAATGCAAGCTTTAAAGATAAGATTAAAAGAAAATATAGTAAATTATCTTATCCTAAAACTTCTTGGATTAATCAGCAATTAATGCACCCTATAATAATGAATTTATTTGTCTTGCCTTTATACAACTTTTTAAATATTGGAAAAGCTATCCTAGCCCTATCAATTAAACTTAAAATACTGTCAAAAGCAGTTTCAAAAGGAGAATACGAAGGTTATCTTCCAGAATATTTTCCTAAAAAACTTCCTAATTCTCTTGCTAAATTAGCAAATAATCAATTCAATAAATTAAATAGATTTAATAGTCATAGAAGAGAAGTTTCTAAATATTATAAAGAAAACATTGGAGGACTATTTAGAATAAATGATGATGCAGTATATATGAAATATCCTATTTTAGTTAATAATAGCGATGAGATTGTAAATGAATTTGCAAAATTTAATATTATACTTGAGGATGGCTGGAGAAAAAAAGTGATTGCTCCTCCAAAAACTAATTTATGCAGGATGAATTATGAAAAAGGGGAATGTCCAAAAGCAGAGGAAATAAGCAATAGAATATTAATTCTGCCAACCCATATAAATATTACAAAAGACATCGCGGAAAAAATAATTTATCTTTTTGAAAGTTTTAATGATAAAGGGAGTTTGGAATAAAAATACTTCGTGGGAATTTCATTTGTCAGACAATCTTCCTCCATGTGAATTATGTTCCGCAGTATTTGCATTGGTAAAATATGAAGACAAAGTTGTTTTAACAAAAACACAAAGAGGTTGGGAAATGCCCGGAGGACATATCGAAGAAGATGAAACAATCGAAGAAGCCTTAAAAAGAGAGCTTTTAGAGGAAGTTGGAGCTTATGTAGACGAGCTTAAGTTTATTGGATATGTGAAAATATCTTCTAAAAAACCTATTTTAAATACTAGATCAAAACCTTATCCTTTTCCTATCAGTTACATCCCTTACTATTTAGTCAAGGCAAATAAACTTACTAGACCTACTGGATTTCCAAAAGAGGTTTTAGATGCAAAGGCTTTTTCAATCGAAGAAATAGATAGATTGGAGACAAATGTTAAATCAATTATCAAGGCATGTTTAAAAGTTAAGTAATAGAAAGTGGGGATCCCTTCATTTTTCATGGAACAATACAAGCATGATAGGTGTCTCATATACAAAAAGTTGACAATAACCAAATTTTAAGAAAAAATATACTTGTAAGAAAATAAATTAAAGTAAAATTATGTTTGACAAATTTAAACAATTAAAGCAATTAAAAGATTTTGAATCATCATTAAAAAAACAGACAGTCACTAAAGAGAAGAATGGAATTACAGTGACTTTGAATTTAAAAATGGATATTTTGGATATCAAGTTAAATCCAGAACTTCAAATATCTGAACAAGAAAAGAAATTAAAAGATTGCTTAAACGATGCAATGAATGCAGCAAAGCTTGAAATGGCAAAGCAGGCTCAATCAATGGGCGGATTTGGATTTTAATCATGAAAATATATCCAACAATAACAACTTTGGTGGATTATAATCAAAAGATTGAAGAAGTAAAAGCACTTAGACTTGAAAAAGTCTGTGTGTTTTTTACAGGACTGAATTTCAAAGAAAGAAAAGATCTCGTGGTAAAATTAAAAACGACTTCTATTAAAGAAATTCCCTTTGCGCATATAAGGGGGGATATGACTATCGAAGAACTTAATTTTTTAATTGAAAATTACCATACGCAAAGATTCAATATTCATACAGAGAAAGATTATCCGTTAAAATATAGCTATTCAAAATATAGAGATAAAATATATATTGAGAATGTTCATCATATATTAGACGAAAACGAAATAAGGAAATGGGCAGGAATTTGTCTTGACTTATCACATTTAGAGAATGAAAGGTTAATGAATCCTCATATATATAAAGCAAATTTAGAAATTATTAAAAGAAATAAAATCGGCTGCAATCATATTAGCGCTGCAAGAGACTATACTAGAATAAATGAAAAAGGAGAAAAACGCTATGACGATCATTTTGCAAAGGATGTTTCAGATTTTGATTATTTGAAGAAATACAACAGAAGTTTGTTTTCTGATTTTTGCGCAATGGAATTAAATAATTCAATTGAATTTCAATTAAAGGCTATAAATTATATCATGAATGAGTAAATATTTTTTAATAATATTTTTTCCTCTTTTAGCCATATTTTTTATTGCTTCTTTTTTTATTTCAGTTAATAAAGGAAGTCCTGAAGAAGAAGTAATAATTACGACAAAGCAATTAAAGGAAATACCAGATGAAATAAATGCAATTTATTTAACAGGTCCATATTTGGCAAGCGAATACAGATTGAATAATATATTAAATTTAATAGAAGATACTGAAATCAACTCAGTTGTTATAGATGTAAAGGATTTTTCAGGAAGAAACTATCTTGACGAGGATTGGATTTACATGGATAAAATAATCGAAAGGCTTCATGAAAATAATGTTTATTCAATTGCTAGAATTGCTGCATTTGAAGACCCTAAATTATCTTCAAATAGAAATAACCTTGCAATAAAAAATAAGCAAGGGGATTTATGGAAAACATACACAGGATTGTCATGGGTTGATCCAAGCTCAAAAGAGGTTTGGGATTATAATATAGAAATTGCTAAGAAGGCATGGAATTTAGGCTTTGACGAAATTAATTTTGACTATATTAGATTTCCAACAGATGGAGATCTAACAAATATTAATTATCCTTTCTTCAATGAAGAAAAAACAAAGAGGGAGACAATGATAGAATTTTATTCATATTTAAGAGATAAGCTTAAAAGTATTAAAATTTCAGCGGACTTATTTGGATTAACAACCTTGTCAGACGATATTGGGGTGGGGCAAAACATTGAAGACGCGGGAAAATATTTTGATTTTGTCTGTCCAATGGTTTATCCATCCCATTATGCAAGCGGCTTTCAAGGATATTTAAACCCCTCAGAATATCCTTATGAGGTTGTATATAAATCTTTAGCCGAAGCCAATAAAAAAATTACCAACTTAAGGCCTTGGCTTCAAGCTTTTGATCTTTTGGGATACGAATATGATCGAGATGAGATACAGAAGCAAATTAAGGCTGCTAAAGATGCGCTTCTAGAAAATTATCATGGATATATGCTTTGGAATTCTCAAAATAAGTATATTAAAGAAGGCCTTCAGTGAAATAATTCTATAAAAAATTTATATATAATTATTGAAAATGAAGAGCGTATAAAATGAAGAGCGTATATATATTTGCTTTAATTGTTACTATAAAATAGAATCCGCAACATATTAAATATGCGGATTTATTTTAGGCATAAAATATAGCAAGTTAAAAGTACAGCAAGTTAAAAGTACTTCCACTTTTTTCAAAAATTTTGTATAATTAGTTATAAATGCAAATAAAAGAAAATATTGATCAGAAAACCTGGGAAAACTTCTGCTTAAATGCAAAAGAAAAAACTTTTACCCATTCATATAATTGGGGAGTTTTTAATGAAAAAATGGGTGATAAGATTTGGAGAATGGGATTATATAGCAATTCGGACTTAATTGCTGTATTTTTGATAATCAAAACTATGGCAAGAAGGGGAACATATCTTCTAGTACCTATGGGGCCAATAATAAAAGAAGGGGTAGAAGCTAGGGGAGTTATAAAGGACACATTAGCTAAACTAAGGGAAATTGCTGTTTTAGAAAAAGCAGATTTTATCAGATTAGCTCCAATTTTAATTAATAGCGAAGATAATAAAAGAATATTTAAGGATTTGGGATTTAAGAATGCACCTATGCATGTTCATCCAGAATATACTTGGGAGTTAGATATTAATAAAGACGAAGAAAAAATCCTTCAAGAAATGAGAAAGACTACAAGATATTTAATAAAGCAGGGAATGAAAAATCCCGATCTTGAAATTGAAAGAAGCACCGAAGAAAAAGATTTACAGTATTTTAATGAAGTTTATGAAATCACTGCAAAAAGACATAATTTCACACCTTTCTCAACGAAATACTTGACAAATGAACTCAATGCCTTTAAGGAAGATAACGAAGTATTAATATTAAATGCAAAATACAAAGGAGAAGTTATTGCATCAGCTATGATAATATTCTGGTCAAATATTGCTTTCTACCATCAGGGAGCGTCATCTAAGAAGTATCCTAAAATTCCTGCATCATATTTGATTCAATGGGAAGCAATAAAAGAAGCTAAAAGAAGGAACTGTCACACATATAATTTCTGGGGAATTGCAAGAGAAAATGAAATTAATGACAAGAATCATCCCTGGGCAGGATTAACATTATTTAAAAAAGGGTTTGGCGGATTAAGTAAAGAATATGTAAAAGCACAGGATTTTCAAATTACTTGCAAATACTCTTTAATTAGACTTTTTGAAAAGCTGAGAAAAATTAAAAGAAATCTCTAATGCGAAAAAGAAGACCATATAAAACAAAAAAGAGAATTGCAAGGAGGAATAAAAATTCATTTTTTAAGAAAAAACTTTTCTGGTTTTCATTTTTGTTCTTTGTTTTTGGAGGAGGATTGTCTTACATTTTTTTCTTCTCTCCATATTTTCAAGTAAATGAAGTGTCTGTTTTAGGCGTTCAGACAATAGCAAAAGAGGAGGTCTTGAAAAATTTTGAAAGGGATGGTACAATGTCATTAAACATCTTGGGTAATAATCTGATTTCAGAAAGTCTGTTTATACCATCTCAAGGAAAGATTTCTTTGCTTTTAGAAAAATTTCCAGAAATAGAAGATGTCAATATTAAAAAAGACTTCTTCCAACAAAAAATCGTAATCGAAGTAAAGGAAAAAACACCGGTCTGTATTTGGTGTTCTGATGTTAAATGTGTTCTTTTAGATAAAAATGCAACTTACATCAAAGACTTAGAAGATGAAGTGGGCTTCATTAAAGTAAATGAATATGCAAAATATGAAGATAATCTTCAAGCTTGGTCAAATAAGACCAAGAAGGATTTTCTTATTACTATTATAACCGTGTATAAAAACAATAATGATATTAAAGAGTTCGATATCTATGTTGATAAATTTTTTGGAAAATACAAAGGCATTGATTTTGTATTTGATCCTAAGGAGGACTTAGATTGGCAAATCCAAAAAATGAGCATTATTTTAAATAAGCTAAATTATAACGTAGACAATATCGACTATATCGATCTAAGGTTTGGCGAGCAAGTTGTCATTAAATAAAATTAACGATCATTTTTAAAGTCGTAAAAGTTCATTGAAATAAAATTTCTACGGCAGTTTTTTCTTCTTTTATACTCTCGATTGATCTTATCCTTTTAAATGGGCTGATTTGTTTTGCCCAAAGAAAAAGAATCTGCCGTAGAGATACGGTGGGCCCACTAATCTCATTATGTATCGATGTTGAAAATCTTTCAAATCAGAAGGAGAAGAATAATGAACATAAAAGACAGACTCAATCGCTGGGGAACTTCTGCAAGCATCTGGATGCAGAAGCACAAAGCAATCTCAGGAGTAATCGTCGGCTTAGCAGTGCTCTTAATAGTAATTGCTATTCTGGCTCTGTTCCCTCAGGGAGGCATCTTCCCAGGATGGCTCAGCACAAAGCCCGATATTCAGGCGAGTGACTCGCTTGAAGTCGGTGAGACCATAAACATCGAAGCTAAAAGCACGATGTCCCCGGATACCTACTATTTCAGGTGGGGCAGCAGCAATCCTCAAGTCGGAACTATTGCAGGTGAAGGTAAAAAAGTTACCTTTACAGGTAAGGCTCCAGGAGAAACTGTCATCACTCTCGAAGTTGACGGCCGTGCTAATCAAAAAATCCTTACGGTCTATCCAAGGGCGTACATTGATGTCGGCATGCCCGAAGCATGGGTTACTACGGGGAGTGATTATCCTGTTACAGTGAGTAAAGCCGAAGGTGTAGAGATCACCGAAACGTATGTCACAGATGCCAATAGAAAGAAACTCGATGACGAAGACTTCTTCAAGAGTATAGCTGACAAGTCAGTGCTGAATCTCAAAGAAGACGTCACTCCAGGCAACTACATCCTCACTATTGAAGGCATTGCAAAAAGCAACGGACGCACAATCAAGGTGGATACACCTTTCACTGCCTTAACAGAGATCGCAAGAGGTTACTATACCTTCACCTTAACGGATCAGAATCTAATCAGTATTACGCCCTGGCAGTACAGCGCCATCGAAAACTACATCTCAACCAAGCTCGGCATTGACAATGTTGACTTGACCAACGTCAAGTCCCAAGGAGACATAATCAAGTCTAACTCGTTCAGCAGCAAGTATGTCTTCTACCGCGACCCGAGCAGAGGAGATGCGCTATGTTACGAGAACGACGTCAAAGTCCAGGGATCTAAAGAAGACGCCAAGACTTTCTACCAAATAACCACGAGGGCAAATAATGGCAACATGTGGAAGATCGCCACAGATGGCATTATTATCCTCGTCTATCCGGCAGGCTCTTCTTTCGAGTACTATCTTGACAGCGTTGCAGCAAGCATGGCGACAAACATCAATCCCAGTGCAACCACGACTATTCCTGTTTCAGGCACCAGCACCACAAGCGGCAACAATAATCCCAACAGCGGACAGACCAACATTCCATCACCCAAACCGCCCATCATGTAGAGAGGAGATAAAGTCATACTTTTTTCTCCTCTCTAATAACCTTGTTTCTTCACAAAAGTTATTTAATTTTTGCGAGCAAACAAAAAGAATAATAAGTAAAATAAAAAAATATGGTCAAAAACATATATAAAAGATTTATGCAGAAATTCCTATTCTCGCTTATGGCGTTAATTATAGGGTTTTGCAACTATTTCTCCTTCGGAGTAGTATTTGCTGCATCTGAATTCAACACAGGTGCATCTGATGCTCCTCTTGAAGTAGGTAATGCCACTCAAAGCACTGGCACTCCTAACTGGGGATCATCAATAAATGGCGTTAATCCTGGAGATTCATTAAG
>JAQVLF010000014.1:0-2030 GCA_028704295.1 Minisyncoccota bacterium | reverse complement strand
GATGGATACATCATGTTTACTGGAAATGTAGTTAACCCTTCTCAAGTTGCTACATTAACAGCAAATGCAGGAGCAGATCAGACTGTTTATTCAGGCAATACTGTTTACCTAAATGGATCAGGGTCAACAGGAAATAGCTTAACTTATTCATGGAGCTGCTCTTCAGGAATTAGCTTGAGTAATTCAAATACAGCTAATCCAACTTTTGTAGCTCCAGGAGTTAGTTCAGGGACAACATACACTTGTGCTCTAACAGTAACTGATTCAAATTTGAGCTCTAAGAGCGATACTGTTAATATTATTGTTATTCCTCAAGTAGTAGCTACTACTTCTACTAATACAGGCCTATATTATACAGGCAATATAAATGCCGAAATGCTCACCATTAGCGATAATAGAAGTACAGCCGCTCTATTGAACGCAAAAATTCTCGAGTGTAGTTCTGGCAACTGCAAAGCTAGATTTATCTGGGGAACGAACGCTAATAGCTTAACAAATCAAACAAAATGGGTTGAAAATTTAAAGCAGGGAAGCACATTCTCATATCCATTAACAGGGCTTAAAAAGGGAGGAGTGTATTACGCAGGACTTGAAGTTCAAATGGGCTCAAAAACATTTAAAATATCCGGAGACCAGGCTCTTAAGTTCATTACAATGCCTGATAAGCCAAGCTCTCTTGCTGCAAAATTAAAAACCAATACAAGTATTGAATTAAACTGGAAAATGGGCGAAGGCGGAGACATAGTACTTATTAAGAGAAGGATTAATACTTGTCCAACCGCCCTAGAAACTGGCAGTCCAACAATATATTATGGACAAGGTGAGACAATAGTCGATGACGGTTTATCTCCGAACACAAGCTATTGTTATAGAGCATGGATGGTAACTTATGACGGGTCAAAATTAATATATTCTGATCCAGCTGAAGTCCTTATTTCAACAAAATCAACTGCTTCTACATCAGGAGCTCCTGTAAAAAGCACGACAACTAAAACATTGGCTTCTCAAAATGAGAATAAAAAGTTTAGCTTAAGCACCTCTGCAAGAAACATTTCTTTAGGGGAAACAAGCTATAAAAAAAATGTTTCAGCAGGAGCAGGGGATAATATTGAGTTTAGTGTAGAAGTTAAAAATACAGGGGACTCTAAATTAGAAAACATTATTGTTAAGAATCTGATTAGTAGCGAACTTGCGGTTAAGAGTATATTTATTGATAATGTAAGCCATTCAACAGATGCAATTGACAATGCTTACATTAAAGAGCTTGGAGCAGGAAAAACTGCTAAAATCAATTTCACCTTAACTATGGGTGAATATCAAAATGCAGGCTCTATAATGGTTTTGACAGAAGCTTCTGCCGATGGCTTGAACCCAATGACAGACACTGTCAATGTACAAAAGAATGCCATTGTAGCAGTAGATGATACTACGAGTGAGGGAGATACAATGGAGGCCTCATTCTTCTCAACACTTATGGCAGGAAACCTATTCCCATGGTCAATACTTGCCTTAATACTCTTAGTGCTTTTAATTGTTTACTTTTCACTCAAAGAAGAGAGAAAAAATAAATAATAAAGATGCGAAATACCGGGCGTAGGCCCGGTTTTTTGTTTAGAATAAAGGATTTTATTAATTTTGCAGGCAAAAAACATTGACAAATTCCCCTTTTTATATTATATTAGGCGCATAGTTCTTTGAAAAAAGTTTCTCTTACAGTATATTTTTTTATTCTTTGTTTCAAGGAGTGAGAAATATGCTGTAGGGAAACTATGGCAGAAGGAGAAGGTGAAATGGATAAGAGAGTCGTCGTCGCACTAATGGTGGCTGCAGGGATCATCGCGGTGATCGCGCTGGCCTATGTAGGGACTCTTTTCTTCAAGGAAAAAAGCCCCGATATTGTATTGAATATTGAACACCCCTCCAACTTAAGCATTATCGCTGACAATGTCAGCGTGGAAGTTGGACAAAACGTTCTTTTGACAGCTCAAACAGAGCTGTCACCTGAAGTGTATAACTTCCGGTGGAACGTT